>NZ_CP038141.1:277500-577500 GCF_006542355.1 Swingsia samuiensis | reverse complement strand
AAAAATACGAATTTAAATAACCCCGCGATGGATCCTACCAATCCACAAACATTAAGTTTTATTCGATCTCTTTATGCGGAAATGGGCGCATTGTTCCCAGATCGGTATTTCCATTCTGGCGGGGATGAAGTTTTGGCCAGCCAATGGACGCATAACAGGCATATTAAGGCCTTTATGCAACAGCATGGCTATAGGGATGCGCCGGCCTTGCAAGCTGCATTTACTGCTCAGGTACAGAAAATTTTATCAGAGCAAGGGAAGGTGATGATGGGATGGGATGAGGTAAGCGAGGCTCCAATCCCTAAGGATGTTGTGGTTGAAGGATGGCGTGGTTCCAAGTGGACAGGAACAGCCACACAAGCAGGACATCCGGTCGTTGTATCATCAGGGTATTATTTAGATCTCCTTAATGCTTCACCTCAATATTACAGTGTTGATCCTTATGACACACAAGCAAATGGATTAACGCCTGCTGAAATAGAAGAAGTTCATCCTAAACAAAGCGCGCTTATTCAGGCTTTTTCTCAAGATCCTACCGCCCAACCATTAACGCCAGAGCAGGAGAAGCTTGTGATGGGGGCAGAAGGTGCTTTGTGGTCAGAGCTTGTGTTTGAAAAGAATCTGGATACACGTTTATGGCCGCGGGCGGCGACACTGGCAGAACGTTTTTGGTCTGCAAAAAATGTTAGAGACACTCAGTATTTGGAAGAAAGATTACCCTTTATTCTGGACGAGTTAGAAAGAATGGGTCTGAATTATAAGCAGTCCACTCAGGAACTTGAAAATATCGTTTCACAGGGGCGCCCGATGCCTCTTCATGTTCTGACAAGTATTACAATCCCTGTTCAGAATTATGCTTTGAATATTCTCAACAACACATATGATGTGCTTGGATCCCCCTCTGGCGTGGCTAACCCAGATTCATTTGTTGGCACGCAGTTTAATGAAAATGTTGCGCGTTATATGGCAGGAGAGAAGTCCTTAGAACCTGTCATAGAACATCAGCTGGAGGTTTGGAGCGATAATGAAAATAATTATGCTCTTATCGCTAAAGGGAATTCTACATTAGAAGCTGTTTTGCCAACAGTTCATGTGATTGGAACTCTTGCACGTTCTGCTTTGAAAGAACTGCATCATGATCTAAGCGATAGTGAGCGTGCTAAAGCGATAAAATTGATTTTAAAACAAGAAGAATACGAGCATAATTCGTCAAATATGTTACTGGCAGCAAAGCGGAAGCAACCGGAGGGTGGATTGCTTATTGCTATCCTTCCTGGGTTAAAACAGCTTATAAATGATCAACGTAGTGTGACGGAATATCATTAAATAGTGAAAAGGCTTTTCCAGATGGCGCAATTTTCAACCTTACTTCTTGATTATGATGGGACATTAGCGGAAACGCGTCCTGCGATTTTGCGTAGTTTGAAAGAAGCCTTTGAAAAGAGCGGGTTTCAGGCTCCGGCGCCAGAGATTTTAAAGGATCAACTGGCGCATGGCGGAACATTATTAACGTTATTTGCGAGCGTTGTTCCTGATGCATCCGCGCAGCAAACGAAACAGTTTGTTCAGCATTATCGAGATTACTATCCTGTTGCCGATCTTGCTGAGACACATCTTTATGATGATGTGCTTTCGACGTTATCGGCATTGAAAGAACGAGGAAAAGAATTAATTATTGTTAGTAACAAGCACGCACAAACGGTTCGAGACAGTGTTGAACGTTTTAAATTAAATTCGTTCTTTAGTGGGATTATAGCGTCCGAACCGCCATATCCTCACAAGCCTCATCCTGCGGTAATGGATCGGGTCATTTCTCTGTTGCCTGATAAAAAGAAATCAGAGTTTTTAATGGTCGGTGATACAGCCGCAGATTTAAAATTTGCCAAGAATGTTAATATAGCTTCTTGCTGGGTAAGTTATGGCCATGGGTGGAGAGAGGAATGTGAGAAGCTTTCCGCTGACTTTAGAATTGATCATTTTAAGGATATCTTAAAAATCATTGCGTAAAAGAATAATTATTTTTTATGAGGCGCCGGGCCTGTACTGTTTCTGATCACCAAACGTGTGGGCAAGGAGATGTTGTCACGTGTGGTCTGTTGAGTAAGAAGTTGAACCGCCGCAATACCTTTTTGTTCATGAGGTTGGTGCACTGTGGTTAGCCCAGCCGAATGAGCTTCTGGAATATCATCAAAGCCAAAAATGGAGAGATCCTGCGGGATAGAAAAACCTGCGGATCGGAAGTGCTCCATTGCGCCAAGCGCTAAACAATCACTCATTGCTAAAATGGCTGTAGGAGGAGAAGAGCTATTATTAAGAAAAAGAGCGCCTTCTTTACCTTGTTCTTTTGAATTAATAGCCGTTTCCCATATAGGAATTGCCTCAGCAGAAAGACCAGCTTCTGTGCAAGCCGCTAGATACCCTTCCAACCGCATGGCGATTGTACTGTGGGTGATATTGTGTCGTCTTTGTTTTGTTAATACCCCATTATAATTATCGTGTGCGGTTTTAAGGGAAATGATACCGAATTTACGATGGCCTAACCCAAGAAGATATTGAGCTGCTTGATAGGCTGCCTTTCGATCATCGATTCCGATGTAAGGGATATTGCTTAAGCGCGGTTGATCGATAACAACAAGGGGGACGTTGCGTTGTTGAGCCATAAGAATGCAGCGATTATCTGGCGCTACAGAATACAGGATGTATCCGTCAACGGCTGCGTTTCCCAAAGAGACAGGGTGGTCAATATTTTGTAGGTTATTGCTGGCAGAGATGAGTGTGAGGTCTGTTTTTAAAGTGTTACAGCTCAGAGCGACACCTTGTAAAACGGCTCTTAAAGCCGGGTCTGAAAATGCGTAAGGTAAATCTTCACTAAAGAGAAAGCCAATCACTCCACTGCGGCCTGTTGCGAGTTGTTTGGCGGCCGGGTCTGGCCCTGTATATCCAAGTTCTTGGGCTGCAAGGAGGATTTTTTTGCGTAATTCTACGGAAAGCTGATTGGGTCGGATATATGCGTTTGAAATAGTAGTATGAGAAACGCCAATATATGCAGCTACATCTTTAAGTGTAACTTTTCGGCGATTATACTGACGAGGTTTGTTCATAAAATATTTTATACGCCTAGAAGCTTGAAGCATACAAGTTCATATTAAGAGATGTAACTTAGGTCGTTTAGCGGAAGTTATAAGCTATGCAAAAGGATGATGTTATAAACTTAGCATCTAAACAGATTAGAGATGCTCATAAGGTTGAAACTCTTGTTCCAGTTATTCGTACTTTTTTTGATGAAAAGACGAATACGGCGAGCCATGTGGTTTATTGCCGAAAAACAAGAAAAGCCGCCATTATTGATAGTGTTTTAGATTACGAGATGGCGTCTGGGAAAACGTCTTATGATTCAGCACAAGAGATTGTTGATTTTGTTCAGGAAAGTAATCTGAGCGTAGAGTGGCAATTAGAAACACACGCTCATGCAGATCATTTGTCGGCGGCGCCATGGCTACAAAAACAAGTAGGAGGCAAGCTCGGGATAGGGAAAGATATTATTCGTGTCCAAGAGGTTTTTGGTAAAATCTTTAACGCAGGAACAGAGTTTGAGCGGGATGGATCTCAATTCGATCATTTGTTTCAAGACGGAGAAACGTTTTTTATAGGGCAATTACCCGTTACAGTGTTGCATGTTCCGGGACATACACCGGCTGATATGGCTTTTGTGATTGGGGATACGGTATTCGTCGGAGATACTCTGTTTATGCCGGATTTTGGAACTGCGCGGGCTGATTTCCCCGGAGGAGATGCTCGGCAATTATTTCGTTCGATCCAGCGGTTATTATCTTTACCTTTCGAGACGAAATTATTTTTGTGCCATGATTATAAGGCGCAAGGGAGAGATGATTTTGTTTGGCAAACAACGGTTAAGGAGCAGCGTACAAGTAATATTCATGTGAACGATCAGATGAGTGAAGAAGATTTTGTGCGTATGAGGCAAGAAAGAGATCATAAATTATCGATGCCAAAGCTATTAATGCCATCTGTTCAAGTAAATATGAGAGGTGGAAACTTTCCAGAAAAAGAAAATAATGGTGTAAGTTATATAAAAATACCAATCAATTAAACTTCAGTGTATGTTTTCACATTTGGATGATAAATGAATATTTATACAGACAAGGAGAGATTTTTTTATAAAATAGCAGGGATTAAAGAATACGTAATTAGGAATATCAAAAATGCATATGTCTAATCCTTTATCGCTCCAGTTCAAAGACACTCCTTCTATTGAGTATGGAGAGGCGCGATCACCGGGACGCCCGATGGATAAGGCGTTGAAAAATAATATTTTAAAATCAATACAGACTGTTTTGGCCCGAGAAGGATATCAGCATTTAACGATTAGTAAGGTCGCAAAAACAGCTGGAGTATCGACTGCAACAGTGTATCGACGCTGGCCAACGAAGCAGGACATGTTGTTTGACGCGATCCGGCAATGGAAAAAATATTTAGTTCCTACGATTAATACAGGAAGCTTAGTTGGCGATATTAATCAGCTTATAGAAGAAAGAGTCCGCTTTTTAGCAACTCCACTGGGGCAGACATATGGGGTTTTATTAGGTGAATCGGTTAAAAATGAGGAGTTTGAAGAAATTTTAAGAGAAGTAAGTGTAGATCCAACACGGGAGCAGGTGTTTTCTTTCATTGATCGATATGATTTAAAATTCAAAGATGATCTTTTGAAATATAGAAATATTTTTTTTGATGCCTTATTTTCAATTATTCATTTTAAAAGCTTTCCTATACTGAATTCAAATTCAATAGATATTGAGAATACGATTTTATCGACACAGATTTTTGTGCAGAAATTTTTAAATAATTATATATAGCCTCGTCCTTATTTTAAAATATTAAAAAAGAAAAAATCATTTCGGAAGGCTTGATATGTTATGATATAACATAATATAAAGAGTGCAGTTTTTAATCCTCTCTAACTGAGGGCTGCAATGGCTCCTACATCTCGCGTGTATTGGTTTTTCACTGTGTTTGGTGGCGTAACGGGTTTGTGTCACGCGACTATGCCCGTTCAAGGAGCTACAGTGGGAGGTGAGAAAAAAGTACCAACCTCTGTAACCGAAACGAGCCGTGTGGGTGAGGATCATATTATCGTTAATGCTCACCTAGAGCGTGCACGAAGTGCTTTGCAGTCTTCCACCGGTGCGACCACTTATAATTTCAGTCGTAAAAATATTGAAAAAATACCGGGAGGCGATAACGCACCTTTAACGGCTGTTTTACTTCAGGCGCCAAGTGTTGCACAGGATAGTTATGGGCAAATACACATCCGGGGTGACCATAATGAAGTACAATTTCGTTTGGATGGGGTGGCTTTACCCGAAGGTGTGAGCGTTTTTGGTCAAACGTTAATGACGCGTTTTGCTCACTCGATGTCCCTTACCACAGGTGCTTTGCCCAGTGAGTATGGTTTTCTACAAGCTGGTGTGATTGATATTAACACAAAGAATGGCTTCTCAGACAGTGGTGGAAATATATCGATCTATGGAGGGGCGAGAGATTATTTTATGCCATCTGCGCAATATGGAGGGCATAAAGGAAAGTGGGACTGGTTTGGGACTGGTGATTTTGTTCATAATCGCATTGGGATTGAGAACACGACTCCCCACTTCAACGCACTGCATGACCTCTCTAATCAATATCATTTTTTAGGGCACGTACGTTATACCGCAGATGCGGATACCCGGGTTAGTTTAACGACGGGTGTTGCGAATGCAGAATATCAGTTACCTAATAATCCCGGGTTACAACGACAATTCGCTAACCCTTCTTTTTTAGAAAGCTCGTTTTCACAGCGTTTATACGGCAATGTTGATAGTTCGAGTTTGAATGAACATCAGAAAGAAATTACAGATTTTGGAATTCTGTCTTTACAAAAAGAATTAGGGAAATTGAGTTTTCAGACATCGGGCGTGTTGCGATACAGTTCACTGCGTTACTCCCCAGATCCGATTGGTGATTTAATTTATAATGGAATAGCGCAACGGGCAGCCCGGGCTGTATTTTCGACAGGATCACAAACGGATGCAACATGGAGGGTAGCTCCCAAGCATACCGTACGTTTTGGGTATCAGGCCTATGTTGAGCGTAATACTTCTAAAACAGATGCAAATGTATATGCCCAGAGCGAGGATGGAACGAATGGACAGCCGTCTTACTCCCCCATTCCTGTCAATATTCATGATGGATCGGGGCGAACAGGCTGGGTTTATGGCTTATATGCTCAAGATGAATGGAAGCCCGTTCGGAATTTAACGATTAATTATGGTCTGCGTTTTGACGGGGTCGATGAGTACACACACGCCAAACAGGTGAGCCCAAGGATTAATATAGTGTATCGCCCATGGCATGGAGGTGCATTTCATGCTGGATATTCACGTTATTTCACGCCGCCTCCTTTTGAAGCTGTGTCAGGGGTATCTTTATCTAAATATCGGAATACTTCTGCATCTCCTGCTATTTTTGAAAATACAATGGCAAAAGCAGAGCGGGATCATTATTTTGATAGTGGTTTTTCTCAAACGATTTTACCCGGATGGCATGCTTCTTTTGATGCTTATGTCAAACTGGCTAAAAATATGATCGATGAAGGGCAGTTTGGTTCGCCTGTCATTTTGTCTGTTTTTAATTATAGACGTGGGCAAGTCCATGGTTTTGAATTTGCAACGGATTATACGCATGGGCCGTGGAATGTGTATGGAAATTTTGCCTGGTCTCGTGCGATAGGAAAAAATATCGTTTCCGGGCAGTGGAATTTTAGTGCGGATGATTTTTCATATATTCAGCATCGATGGATTCATCTGGATCATGACCAGAGATGGACGGCATCAGCTGGCGGAAGTTATACATTTTTTCATCAAACCGGTCATCCATTGTTGTTTTCTACGACAATGGTGTACGGGAGTGGTTTACGCGCGGATGGAGCGGTTCCCAATGGGGCCTCTGTTCCACAATACGCAACTTTTAACTTAGCCTTGGTACAATCCTTTAAGGATTTGTTTCATGTTTCGTTTTTAAAACAAACACAGTTGCGTTTAGACGTAACAAACTTGTTTGATAAAACATATATGTTACGCAGCGGTAGTGGGATTGGTGTCGGTGCCCCGCAATATGGCTTGCGGCGCACTATTTTAACTGGGATCAGCCAATCTTTTTAAAGGTGTGCGGAGTTATAACTCCGCCCATTGTCTTAAAAGATTATGATATGTGGATGTAAGCCCAAGTACAGCAGGGTGATCATCTGGCAGGGATTTGCGTGTTTCGATAATGGAACAATCGAACTCATAGAGCAGAGCCCGCTTGGTATCATCCCGCACCATAGATTGAGACCAGAAGAACGAAGCCCAGCGGCTCCCCCGTGTGACACGATTGACACTATGTAAACTGCTTGATGGGTAAACAACCATGTCCCCAGCAGGCAGTTTAACACTATGTGTTCCATACGTATCCTGAATGACGAGTTCTCCACCGTCATATTCCTCTGGAGAGGTTAGAAATAACGTAGAAGAAACATCTGTTCGGATGCGAAACCCTGCCCCAGGGATTGGGCGAATGGCATTATCAACATGCGCATTAAAGTGCATGCCAGTATCGTATCGGTTAAAGAGTGGTGGATAGACACGCAAAGGTAAAGCGGCACTATTAAATATAGGGTTGCGCCCGAGGGCACGGAGAATGAGTTCTCCTAATTCTCGCCCTTCTTTTGAATCTTGAGGGATTTGTAAATTCAGCTTGGCTTTTGCTGACTGCTCGCCAGCAGTAATGCGACCATCTGTCCATGTTGATTGCTCAAGTGTGGCGCGGCAGTGCTGAACTTCTTCAGGAGACAAAACATTTGGAATACGGATGAGCATAGTATGATCCTTATGTTTGAAGTCATCCAAAAGCATGAATATTAAGAATGCCTCTCATTATCAAAAAAATGAGAGGCAGGAAAGTTAAAAAGCGGTATCCAGTGAAAAGTGATAGGTTCGTGGTAAGCCTGCAACGGCGGCGTTGGTGGCATTCGTATCACCGTTAATGCTAGAAGGGTAAAGAGAAGCCCAGTAGGTTTTGTTCGTTATGTTTTTGATCAAAAAACGAAGGGTAATGGGCGTTTTTTGAAGAAAGAAAGAATGGCGCAGGCCTAAATCCAAAGTAAAATAGGACGGTGCAAAAATTGTATTTTGAATATTGGCCGCACGTCGGTCCGTGAAGTGAAGGTTTGTATTGAAAGCACTCTGAGGAAGAAAAGGGATTTGATAATCAAATAAGAAGTTCATTTGAACTGGAGGAACGCCAACAACTTGCTTATTGGACGTTTCTAAGGAGGCGGTATGCTTATTTTGTGCATCGAGCCATGTGACACCACCAAGTACGTTTAGGTTATGTGAAATATTTCCAGCAACCTGATATTCAAAACCATAATTAATCTGCTGGCCGTACGTGCCGAATATAAGGGTACTAGGGTTGGTGAAACTATAAGGGCGTTTCATTCGAAAAACAGCAACATTCATGTGTAGTTTCGATGATAAAAGAATCTTATAACCTGCTTCATATTCTGTTGAGCGTAAGGGGGCTAAGCTCTTATAGGCATTTTTTGCACTGGCAGGGGCTGTGGGGCCTGCTTCTATTGAGCGTCCCCATGTAAAGTAAACACTTTGGTTGGGTGTTATTTTGTAAAGTGCACTAAGGCTAGGCGTGAAAGCTGCATTTTTTTGATACGTGGATACTTTAATATTTTGCTTGTTATAATTGTTGGTGCTTAACCAGCTCCAAGCGATTGTTCCCAAAAGGTCGAGTGAGTGTGTAACGGAGACGGTATCGCCTAACAGCAGGGATTGTGTTGTTGTATCGGAAGATTTGTAGGATCCCTTCATATAAGGTTGGGGGGCAAGTGATATTTGAGGATAATCTATGCTAGCTGTACCAAGGGGATAGGATTGGTTTTGGGTCGGGTTGTAGTTGCTAATTGTGTAGCCATTTGTGCCAAAATTGATGGTGTGAAGGATCGAGCCAGTGTGAAATTTTCCATTAAGGTAAGCAATATTACTGCCAAGCTTAAAGTTTTTTGCAGAGCCCGCGGCTGTAATTGACTGTAAATAACGACCGTCATTTGAAATGAGACGGTTATTGATTGAGAAAACATCCCGATAAGCATTTTGGTAAAGGCCACCAAGTGTAAAGTCCCAATTATTATTAAAGTGATGAATAATTTTGGCGAGAGCTGTATTTGTTTCTGTATTAAAACCACCTTGTGGTTGACCATACCCTTCACGGGTAAGGCGAGGGGCAGAGGGAAGGATTTGTGAGGCATTATAAGTAAATTGGCCAGGATATCCTCTTTCTACAAAATTATATTGACTTGCATCGATTTGGATAACTGTTTTTGGATCGATATGAATATCAAAATCACCGCTTATTAAATTGCGACGCAGATGTGAATTACTTACATAGCTTTCACCCTTTTGATTTAATAAATTTAATCGATACCCAAACCAGTGGTTATGCCCCACTTGTCCTGACCAGTCGGTGTGCTCAAGTACAGCACCATTATTATCGTATCCTAAAGAAAAACGTTCATGTTTTTGTTGTGTAGGGCGTTTGAGGGTATAATCAAAGGTTCCTGCCGGGTTTTGTGGACCATAAAGAGCTCCTGCGAGCCCGTTTAAAACCTGCAGATTATCGAACTGTTCTGCAGCGTAGGGAGTAGTAATGACGATATTAAGCCCATTAATACGCGAGTTGGAAATAATATCAGCTTCGAACCCACGCGATTGTGGGCGGCTAGTATTGGGGTCCCCACGCTCTTCTAGTTGTACTGATGGAATATAAGTGAGAAGGTCATTAATATTTCGTGTTTCTTGATTGATAATGACGCTTCTTGGAACTGTGACGATTGAAAAAGGTGTGTCTAATATAGAGCGTTTTCCCAGAGGACCTATAGATGCACTCGACGTATCGTAATGCGCTTGTGCATGAGTAGAGTTACTACCTGTAACAACAATTTTCTCTATATTTTTCTGGGATAAAACGCTCGTTTTTGATGGGGTATGGTGAGTGGAAGCGCTCGCCACAGAGAAGCTTGTGAGAGTGAACCACTCTAATAAAAACCATATTCGTTTATTGTAGAACGTCATGGTGCATTTTGAGGCGTATTCTTCAAAGCGCTTTTTATAATGTTTTTTGTTTTTGATAATAAACTTTGTGCTGCTTCCTGAGGGCTTGATTCTGTGTAAATGCGTAATTCTGGTGCATTGCCTGAGGGGCGTAGATGAATGATATCATCGTTTTCGAAAGTGAAGCGTAGCCCATCTGTTTCGTCTATGTGCGTAATATCATCGCTATCATAATAACGACTAAAGTCCTGTGTATTTGCTCGTATCGTATCTAAGTATCGCAATGTCGTTTTTGTGGGAATATCCTGCAATCGGTCACTCGCTGTGAAGCGAGGTGGAATGGTTTTTAATAAGTGACGCAACGTCATATTTTTGTTTTTAGCACTCACGAGAGCGCATAAGAGAGGTAAAACAGCATCCCGAGTAGGAAGAGCGGGTAGTATGCCTTTTGTGTTTTTGAGGTCAGATCCAAGGAGAAAACCACCATTTGCTTCATAGCCAACAGAGGGAAGAATGTTATTGTGAGAAGAGTGCATCATCGCCTCAATCACAAACGGAGACCCTATTTTCGTGCGATTGATAGTATGGGCAAAAGTAGCTTTTTCGAGCGCGGTGTTGCTGTTTATCGGGGTGGAAACAGCCTGAGCCTTTAAGAATTGGGCCGTTATGATACCAAGCACGTCTCCACGGAGCCATTCTCCCGTATGATCAGCGAGAAGTGGTCGGTCTGAATCCCCGTCAGTTGTGAGGATAGCATCAAAATGGTTTTCAGAAGCCCATTGGTGAGCAAGCTGAATATCAACTGGTCTTACAGCTTCCGTGTCAACGGGAATAAATGTATCTGATCGACCGAGAGCCGTGGCAAGACCGCCAAGAGCTTCAATAATTTGGATAAGAATATCTCGACCAACGGCTGAGTGTTGATACACTCCTAGGTTTAGGCCTTTGAGCGCATTTGAGCCGAAGAATTTTTGGTAACGCGCAATATAAAAAGGAATAATGTTGGTAATATTAGGAAGGGACGGGGGGGCTTTTAAGGCACCTTTAAGGTCGAATAGGTGCTGAGGAACCTGCACATCTTCCTTCAACATTTCCTGTTCGTTATTTTTCAGAAATTCGCCTGATATAGTATTAAATTTAATTCCGTTTCGATCATCCGGGATATGGCTACCTGTTACCATGAAAGAAGGAATATGGTTGTGGAATGCATATGCACAAAGGGCAGGAGTGGGTACAAAACCACAAAAAACAGGCTGTCCCTTCATATATAGAATAGCGGCGAGGCAGGCTTTCAGTATGCGCGGAGTACTCGGGCGTAAATCTCCAGCGAAAGCTACGTTTGAGCCAGTAGAAAACATTCCAATTTTGGAAAGGTACTGTAAATATCCGACTGTATATAAAAAGCAAACCTCATCTGTCATAGAAGAAACAAGGCCGCGAGCACCACTGGTTCCAAACTTGACGTTTGATTTTTCCATGAGGGCGGAGATATACATGAAAGTTCTTTATGAAATTTAAAATGAAGGGTCTATTAAGACAAATAACTATATAATATCAACGAAAATAAAGAAATTGTGCACTACAGCTGAAGGTTACCGCCCCAGCTGTAGTGACGGGCTCAGATTAATTCTGAGGGCTGGTGTTTGCACTCCCGTTTAAACACCAGTTGCAGAGTGAAACGAAGATATGACAGAGAAGTTTCCTTCAAAGGAACATAATTGCGAAGATATTTTGTCTTTTTCAAGACAAGTATCTTCGCGAATAATGATAATTAAAAATTATCGAACAAAGGAAAAATTGATTAAAAAGTGATCTTCAATGTGTAATGCCGTTGTTGATTAGAAGATCACGCAATTTATTGACGATTGGAAAGACTTCTCTATTTCGATCACCCCCTAACTCATTCCATGCCCTTTGTTCCATTTCTACAACTTCTTTATCTTCTTGAAAAATTCTATTGGTGAATATTCCAAGAACGGGCCATATTATATCAATAAGAAGAGGGGTTTGGGGACGTAAAACAGAAAGTAATCCAAACGTTTGGCAGCTTTTTCCGCTTGGGCTGTTAGGGACGTAAGCTGCAAAAAGCTCCATAACCAAGTCCCCATCTTTATCATGGATAAAGAGACGTTGATATGGATATGTGGTGCGAATGGTAACGACCTCTTCTACCGGTTGGATCTTATTTGGGTCATATGTATGCTTGCCAAAAATAAGACGTTCCGCCAAGGGTTGTTGAGTGCCCGTACGCGCAAAACTATAACGTGCCTCAACAAAGTCTTCCCCTGTTTCGCCTCCTAAATAACGCGCCCGAATTTGTCCCATCTGCCGCCGATGCAAAAATTGATGGTTCATGTCCATAAGATTTTCATGCATGAACGTATAATGACATTTTACTGATGGATTAAACTGGCGAGTTTTAAAGGCTGGGTTATTAACTTGGGCTAACTGGGGGAAGGGAACTTTGTCGGCTTTTTCTGGATCGCCTGGGAATACAAAAATCATCCCACCTGCTTCTCGGCAAGGATAACTTCTCACACGGTTAATGATTTTTTCTCTATTTTCATCTTTTCCAAGATAAGGAATATCTAAACATTTTCCTGTGCGTCCATAAGCCCAACCGTGATAGCAGCATTTAACACTATCTCCTTCAACGGTTCCTTTGCTCAGGGGAACCTGTCGATGAGCGCAGCGGTTTTCCAAGGCAAAAACTGGGCCTCTTTTAGGTCTAATCAATGCAATTGATTGGCGACCAAAATAACGACCTATGGTTTTGCCTCGGCGCAATTCTTTCGACCATGCGATTGGATACCAAAAATCAGGAGAAATATCGACTAATCGGATATCTGTTTTTTGTTTGATATCTAAACGATGCATAACGGAAGACCATATAAATAAAAAGAAAGAGTTTTAATAATAAAACAAAATATATAGATTTTCAAAATCTAATTTAGTAGATAAAAAAGACTTTGCTAGTACTATATGTTTATACTTTAATTCATAGTGAATTTTCTTTTCGTGTAGAATATATTTATTTAAGGGATTAGTTTTAATTGGATGGCATGCCAAATTGCAGCGCCAAAAGCACTACCTCCTGCGGCTATTCCGCTAATAACCCATGTTCTCATGCTTTTAAGGGTTTGAATCTCTGCATGGATTTTATCAAATCCATCAGAAATCTGTGTTTTGAGGGATTGAGTGTCTGCTGAATTCTGAGAAATAAGAAGGGCATGTTGACATAACTGCTTTTCAATAGCGTCAAATTTGTCGAGATGTCGTTCAAATTCAGGTCGGCAAATAAAATCATCTGAAGATGATTGATCTTTTATCATATAAATCAATACATTATTATAAGTTAGTGACATTATATATAGTATTTATTTGCTTAGGATGCGTCAATTGGGTGCAAATAAATGTAATATAATAAATATTGAGTAAATTAGACTTACTTAATATAGAAAAGAAAATGTTAAAAAATTTAAAACGCCTTGAACCTTTTAAGGTTCCTCACTTGTTTTCCTTACAACAGATATAGGATTAATTATATTTTCTCCGTCATATAATTTGATATAATCTATAAATATCAGAATTCTGATAGTTAGTGCCTATTGATTGGCGGAGAATTGGTTTTATGAAAATGTTACGTATTGGTGCGGCTTTACTTATTGCCAGCACAACACTTACATCTTTAGCGCCGATGGCAATGGCGGATGGCGTAGAGAGACCTAATGAGTTTTATTGGCCTAGTCGGTTGAATCTCGATCCACTACGGTTTCATGATTCTGAGTCAGATCCATATGGTGCGGGATACGATAAAAGCTACCCCAAAAAATTCGAAACATTAAATTTAAAAGAAGTCCGGGCGGATATTTTAAAGCTTCTGACAACATCGCAAGATTGGTGGCCTGCAGACTACGGTAATTATGGTCCGTTCTTTATTCGTCTTGCTTGGCATAATGCTGGAACCTATCGCACTCTTGACGGACGAGGGGGAGAAGAAGGCGCTCAACAGCGTTTTGCTGAGCTAAATAGCTGGCCAGATAACCAGAGCTTGGATAAAGCGCGGCGTCTTTTGTGGCCCATCAAGCAAAAGTACGGTGAGAAGCTGTCATGGGGTGATTTGATCGTTCTGACAGGTGACGTTGCTCTTGATTCAATGGGCTTTAAGACACTTGGGTTCGTTGGTGGCCGTCCTGACGATTGGCAGTCTGAACTTGTTTATTGGGGACCAGGAACAACATTTTTCCCATCTAAAAAAGCTATTCAGGCTCACATCGACTCAGATGGAAAAGCTCACCTTGAAAAGCCTCTTGCTGCAACAAATAAAGGCTTAATTTACGTTAATCCAGAAGGTCCGGGTGGCGTTCCAGATCCAACTCTTGCTGCAAAGATGATCCGTTTAGCCTTTGGTCGTATGGCGATGGATGATGAAGAAACTGTGGCTTTGATTGCAGGGGGCCATACTTTTGGGAAAGCACATGGTGCAGCACCAACGTCTTGTGCGGGGCCCGCTCCTGAAGGTGCGCCTGTTGAGCAACAAGGTTTAGGTTGGGCTAACCATTGCGTAAAGGGTAAGCCGAAAGCGACCGATGCTATAACCAGCGGCCTTGAAGGGGCTTGGTCGGCCGATCCAATCCACTTTACAACACAATATATTGATAACTTGCTTGGTCATGATTGGGTAAAAACCAAGAGTCCTGCTGGAGCAACTCAGTGGGTCCCAAAAGATGCACAGAACGTTGTTCCTGATGCGAGTGAGCCTAAAAATCCGGCAAAAATGCATCCACTTATGATGTTCACAACGGATATCGCATTGAAAACGGACCCTGCGTATCGGAAGATTATTGAGCGTTGGTCCAAAAATCCAAATGAATTTGCGGACGCTTTTGCACGTGCATGGTTCAAGCTTGTTGTTCGTGATATGGGGCCAAAATCACGTTACTTCGGTAATGAAGTTCCAAACCAAACGTTCTTGTGGCAAGATCCGCTTCCTAAAGCTGACTATAAACAGATCAATCAGGCTGATATTCGCGAGTTGAAAAAAGCGATTGCATCTTCTGGCTTGTCTGATCGTGAAATGATCAAAACAGCTTGGGCTGCTGCGGCTTCTCATCGCACAACAGACCATAGAGGTGGTGCAAACGGTGCGCGTTTAGCTCTGATGCCTCAAAATGGTTGGGCTGTGAATGATCCTGAAGAGTTAAAGTCTGTACTTCCTAAACTCGAGAAAGTGCGTGATCAATTCAACGCAGGCCATCATGCGGGGCGTAAGGTTTCCTTGGCAGACGTAATTGTCTTGGCAGGAAGTGTTGGTTTGGAACAGGCTGCAAAACAAGCGGGTGTAAGCATTCAGGTGCCATTTGCACCGGGGCGTGTGGATGCAACTCAAGCCCAAACGGATGTGACTGCGTTTAATGCGCTTGAACCAAAAGCTGATGCATTCCGTAACTATTATCGCTCAGTCCCCGATGAAAAATCTCCGACAGAGATGTTAGTAGATCGTGCCAGTACGTTGGATCTGACCATTCCAGAAATGACAGTTCTTCTCGGCGGTATGCGTTCTTTGGATGTGAACACAGCACATTCTCAGAATGGTGTTTTAACAAACCATCCGGGCACATTGAATAACGACTTCCTTGAGAATGTTTTAAGCATGGATACGCGTTGGGAAAAATCTGCTGAGCAGCCAGGTGTTTTCCAAGGGTTTGATCGCAAAACGGGTCAAAAACGTTGGACAGCGACAGCCGTGGATCTGATCTTTGGGGCAAATGCAGAGCTACGTGCCACTGCCGAAGTTTATGCATCGGCTGATTCAAAACCTAAATTCTATGCAGATTTTGTTAAGGCATGGACGAAGGTTATGAATTTGGACCGCTTTGATCTTCAGCGCTAAGTCAGGTGTTGCAAAATATCCCATACCGGAAGGTATGGGATTTGGGAGGATATCATGAAAAAAAGCTCTCTCTTAAACGCTTTAATCATCGTTCTATGTTTGCCGTTTATCGCACATGCAAAAACGGTAGATGTAAAAATGATTAGCAATGGCCCTAATGGAGAAAGAGGTTTTGTTCCCGCGGTGGTGTACCTCCATTCGGGAGATTCTGTTCATTTTATCGCTCAGGATTTCGGGCATAACGCCGTCTCTATTCCTGGAATGTTGCCAGAAGGTGCAAAACCCTTTGCAGGTCAAATGAGTCAGGATTTGACGGTTCGTTTTTCTAAAGCCGGTATCTATGGGTATAAATGCTTGCCTCATTACTTTATGGGAATGGTTGGTCTTGTTGTTGTTGACAATAAAAACAATGAGCAGGCTGTTAAAAATATAGAGCAACCGGGGGCAGCAAAAGAAGCTTTTGATAAGCTTTTTTCTCAGGTTGATCAGAAAAAGTTTTAAAGGCTTTAACTATTTTATCTTCTAATGCTCTGGGCGATTGTAATGATGGCTTTAAGACCACCTTGTGGCCGGTTTTGAAGAGTAATATTACCGCCTTGAGCTTGAATAATCGATTGAGTAATAGAGAGGCCAAGACCTGTTCCTCCCGTTTCCCTGTTTCGACTGGTTTCAATCCGCACGAATGGTTCGAAAACACGCTCTAGTGCTTCTTCAGGCAGACCTGGCCCATTGTCTTCTATAATAACTTGAATAGGGCTCGTTTTATCCTGAGGATGGGGGGGAATAATAACAGAAATTGCTGCGTTCCCGGCATATTTTAAAGCATTTAAAATAAGATTGTTTAAAGCACGTTTCAGAGCGATTGAACGCGTTTGAATAAAGATAGGGTTTGAAGGCGCTTGGAAAAGGAGCTTATTTTCCTGCTCTGGGTGGCTTTCAATAGTTTCATCGACGATCGTTTGTAAGAGAACACATAAATCAAACGTTGTTGGGGTTTCATGGGAAGAGTTTTCGCGACCGAAGACGAGAGTTGAGGCAACCATTGCTTCCATTTCGTCTAAATCAGCTAAAATTTTGTTGCGTAATTCATCATCATTAATGAATTCAGCACGTAATTTGAGGCGGGTAATGGGGGTGCGTAAATCATGCCCAATGGCTGTGAGCATAATTGTTCGATCTCGTATAATCCGTCGTACGCGTGTGACCATCGTATTAAAGGCAATAGCTGCGCGTTTAATTTCAGAAGCACCGTTTTCAGGAAGCGTTACGGAATTATGTATATCTTTACCAAGTGTTTCCACTGCATTGGCGAGTGTGGTTACAGGAGTAATAAGGCGCCGTACAGCCCATACAATGAGGGCACTTCCACAAATGGCCATAACAAGAAAAGCCACCATAAAAGTTGGGGAGCTAAAAGGGTTAGGGAAGGGCATTGTATAACGGACGATAAGCCACACCTTTCCGTCTGGCAGAAGCAGGGAGGTGGAGTATGTTCTTAGAATTTGCCCAGCCCATATTGTTTGAGGGTATAGATGAGAAGGCAGGAGTGAGCGTAACGGGAAAGGAAGGAAGTGATTGAATGGAGTTGGATGCAGGTAAGGGCTATGTTTGAAAACAGGGCTATATTTTTCCGGCAAAGGCGGTGGAGGCATAAAACAAGGGTTAAAAACCTGCAACTCTGGAGGCATTAAGAGAGAGGTAAGGTGGCAGTTCTGTTCGGGGAATGGAGGAGGGGGAGGCCCCATAAAAGGCGGAAAATGTCCAGGAAAATCAAAAGGGTGAAATGGATGTGCATGCTCCATCATAAAATGATCAGGATGAAAAAAGGATGGAGAGATGGGAGCACTTTTAATGTCATCGTCAGGCTTGTTGGAGAGAAAAGCCGTAATTTCCGGAGGGATGACTAAATCATTGAGGGCATCTTGCCGGGTATCTGGCGCAGCTTCAGCCACGGTTCGATAAATAGAAAAAAGTCGGAATTGATATTCATGTATTTGCTCGCGTTTGGCCATGTAGAAGCCATCAAGAGCATGGATTCCTAACCCAGTTGCCTCAATAATGGCCAAACCAGCAATCAGAAGAAGACTTGTGCGTGTAAGAAGAGAGCTAGGAATAAAGCGCATAGTAATGAATTATGTTGTACGTTCTACCTCTGCTGCCAAAACATACCCACCACCACGGATTGTTTTAATAATTTGTGAGTTGCCGCTTTCGCTATCGAGCTTCCGGCGAAGCCTACTAATGGCAACGTCAATCGACCGATCAAAAGGGCCAGCCTGACGACCGTGCAAGAGTTCCATAAGCATTTCACGTGTGAGGACACGGTTGGCGCGTTCAAGGAGAGCCATGAGAAGATCATACTCTCCCCCTGTTAAAGGGATTTCTGAGCCTTGAGGGTTGAAAAGACGACGATAAATGGGGTCAATGTTCCATCCTGCAAAGGAAATTTTGCGGACATCAACAGAAAGACGCTTTTCAGTTGTATCGGAACTGCGTCTCAAGACGGCACGAATGCGTGCAAGAAGTTCTCTGGGATTAAATGGTTTGGTGACGTAATCATCTGCGCCAAACTCTAGGCCGATAATACGGTCTGTTTCATCTCCCATTGCTGTAACCATTATAATCGGGATGTTGTTTTGAGACCGTACCCAGCGTGCAATATCAAGCCCATCTTCACCGGGGAGCATGAGGTCTAGAACGATAAGTTGGTAATGGCCGCTTGCCCACGCTTTACGTGCCTCCCGACCATCTTTGGCGGCAGTGACACGGAAATGATTGCGTTCAAGGAACTGGGTGAGCAGTTCCCGGATTTCACGATCATCATCAATGATGAGCAAGTGCGGAGTAGTCGTATCTAATCCCATAAGTGATACTTTGCTAGGAGTGGATGCGTCACAACGAAGTGTGTGACGCGGCTGGTTTATGTATTACGCCAGCCAAAAAGGGACAGGGAGGTTCTTAGAACGGAGAAACTCGGGGTTAAAGAGCTTGGATTGGTAACGTGACCCACTATCACATAATATCGTGACGATTGTATGACCTGGGCCAAGCTTGCGTGCAGTACGAATAGCAGATGCAACATTGATCCCGGAAGACCCCCCAACAGATAGTCCTTCTTCAGAGGTCAGAGCGAATACTTGTTTAAGTGCTTCTTCATCGGGGATGCGTTCTGCATCATCTGGTATAAAGCCGTCCAGATTTGCTGTGATCCGGGACTGGCCAATTCCTTCTGTAATGGAACCACCGCTGACGCTCAAGTCATTGGATTTAACCCAACCATAAAGCCCGGAGCCTTCTGGGTCGGCAAGGATAATTTTTGGAGCAGCCTTCCCTGCAAGAGCGGCTTGTTCACGTAAGCCCGTGCTTGTTCCTGCGAGTGTGCCGCCGGTGCCGCATGAGCAGGTAAAGGCATCTATCTTTCCGTTGGTTTGTTCCCATATCTCAAGGGCAGTTGTGGTACGGTGGCCTTCACGGTTTGCGGTATTATCAAATTGGTTCGCCCAGCATCCTCCAATTTCTTCAGCAAGGCGCTGGGAAACATGAACATAATTGCCCGGATCACGATAAGGTTTTGCTGGGACCAAACGTAAGTCTGCTCCGATCATACGTAGGAAATCAAGTTTTTCCCGACTTTGGGTTTCAGGAACAACAATGATCGCTTTGCACCCCATGGCTTGAGCAACAAGCGTAATACCAATTCCGGTATTTCCAGCCGTGCCTTCAACAATTGTTCCGCCGGGCTTAAGGGCCCCTGTTTTGAAGGCATGTTTAATAATGGCAAGAGCAGCCCGGTCTTTTACTGAGCCGCCAGGGTTCATAAATTCAGCTTTTGCATATATATCGCATCCGGTTTCTTCAGATGCACGCTTTAGGCGAATGAGAGGAGTTCCACCAATGGCAGCTGTCATACCGGGAGATGAATGCTGCCAACCTTTGATATGAGGGGATGGGGCCTTGTTAAACTCAGTCATATCTGCACTCCTATTGCTGATTGATAATAGTACTTTTTTTGAAAGAATGAGAGAACATGAAAAGTGTAATAGCTAAACAGGCTTGGGATATAGTGGCAAATGATAAAAAGAGCGTATTGGTTGATGTGAGAACTCCTCAGGAATGGGCTGAAGTTGGGGTGCCAGATACTTCAGCCCTTGCGCAACCCCTGATTTGTTTGACATGGGGGCATGTACCAGAAGGTGATTTTATTGAGGCGTTTAAGAAAGCCGTCCCGGATGAAACAACTTCTGTGTATATGCTGTGCCGTTCAGGGGTGCGCTCATACCATGCTGGTTTAGCGGTGCAAGGGGCAGGGTATGAGAACGTGACAAATATTATTGATGGGTTTGAAGACAAACACGGCCCGACATCAGGATGGCGGGCTAGCGGTTTGCCAGTTGCTTATAGACCGCTATCAGGCTCCTGATCAGCATCATAATGGACTTCTAAAACGGCACACCATGGATAACGTGTGTCGTAACTATGTCCTGTGCTGTCAGAAATCATACCATGTGCATCAACAGGGACATGGGTTAGAGAAACGGCATCTTCAACGTTTCCTCCTACGATGCTGATTTCACGTCCAAAAGGAGGTGCACTCTGGTTGGTGGCTGTAACGATACCACAATGTGCAGGAAATCCGTAGGCTGTAGGAAGTTTTGAGAAAGTAACGGAACGGCTTCGTCCTCGGCCCACACAGATGATATCACCCAGTTTGGGAGCATAACTGCTTGGGTCGTGTGCGGTTAGGCCACTGCTTTGACCACTGGCTGCTGCATTGATGTAGGTAGAGTGGTTAGGAGAATAAGGAAAACGATCGTTAGCTCCTGCCACGCGCATCACATAGGAAATAAAAGCAGCAGACCACGCGTAGTGTGCGTCATGAAGGGCATTGAAGCGTGTCCCATCTGCGTCTGTTTTTCCCGTCCAGCTTGCTTCTGTTTCATAAGGATCTTGGCCAATCCACCAATACTCTCCAATGCGTTGCCATAAACCGGGGATACGTTCTGGCTTTAAAGCAGGATCACTGGCATCGGGCTTGTTTTCGGGGTCGTCATCAGCAACAGGGGAACCAAACATACGCCACTCACGCAGAGCGATGGCGGCTACATCCTGACGATTGAAAGGCTCAAAATTACGCGTCGCAAAATCAGGAACATGCCCATCGTAACCTACGGGGCCGACTGTGCCATTGGCGTATTGCGCCATCGGAGTTTGAGCGGGAGTGGAACGAACAGAACTATTTGAACTGGAGCAGCCGGCCAAGGCAAGCAGAACAAGAGCAGCGGTTGTGTGCTGCAGTGTACGATAATGTGACACGACTATCCCCATTTCCTGATGCAATAGTAACTTGATAACACTTTGAAAAGGAAAATTAACACTTCGTCAAGATGTACGAATGCGGGGATCGTGTTTATAAGAGGGTAGTTTGATTGGGAATGCATATTGCGATTTATTTTAAGTTAAAAGAATAAATCGCAATAATAAGGTTCTATATTTAAAAAACTCTAGTGTTGTGTTGGTGGAATTGAGTTGAGCCGTTGTATTGGTCCTGGAAATTGATCGGGTAAAGCAGAGGGAGCTGATATATCGCTGGCAAGAGGGACCATATTTACAGTCGTGCTGTGGTCGTAAGCATGTATTGATCCAGTGGCCATATCAACAACCACTCCGATCAAATTGCCAAAACCAAGATTCCCAAAAACCCAACCATTGAGATCAGATGTATTTTGAGCGTTTGAGAAATCATAGTGAGGTTTGATACAACCTACTGTTAGATCGCTGTCTTTTCGACTAACCGTGACAGATCCTGGTGTGGACTTAATATAACCAACTTGCACACCACCTTGGTAAACAGCGCATTGGGCACCAGGAGGGTTTGTCGTTATTTTAATGGTTTGATGACCGCCGCTGACGATACTGGCACACCCCGCTAATAGTGGGAGTGCTGCAAACAGAGTACTTATTTTGAAAGTTTTATAGATCATGGGGTGCTTCTTATGTGTCCCTGCAAAATCGTTGCTGTTTGATCTTTTTAGAATAAAACTTCTTATTAAAATCTTAATGGAAAATGATTTAATTGGTGTTGAGAGAAAATTTAAGCCTCTCAACACCCCGATAAGGTTATTCTTCTGGAAAAAGTGACTTGAGCCCTGCTTCAGAAGCATCGCACCGACCGCGTTCTGTTATAAGACCAGTAACAAGACGGGCTGGAGTAACATCAAAGGCAGGATTGGCGGCTGGGCTATGCTCGGGAGCAATGCGAACCCGGCTAATATCTCCACTATCCGTTATCCCATGCATGAAAAGGACTTCGTTTGAACTTCTTTCTTCAATAGGAATGTCTTTCACGCCGTCTTTGACACGCCAATCAATGGTGGAAGAGGGGAGGGCAACCCAAAATGGTATATTATTATCTTTGGCAGCTAAGGCTTTAAGATAAGTACCAATTTTATTTGCGACATCTCCTTGAGCGGTTACGCGGTCGGTTCCAACGATCACCATATCGACATCTCCTGTCTGCATAAAATGACCGCCAGCATTATCAACAATGACAGTATGAGGGACGCCATGGCTCCCTAGTTCCCACGCAGTAAGAAGACTACCTTGATCCCGAGGGCGGGTTTCGTCCACCCAAACATGAACTGGTATCCCTGCGTCGTGTGCCATATAGATAGGGGCTAATGCTGTTCCCCAGTCAACAGTAGCAATCCAGCCCGCGTTGCAATGCGTCAAGAGGTTAACTCTTCCCTGTTTGCCTTTACGCTCCCAGATCTCTCTTATGAGTTCGAGACCATATTCTCCAATGGCTTCGTTGACTTTGACATCCTCATCACAAATAGCGTCTGCTTCTTGATAGCCTGCAGAAACACGCTCTTCGGGAGGAATATTTTGAAGATGCGTCACAAGACGCTCGATCGCCCAGCGGAGGTTTATTGCTGTTGGACGTGTAGAAATAAGCTCTTCTGCTGCTTTGTGAAGGGCAGAATTTGATGGGTCGTTTTGAAGGGCAAAGACGAGACCATACGCTGCTACCGCTCCAATGAGGGGAGCGCCTCTTACTTGCATGCTGCGGATTACGTGCATGACAGCGTGAACGTCCCGCAATTCAAGAATGTCTATTTCCCAAGGAAAACGTGTTTGATCAAAAATACGGATGCTTTGAGGATCTTCTGTGGGGCGCCAAACACTACGATAAGGGGTGCCATTAATTTTCATTGAGGATCCTCCAGGGTAATAGGCTAAATATATGCAGGATGTGCGGTATCTTCAGTTTTATCTCAATAGGAGTTTAGAAAAAAAGCATAAAAAAACCGCTCCAAAGAGCGGTTCAAAGCAACAGCTTATAAATTTAAAGCGTTTTAAGCAGCTTGCAAATTTACAGCAGATGTTTTTCCATTGCGGCCAGCTTCTAATTCGTAGCTGATTTGTTGACCTTCATTTAAAGAATGAATGCCTGCACGCTCTAATGCTGAAATATGAACGAACACATCTTGTGTGCCATTATCAGGTTGAATAAAACCAAAACCCTTTGTTGGGTTGAACCACTTTACGGTGCCTGTATTCATAACAAGGCTCCTTTTTAACACGACGGTTGAGCATAAACACATGCACAAAAACATAACTTTCAAGAGAAAAAATTAACGTAACGCACGTTGACGTCTCTCAAAAGCACCCGTCTCTTCTTAACTTGGACTGCTTTGCCCAAAAACACAAGGTGGAGTATGAAAAGAAAAAGAATTTTGCGATCACGTTTTCGTGGGCACTCTGAAAGACATGAGGAAAAATGCAGATGGTTGATAAAGTCATGACAATTCTGCCCCCTCGTGAAATCTATTCAGAAGGACATGCCGGTGCCATTTCCTTACTCGTCAGCCGACTGGCAGAAGATAACGATATTGTTGTTGGTAACGAGATAAAAACTCCCGCCCTCACGGGAGGGAAGTTTGTCGGCCTTTCTTATCCCCCTTACGTCCCTTATTTGGCCCCTTTAAGTTTGAAATATAAAATGGCATGCCTCCACGCCATTTTTGCTCATAAACCAAGCTTGGTCGAAGTGCATAATAAACCAGACCTGGCTTATTCCCTTGCTCGATTATTACCTGTTCGCTTGATTCTGCATAATGACCCACAGACCATGCGGGGTGCCAAAACACCTCAAAAACGTTTGCGTATTGCTCAAAAATTGCTGGTCTGTGGCGTTTCTGAGTGGGTTGTTTCACGATTTAAAGATGGGGATGCTTCATTCCCACCAGATATTGCCATCCAACATAATTATCTGGATATGGCCGCTCTGCCAAAAGGAAAACCTCGCGTAAACACTGTTTTATTCGCAGGACGGGTCGTTGCAGATAAGGGCGTGGATGTCTTTGTTCAAGCATGGGCGCAGTGCCGAAATCTTTTTCCTGACTGGGAAGCGGTCATTATCGGGGCGGACCGTTTTGGTCCTCACTCTCCCGAAACACCTTTTTTACGTGCGTTACGCAAAGAGGCTCAAAAATCCGGTGTTACTCTTCTGGGTTACCAATCTCATGAAGACGTCTTAAACGCCATGCGACAAGCTTCGATCGTAGTTGTCCCAAGCCGCTGGCCGGAACCTTTTGGAATGACGGCTTTGGAAGCCATGGGATGTGGTGCTGCTGTCATCGCTTCATCGGCCGGGGCTTTGCCTGAAGTCGTAGGAGATACAGCTATTTTAGTCGAACCCGGAAATGAAACGGCGCTCAGTGATGCCCTCAAGAACCTGATGAACAACCCCGCCTTGAGAAAAGAACTTGGTCACCGCGCCCAACTTCGCGCCGCACACTTCTTTAATCTCAACGCAGCTCGCCACCGACTGCATGAGTTGAGACGAGCTGCGATTGAAAAAAGAGAAAAACTTAATCGCGATTAGGTGGAGCCATAAAGGTTGGATCAATCGCATCTGGAACATGACGTGCCAGAATGTCGTCCACAGCCTTCTTATCCTCTTCGGTAAGCTGCCAGCCAAACACATCATTCACACCTGAAACCTGTTCAGGCTTACGGGCACCCCATAGCGCAATAACAGGCCCCTGATCCAACACCCAACGTACAGCAAAAGCCAGAACAGATTTGTTATGCTTTGCAGCCAGCTCCTTAAACTCATCCACCGCTGCCAAATATTGCGCAAATTTTGGCATTTGAAATTTAGGATCTGTTGAGCGAAGATCGCTTTTAGGGAAAGTCGTATCTTTATTCATTTTCCCAGAAAGAAGCCCACGACACAGCGAACCATACGCTAAAATAACAGCATTATGTTTTTCCGCGTAAGGTAGAATATCTTTCTCAATCGTGCGTTCAAACAGATTCAACGGCGGTTGAATGGTGGAAAGTGGCGCAACTTCACGGAAAATATCCATTTGCTCTGGTGAGAAATTACTCACTCCCAGCGCGCGAATTTTTCCTTCCTGATGAAGCTTTTGAAGCTCACGTGCACTTTCATCAATCGGAGTTTTATCGTCTGGCCAATGGATCTGTTCAAGATCAATCGTTTCCACACGCAAACGACGAAGAGAATCTTCTACCTCTTGGCGAATACGCGTTGGACGAGAATCCCGGAATACTTTTTCATCATCCCCTTCTTTCTTCCAGTTCAAACCAAGTTTGGTAGCGACAAAAGCCTTATGTGGTTTTTCAGCTAATGCACGTCCAACCACTTCCTCTGAATGCCCAAAACCATACACAGGAGCCGTATCAATCAGGTTGATTCCCTCATCAATTGCAGCATGAATCGTGCGGATACCATTTTCGTCATCTGGTCCTCCCCACATCCATCCGCCGATTGCCCATGTTCCAAGAGCAACACGAGATACAGGGGTATCAATGCCAGGAATGCGAATTGTATTGGTAGCCATCATTGTCTCCATTAAAATGAGGACGGGTAGATTTTGAGTATATCGCATGTGAGGTGGTTGCATCAAATCGTGAAACCAGCCATTCCCATATTCTATGAGGCCATTTTCATTTTCATTACTCAGAATTGCGCAATGGTGTGCTGTTATTTTACCGCTCACCTTAACTCATTTACGTGGGCTTGCCGAAGCTGATCTCGATATTCTAGCCATCTTGTTCCTTATCCATTCTTGGCGCCAAGGCGTGCAAGCCGGTGGATGGGATTGGGCACGTGCTCCATGGATGATAGCAACCTTTGCCTGGTGGGCTTGGCAGGTCATGTGTACGGCTCTCATTTCCCCAGGCCATGGCGCTTTAGGCCAAGCTTTAGCCGCCATTCGTTTCCCAATGGCCGCGGCATCCTTAGGCTTTTGGGTGCTGCAAGACCGCCTATGGCGTATGCGTGTCTTATGGGTTACGTGCGCTTGTGGTGCGTACATCGCTTTGCAAATGTTAATCCAAGCGATTTTCGGACGAAATTTATTTGGCGTCCCTCGCTTCCCGGATGGTACTTTAACCGGACCATACCCTCACCCTCGCGCAGCAGCCCCGCTTTCAAGACTTATCCTACCTATGTTGATGGTAGCATGCATGTTCGTCGAAAAAGCTAAAAACGTCTCTGCGCGTATTATCGGTTTATCAGGGGCTACCCTTTTAGCTGTCTCAATTATGGTTCTTGCAGGGCAAAGAATGCCTTTTGCTTTATCCTTATTAGGCATGATGGTGTGTGCAATGCTTTATCGTCCCTTGCGGCCTGCTGCATTCATCGCATTAGCTTCTGCACCTGCTTTGGTGATACTCACTAGCATCATATCCCCAAAAAGCTTCTCTCACCTTTTTATCTTAGCCAAAAATCAATTAAGCCATTTTGGAAGCTCACCTTACGGAGAAATTTTTACACATGCTCTGGTGATGGCTCAGCAACATCCTATTTTTGGACAAGGCTATGATGCTTACCGGCATCATTGTGCAGACCCTTCGACCTTCCATGGGATAACTGGCCTCTCAACACAAATCCCTCTTCAGGGATGGTCTTCCCTTTGTGTCCAACACCCTCATAATCATTACCTTCAGGCATTAGTAAATGGCGGTGTAATTGGTTTATTTTTATTCGTTGTAATGATTATATACTGGCTAAAAGCCTTGTGGCCGGGGAAAAATGGATCGGCAATTTCTATTGGCTTGTTTGCAGCCGTTTTTATTCAAGAGTGGCCTTTTGCATCATCGTCTGACTTTTTGAATTTACCATTAAGTGGGTGGGGATTTTTGCTTTTGGGATTAGGATTGTCTTTTCATTTTGGTGTCCACAGAGGGGGGCAACTCAAGGAATGATGATTTTATTTAAAGAAACGTAACTATATTTTTGATGAGTTAATGCGCCTTTAATTCTTAATGTGATTGCGGTTAAGGATTGAAGGGGTGTTTGAAACAATTATTGCTGCCTTGCTCCCAATTGTTGTGACGCTTTGCTTAGGTTTTTTTGCGGGGTGGCATCATGATTTTGATGCGAAGCAAGGCAGTATATTAAACCGAATGGTTATGCTGTACGCACTGCCTTTAGCGCTCTTTGCCAGTATGTTGGGAATAGAGCGCTCTGTCCTGCTCGCGCAAGGTGTTATGGCCCTTATTCTAATTGCAGGAATGGTGGGCGGGTATTTTCTTGTTTTATTGACAGCATATTTTGTATTTCGGCAGAAGCTTAATGCTTCTGCCCTATTAGCACTTGCGATTGCTGGGCCTGCTGTGCCGTTTGTTGGAGTGCCCGTGCTTGGTGTTTTGTATGGGCAAACTAGTTCTATACCGATTGCTTTATGCAGTTTGATTATGAACTTGTTTCAAGTGCCGATGACTCTTTTTCTATTATCTCGCGATGGAACAGATGATACGAAAAAAGTACATATTATAGATCAGCTAAAAAATACGATGCGTGAACCCGTAGTTTGGGTTCCAATTTTGGCATTTCTTCTTTTGATATTGAATATTCGTATTCCAGTGCAGATACGATCATCATTTCAACTATTAGGAGGAGCGACAGGAGGGGTCGCGTTATTTGCATCAGGGATTATTTTATATTCATTTCGTGTTGTTTTAAACAGAATTATCGTAATTTCAGTAATCGCAAAAAATATTTTGCTTCCATTATCTATCCTCGTCGCTGGAATGTTATTTGGAATAGAGCGTCATATATTGGATATATCAGTTATTACGTTATCTATTCCGACAGCATCTATCGGAGTTATTTTTTCAGTTCAATATAAAGTATTGATTCAAGAGATGGCATCAATACTTTTCTTTAGTACCATTTTGTCAGTCATTACGATGGGTGGTTTTTTGTTTTTACTTCATTAAATGACATGAGGGTTTAAAATGAATATTCAAATAAATAATGTAGCAGAATTTATCGTGTCTTGCTTAGAGGAAGAAGGTGTAAAGTATGTCTTCGGAATCCCCGGGGAAGAAAATATTAAGTTAGTTCGAGCTATTGATCGTTCCGATAAGATCCGATTTATTCTGGTTCGCCATGAGCAAGCTGCTGCCTTTATGGCAGATATTTATGGGCGATTAACGGGCAGTGCTGGTGTTTGTACCGCAACATTAGGGCCAGGAGCGATAAATCTTATTTTGGGCGTGGCAGATGCTCAAACAGATTCAAGTCCTTTAGTCGCAATCACCGCACAAGTGGGGTTGAATAGGATTTATAAGGAATCTCATCAAATCGTCGATTTGGTGTCTTTATTTAAGCCTGTAACAAAATGGTCGGATGTTGTTTTAACCCCTGCGTCAGTCCCTGAAATGGTGCGTAAAGCTTTTCAAGCGGCGCAAGAAGAGCGTCCAGGGGCAACGTATCTGGCTATTCCGCAAGATATTGAAGCAATGGAAATGCCAGAAGGGGCGATTCCTTTAACGGCCAGTTTACAGCATAAGAAAATGCCGACAGTTCAAGGAATTGAAGCCGCCTCTCGTCTTTTAAGAGCTGCTAAAAAACCTGTAATTATGGCGGGGCATGGTGTCGCACGTACAGGAAATTCAAACGCATTATCTGCTTTTGTGGAGCAATATCAGGTTCCTGTCGCAACGACTTTTATGGGCAAAGGCGTTCTAAGTGATCGGCACCCTTTAGCGATGGGTGTTATTGGTTTTATGCGCCATGACTATGAAAATTTCGCTTTTGATGAGGCTGATGTCATTTTATCGGTAGGGTATGAATTACAAGAATTTGACCCTGCACGCATTAACCCCAATGCAGATAAAAAGATCATTCATATTAATACTTTCTCCCCAGATACTGATAAACACTATAATGCTGATGTCGTGTTGGAAGGAGATATAGGGTTATCTCTTGCAGCGTTAGGCAAAGCATTAGGTGGTGAGCCGTTAGCTTCATTCTCAGGAAGTAATAAGATTCGTTCGTTACTCCAAGAGGAGCTGGAAAGTGGCCAAAATGATGCTCGTTTTCCTCTAAAACCACAACGCATTGTTGCTGATATTCGGGCGGCACTGAATGATGATGATATTGTTCTGGCCGATACCGGAGCTATTAAGATGTGGATGGCGCGTTTATACCCTACATATGCTCCACTCACATGTTTGATTTCGAATGGTTTATCCACGATGGCTTTTTCATTGCCGGGTGCACTGGGGGCAAAGCTTGCATACCCACAGCGGAATGTTTTGGCCGTGATGGGCGATGGAAGCTTTATGATGAACTCCCAAGAGATTGAAACGGCAATTCGTGAAAATATACCACTGAAAGTTTTGATCTGGGTGGATGATAGTTATGGGTTAATTAAATGGAAAATGGACATGGAAGAAGGAGCGCATAGTAGCGTTGATTTTGGCAATCCTGATTTTGTTAAATACGCAGAGAGTTTCGGAGCGTCAGGTTATTATGTTGATCGCGCTGAAGCGCTTCTCCCTATTTTAAAACAAGCGTTAAGCGAGGAAGGTGTCTCTATTATCGCGTGTCCTGTTGATTATAGTGAAAATATGAAACTGATTGAAAAATTGGGTAGTTTGACGATTCCTTTATAAGCTTATGTATGACTTTCGGAATTCCCTTAAAAACTAGACCAATATGCTTACGTTTTTAAGGGAGTATTAAGTTCAGTTGAGAAAAGGAATATTTATGAGTTTTGTTAAAACACAAGATGGTGTGAATATTTTTTATAAAGACTGGGGACCGAAAGAAGCTCAACCGCTTGTTTTTCATCATGGTTGGCCGTTAAGTGCAGATGATTGGGATGCACAGATGCTTTTCTTCTTGGAGGAAGGGTATCGTGTGATTGCGCACGATCGACGTGGGCATGGACGTTCTGCTCAAGTCAGTGAAGGCCATGACATGGACCATTATGCTGCGGATGCAGATGCTGTTGTAAGGCATCTTGATTTGAAGAATGCGGTTCATATTGGACATTCCACTGGCGGCGGCCAGGTCGCACGTTATGTTGCTCAATACGGGCAGTCCCAAAGTCGCGTCGCAAAAGCTGTCTTGCTGAGTGCCGTTCCTCCGCTCATGGTGAAGACGGACGCCAACCCTGATGGTGTTCCATTGGATGTGTTTGATGGTTTTCGTGCTGCTTTAGCTGATAATCGTGCACAATTCTTTTTAGACGTTCCAAGTGGCCCTTTTTACGGCTTTAACCGCGATAATGCTTCTCCATCAGAAGGGACGATTAATAATTGGTGGCGGCAAGGAATGATGGGCGGAGCAAATGCTCATTATAAAGGCATTGCAGCGTTTTCTGAAACGGATCAAACAGAGGATTTAAAAGCGATTACAGTCCCAACGCTTATCTTGCAGGGAGATGATGATCAGGTTGTTCCATATAAAAATGCAGCTCTTAAGCAAGCCGAGTTGATTAAAAACAGTAAATTAAAAATCTACCCTGGTTACTCTCATGGAATGCATACTGTGAATGCAGGTGTTATTAATAAAGATATTCTTGATTTTATTCGTGAATAGATAAAAGTCTTGCGTTCCATCTTTTCAAAGGATGGAACGCTTTTTTCTTAAATAATTTCGTGCGAAGTGAAAGAATAAGACCAAAAGCCCCAAGAAAAATGAGATAAAAGACCAGTTGGCGTATTTGGGTTTAAAGTAAAATTTAATATGGCTTTTTCCTTGTGGAATATTGATTTCTTCAAAGAGGTCATCTTTTGAATTAATAGAAACGTTACGATTATTGATCGTAGCTGACCATCCCGGCATCATCAATTCGCGGCGAATGAGGTGAGAGGGTTGAGTGCAGGATGTTGTAATTTCCTCACGGGAAATGGGGGTAAGCAAACAAGACGGATCTGCTTCAAAATAAGGGGCAGGGTGTCGAAAGCGATATAAGTCACCAATCGCACCACTTTTTACGAAGATCAATTCTTTGCTTACCTCAAGCGGTTCGACATGAAGAATTGGCCAAATTTCGTCTCCTTGGCTGGAGCCCCAGATCATAACAGGAGAGTGCGCATGTATAAGAGAGAATGTGAGAGATGTTGCTGCATCGGGGATCGAGCGGTCTAAAACAACGGGAGTAAATTCATTATCAGTAGCGAGTTTTAAATCAATCTTACCACTTGCACATTGTTCATGAGAGCAGAAAGCGAGGGTAAGTGTTCCGTCAGATTGATGGAAATACGTCCCTAATTTCAGCATAATTTTTTGAGCTGAAAAATTATTCCATGTTTTGATATTTACTCTTAATGTTGGTTTATCAGGAGTTAATGCATATCCTTTCAGTTCTCTTCCTTTGAGAGGGTAGGGTGATAAACCTAAAGAGTTATGTGCTGTAACAAGAGCTGAGACAGCTAGATCTTCAAATAAATGCGGTTGAAATAAAACGGCCTTTTGTAAAAAAGGGCTACCATTTTCATCTCGCGGGAAATCACCATCAAACGTGACTGGGTCCAATCGATTGCCAAAGTCTTTTTTAATTCTGGCAATCCAGTTGCGGGGGGTAGGGATGGCATTAAAATTAATCGAGGGGATTCCTAAATAGACACCATAATTGGGCTCTATAGGACCAAGTGTTACGAAGCGCTGGAAATTTTTGGTTTCGGTGCGTAAAGAGTCCAAAAAAGGTTGATCTAGAGGATGCTCCGGACGAGCACTCAGGAGTGGAAAGGCGAAAAATATAAGATTACACAGGAAAGCAAAGATCCCGATTTTCTGAGGGGAGGATTTCTTTAGATATAAAAAAAGTAATAAGAGCATTTCAAAGCTTGTCATGATGACGGAAGCTATAAAATATTGATGCGATGTGATGGGGCCATATGAAAAAGAATGTAATTTCTTGATCATGGGTAAATCTAAAAAGATAACCCATCCCAAAATGACAGATACGAGACTGAAGCAGAGGTAAATATACTTACGTGGGCTTAATCTTTTTTGAATAAGGTCATCAATTGCGAAGCTTACTAAAAAGATAAAACAAGCTTCGACAACAGGCTCGGATAAGCGGTAAAATACTGTATGAGCTGCCTCAGGGATATGATCGATAACCCATGTTATGATTGGTAAATTAGCTTGTTTCCCAATAATGGAAATTGCAAACAAAAATAAAAACCACCGTAAGGAAGTATATTTTCTGATACTCAAGCTAATTAAAGCAATAAGTGGATTTATAACACCTAAATAGCCGCCTAAAGCATACCATGAATTAAATTGGTTTCCGTAAAAGAAAGGTCCGTTAATGTAAGGGAAAAACAACATTGACCACGCTTCAGTTGGCAACGGTGTATCATTAACAGAGGCGTGAGAACCAACATCAGCATAGGGGAGGTAAGACATAAAGGCTAAGAGTTGAGGCGCTGCAATTAAGGCTGCAACAAGACCTGCCAAAATAATATTTGTGGTATATTTTAGTCTATCTTTGCCAGATTGAAAAAATCTGACGACTGCCCACCCAAGCACTAAAAGACCTAATAAATACGCTGTTTCTGGGAAGCCAGAGAGCATGAGATAGCTTAACCCTATGGTAAGCCACCCCCATCGCCCTTCTCGTGCACATTCGACGCCATACAAAGCAAGGGGAAGAAACGCTAAAGGTTCAGATGGTCCATCAGATGCCCATGCGTATGTTCCATTGAACATATAGAGTAAAGCGCCAATGAAAGCTGCTTTAGGGGCAAGAGGTATCTTCTTTAAGAATGCGTATGTTGATAACCCTGCGATAATTTGCAGAGTACATTTCATCATTAAAAGCCCATTTGGTAAGGCGAGAAATAAGACAAAAGGTAAGAAAAAAGCTGCTGGTTGATATTCTCCAGCAAAGGGCATTCCTACTCCACTGTAAGGATTCCACCATGGGATGATGCCGTGCAACCAGTCGAGTGTAACTAAACGCCCCAATGCTTCAACGAATACACCTGCACAACCATCAATCCATCCAGGATTACCAGGAAGGAGGCCACCATGTGTAAAAGGGGGAGGGTTTACGATAACCGTTGAAGAGGTCATCATGGGGTCGCTGGAAGTTAAGCCAATCAGTTCTGGGAAATAAATAACGATTGGAAGAATTATAATGATAAAATAATAATTTTTTAAAAATTTCATAAGGAACCTAAACAGAGCAGGTTTGAAGATTATATGCATTTTCTTATATATCACTTATTCTTGTAAAGTAAGTATGTCGAAATATTATAGAAGAATATAGAAAATATTATATTACCATTGTATGCTATTAGATCCGAATTATAAAATACAATAGTATATTAGGATACTCCTTTAAACTTCGTAAAAATGCCTCCAGCAACTGCCGTTTAAGTTGGGCTGTGCGTGGAGGTGGCTTTTCAATACGCTGGTGGAAAAAGTGTGCTGCCAACAGAACCAAAGGTTTCATCAACTGCGGCTTCTGGGCCTGTGTGGAAAGCAATAGCTTCAAGCCAAAGAAGAGCTTTTTCTACTTGAGGGGAAGTTGTTGCGCACCGCATGGCCTCAAGTTGTTTTTTTGCTTCTTGGACAGGTGACCGGCATTTTTCCAAAAGATTTGCATTGATTTTGGAAGAAACAAGATGGCCTCCCGAACGAATTGTATCAAGCGTCACTCCTGCTATCAGAAGGTTCATTGAATTAGCAAAGTTAATAATGCCTGTTTGATCTTCTGCAGGAGGGAGTAAAGGCATCCGAGCTCTTTGTGCAAAGGCTGGAATAAGCGACATAACCGTCTCATAGGAGGACGGGATTATGCCAGACCGCAGCATATCAGACCATAGCTGAGCTCCTTTGGACGCTCCTGCGAGTTCGAGAGGAATAAAAGCAGTCCATGCAAGTTCTGTAATATGGTGGTCTCTAAAGACCTTAGCATGATAGTCGCGGATGGTTGTCCAATATAAATTATTAGTTTGATCTTTAGCGGTTGGGTTAAGACGTGCGTTATAATCGGCGGTCATTAAGGCGTAACTAATACCTAGCCATTTATTATTATCTAGTTCTTGTCCAAACCACCACTCAGACGTTATAAATTCTGCAAAATGGCGTGCTACTCGCCCAGAAAATAAAGATTGCTCTACCACCCCGAGTGCTAACTTGCCATATGGATCACCATAATTGATTAAGGTGCGATAATACCAGCTACGGTCTCCGCGATCATATGGTATTTTAAGGGCATCCAGCAGTTCCATTGTGTAGGGCCTTATTTTTTGACAACAAAATTAGAAAATTTGCTTTGAACATCTGTCATGAAGTCAAACCAATGATTGATTTGTGTTCTTGAGTAACCTAGGCGCAGGTAAAGATGATCAAAAATAAAGCTTTCTTGACACTGAGGTGAATAAAGATGGTCTTCTGGACGAGGTTTATCACAAACGATTATGACTTTGGGTAAATTTGATATCATGAGCACATAAATATCGCTGTCGTCATAACGTTTTCCGGCTTTATTATGGATGAGTTGTTTTATACCGTGCCCGAAGGGTATAGGAGCTGTGCTTTTTTCAGGCGATACAAGATCTACCGGGAACGGACGGTCAAGAGATTCCTTCCAAGGGCGTTCTGCCGCTACTCCGACCAATAGAGATCTGGCAAGTTCGACATCGCTTGCACCAGAATTGCCTATCCGTCCTAGAATACGTAAGGAAGTTTCATCTGCATTAGCAGGGTCACCTGTCCATGACGGCCATAAAACGCTGATGAGAAATTCAGGCGCTGTACTATTGGGATCAGGGATTATTCCATCCATAAAGTAAGATTTAGGAATGGAAATTGTCATTTTATGAGGAGTTTCATTATCTGGATCAGATAAGAAATATGTTACTGATGAGGAGGCCTCTGCGGGCGCTGTTTGTTTCTGCGCAAAAGCACAATGTGGTGCCGATGCTAATGCTAATAGAGCACATATTAATGAATATGATATTTTTTTCTTCTTCATATAAGAAATCTACATTTCGTGACTATGATGTCAATAAATATATTTTAACTCCATTGTAAAATATGCTATTGTGTTACATATGTAATCAAAAATATATTACTGTGAATATTTTTTTTATTTAGAGGTATAAATTATTTATATTGGAAATGTTTTCATTATATTTTATAATAATGTCAGATTTATTGTCTTGAAATTACTTAAATGGAAAAATTAACGAGACAGTGTCGATATAGCCAACCACAAAGATACAAGTTTTGTTTTGGAGATTTATTTACAACCTAGTATCTAAGGAAAGCTTTGGCATCCCGTACGGGATTTGACCCCGTGTTGCCGCTGAGAAAGGGTGAATTAAAAAGCTTGCTTGGTCTGAAGAGATTGAAAGCCGTGCAGATCGTCTCTTTGAACTTCAACACTCGTAACAACACTGGTGCAAGGTCGATAAAAAATGAATTTGTTTCTGAAAATATTGGGATGTTTTATTATGTCATCAATGATTAATAATTCTGTTTCTGAAGCGGCTGAGCCGGGATCAATTCCTGTTCCAGCATCGATCACATCCCTAACTGGCTGTTGGCATGGTGAAGGCGAAGTGATGGGGAAACCTGTTACAATTACCATTGTTGCAAAATCAATTGTTCAAAACGCAATGTTTTCAATCGATGTTGATAGCGTTGCCAAAGAAGATCCTAGTGATCGCTATTCTGCACATCTTATTTTCGGTGGAGATAAACCTTTATCAGAAAAATCTGATAAGCCTATAATTGGCTTTTGGTCTGATAGTTTTGGTGGATCGTTCTCATCTTTAGGTAAAGGAATAAGTAATTTTAACGGATTTGAAATAACATATGGCTCTTTTATAAATAAATGGAAAAAATCAGGAGAAAAATTAAATTGGAATATTACGTCGAAAGATAAAAAAGGGAAATTATATTCTTTTGCAAGTTATTCACTTACAAAAACAATCTGCTCATCTAATTAACTCCCCATGCTAGGGCCTGAGGTTTGGTGCGGCTTATGCCCGTTGCTAATATAACGTTCTCACACGAGACATTCATCATATCCAAGCTTTTGTATAGTGGAAGGTTGCGACCTTTCTTGCAGTCTGAAATCATTTAAATATAACCATACTCAAACAAAATTAGCATGATAACTCTAATTATCGTTCTTTTACTTTTGATAATGAACGTATAGAGAAAATAAACATATACAAAATGAAATAATTAGGATCAAATATCTAATTGGTTTATTAGATATTTGATCCGTTTTTAAAGAAATTATTAATAATACAATAGAGACTAAAGGAAATAAAAATCCAAAAGGCCGAAAAGGAAGGTTTTTAAAAAAAAGTGGAATAACAAGCAATATTATAGCAAGAGAATCAAAACTCTTTGTCACGGAAGGACATTTTCCATTAACCCCAGTGGTGACGTCACGTGAGCTTTTTTGATCGTGAAGGCGTCTGATTTTGATTAATTTCATGGTGTGAGAGCATTGGTGCTAGCAGCCGGACTTTATACAAGCCGTGAGATAAACTCCATAATGAGACAGAATAGTCATTGGAGCAGAAAAACCACTTAATTTTTGGTAAGAGGAATTACAGCTTATTGCCAAAATTGGCGTCCCGTACGGGATTCGAACCCGTGTTGCCGCCGTGAAAGGGCGATGTCCTAGGCCTCTAGACGAACGGGACTGGAGGCGTGAGTGGGTGTATATAAGGGCAAAGCAGGGTCGTCAAGCGTTAGATGCGTCAGAAATGAAAAAAGTTAAATTTTTTCGTTCTTGCCACGTTTCAACTCGTAAATTCCCAACGATATGGAGCAAAGGCTTCGTCTGATCTTCTAAGAGCTCTGCAAAAGGTTTATCTGCCGCACGGAAAACAAGCCCACGCAAGGACGCACGACCATCTTCGCTCTGGAGCGTGACACGCAAAGTGTTTCCATCTTTTCCGATACGGTCACTATACTTACAGCGGACATTACTGATAGCGAGAGTTGGCTCTTCATTCTCAGGGCCAAAAGGTGCAAGGCGGCCTAGTTGGTTCGCAATTTCAAGGGTAGCGCCTTGGATGGTTAAAATCCCGTCGACCTTCAGTGCTTCCTGTGGTGGAAGTGTGCGTGCCGCATCAAAAATATTATCAAGCAGAGTATGGAATTGCTGTGCTTTCTCTACATCTAATGAAAAGCCTGCGGCCATAGCATGCCCCCCGCCTGTAAGGAGAGTATTGGCTTGTCTGGCAGAAATAATCGCTGTTCCAATATCAAGGCCAGGAACAGAGCGGGCTGATCCTTTAATGATATTATTTTCAAAAGCACCAACCAGAACAGGGCGGTTGAAGCGTTCCTTTAAACGTCCAGCGACAATTCCAACGACGCCAGGATGCCACGTTTCACCGTACAGGAAAATAACAGCATGGCCTTCTTGTATCTGCTTTTCTGCTTGTTCAATGGCAAGTGCTAAAATAGAGGTTTCAACGGTTTGGCGTTGTCGGTTAACACGATCAAGCTCATCTGCGAGGGTGCGTGCTTCGATACTATCGTGAGAGAGTAAAAGCTGAAGGCCTAAGCTTGATTTGGCAATACGGCCACCTGCATTAATACGTGGACCAAGTGCAAAGCCACATGCCATGGCGCTAGCATCATTTTTGACACCAGCCACAGAGGCTAAAGTGGCTAAACCAAGCCTCTCTCCACGTGCCATAACGCGTAAGCCTTGCATGACAAAAGCACGGTTAAGCCCTGTTAATGGCATAACATCGCAAATGGTGGCCAGTGCAGTAAGATCTAGGCTCTTGAGAAGATCGGGAGCAGGCAGGGTGTCTGTAAACCAGCCTTTCGTACGAAGAGCACGTACAGTCGCAACCATAGTTAAAAAAGCAACGGCTGTAGCGCAAATATTCCCTAGGCCCGTGTTACAATCGATACGGTTCGGATTAACAACAATAGCGTTGGGTAGAATGGCCCCATCGGGTTTGTGATGGTCAAGTACAATAACATTTGCCTTGTGAGCAATGTCATTAAGAATGTCGATGGCTGCTGTTCCGCAGTCAATACAGACAATGAGAGATGCCCCAGCCTCAACCATCTTCTTTAGCGCTGGTGTGTTAGGGCCATACCCTTCCGTAATACGGTCGGGAATATGAGTTGTAATGGGACACCCAAGTTCTTGAAGGAAGCCAGCAACAAGAGCAGTGCCGCAAGCACCATCAACGTCATAATCGCCAAAAAGGCCAATATGTTCTTTATTTTGAATGGCTTGAGATAAACGAGCCGCAGCCTCATCCATTCCTTTTAAAAGGGACGGATTAGGCATTAAGTCGCGTAAACGTGGATTAAGAAAGCTTTCTGCGTCTGCAGCCGTAACACCACGAGCAGTGAGAATACGAGCGAGGAGTTCAGGAAGGTTTGCTTTTTGTGCAAGCCCTAAGGCTAGTCGATTATCTGCCTCTGCGAGGAGAGGATTCCTCCAGACCCATTGCCGTTTACCAGCGCTGTGCGAGACATTTAGAACGAAGCTCGTATTCTCTTGTGTCATATTACTCCATATCAGGATGGTGCTTGTCTGTTTTCAAGCTAAAATCGTGATAGCTGTCGAGATAGCGTATCGTTCCTGATTTTGAACGCATGACAATAGAGTGCGTGCGTGCCTTTCTTTCGCCAACCCGTTGAACTCCTCTAAGAAGCCAGCCTGAGGTCACACCCGTAGCACTAAAGAGAACATGACCCGAAGCCATATCATGCAGATCTAAGCGGCGAGTGGGGTCTTTCCCATCGGCCATTTCAAGAGCGCGCTGGCGTTGGGCATCATCTTCAAAAAGAAGGCGTCCTTGCATTTGGCCGTTCATGCAGCGAATGGCTGCTGCTGCGAGAACTCCTTCAGGTGCGCCTCCAGAGCCTGCATAAAGATCAACGCCACTGTCATCAAGGCAGGCAGCAATAGCCGCAGTGACATCCCCATCGCTTAAAAGCTGAACACGTGCGCCTGCTTCTAATGTATGGGCGATAAGCTCTTTATGACGTTCACGGTCGAGCATGCACACAACGAGGTCTGAAATGTCTCGTTTCTTGGCTTTGGCAAGAGAGCGAAGATTGTTCTTGATCGGTGAATCAAGATCAACAACGTCCTTGGGAAGATCCGGTCCCACAACAATTTTTTGCATGTAGATATCAGGAGCATGCAGGAACTTCCCACGTTCAGCCAAAGCGACAACTGTAATGGCATTGGGAAGGTTCTTTGCACATAGGTTGGTTCCTTCAAGAGGGTCAACCGCGATATCCATTGCTGGGCCACCAGCTCCCACCTTCTCGTTAATATAGAGCATGGGGGCTTCGTCCATTTCCCCTTCACCAATGCTCACACGGCCATCAATGGCAACAGTATCAAAGGCCGCGCGCATGGCTTGCACAGCGGCATCATCAGCTTCGTTTTTGAGGCCACGCCCGCTCCATTGAGAAGATGCAATCGCCGCTGCTTCAGTGACGCGTGCAAGTTCAAGAGCAAGATTGCGGTCCGTAAGACGGTAAGGAAGAGAATGGCTAGGATCGGTCATTGAAGAGAGTCCTCAATCTTGAGTGTCAGAGGTTCATTGTGAACAACATCAAGATCAGCAAGTGCTTTGGTTGCAGCTGAAATGGACTGTTCTGACATAGGGTGCGTGACAATTGCGACATAAGCTTGTCCGCTCTGCGCATCCTGTTGGGAAACATGGTGTACGGAGACTTTATGATCACGTAGAACAGAAGTTATCGCTGCCATGACCCCTGATTCATCACGCACAACTAGCCGAATATAGAAAGCACTTTCTACTTCTGTGAGGGGGAGACAGCGTATAGCTGGCCCAGAATGTTTTTTGCCCCAAATGGGAAGTTCATTTCCGCGGGCGATATCGATGAGGTCTGCCACAACAGCGTTTGCTGTAGGGCCTTCTCCAGCCCCGCGGCCAGAAATTGTCATAGGACCGCTAAAGGTTCCAAGTGTGGTGACGGCATTAAAAACATCATCAACAGAGGCGATAGGAGCTTTTTCTGGAACAAGGCACGGCCGAACCCAAGCTTCAATCTTTCCAGTTTCTTTTGAGCGTGCCATTCCCAAGAGTTTAATGCGATAGCCAAGTTCATCTGCAAATTGCAGATCAATCCCTTGCACATCACGAATACCTAGAACGGGGAGGCTATCAAAAACGATAGGGCTAAAGGCAATTCCAGCAAGAATGGCAAGTTTATGAGCGGTATCCCAACCATCAATATCGGTGGAAGGATCTGCTTCTGCATAGCCTTTTTCTTGTGCTTCGGAGAGGATGTCAGAGAAATCCCGCCCTGATTCACGCATGGCGGTCAGAATATAATTACAAGTTCCATTGAGGATCCCGCCGACGCTAATGAGACGATCGGGAGCAAGCCCTTCACGTGTGAGCTTAACGGCAGGGATACCACCTGCAACAGCTGCTTCATAAAGGAGAGGGGCATTATGCTCAGAGGAGAGCTTTGTGAGCGTTTCACTATGAAGGGCAACAAGCGCTTTATTGGCTGTTACCACAGGAAGGCCACGTGAAAGGCCGATTTCGACCATCTCACGCGCAGCTCCTTCTGAGCCGCCGATTAGTTCTACAACAACATCAATATTAGGGTCACGAGCGACTTCTGCTGCATTAGAATACCACCGTAGGGAAGAGAGATCCTCCCCACGGTCTTTTTTAGGATCACGAGCCGTGACAGCCACAACCTCAATGGGTCGGCCAGCACGAGCGGTAATCGATTCAGCATTTTCGCGTAGGAGACGAATAACGCCAATACCGACAGTTCCAAGCCCAGCTAATCCGATCCGTAGTGGTTTCACGATGATGCAGCTCCTAGAAGTTCAGATTTAGATGCACCGGCCCCATGCCGGTTCATGAATGATTTAATAGCACGTGTGGCTTGGCGGAGGCGTTGTGTATTTTCCACAAGGCCAATCCGAACAAAGCCTTCCCCATGTTCACCAAAACCAAGGCCGGGTGCAACAGCAACTCCTGCTTCTTTTAACAAGAGCTTGGAGAAAGCCACACTTCCCATCTCAGCAAACTGTTCTGGAATAGCGCCCCATGCAAACATAGAGCCTGCGGGAGAAGGAACGTGCCATCCGGCAGCATTTAGCCCACGCAGAAGGACATCCCGTCTTTCTTTATACATGGCCCGAATATCTGTAACGTAATCTTGTGGACCATTCAAAGCAGCGACGGATGCTACTTGGATAGGGGTAAAGGCGCCATAATCCAGATAGGATTTAATACGCGTTAAAGCCTGAATAAGCTTTGGATTACCAACGGCGAATCCCATGCGCCACCCTGCCATAGAATATGTTTTAGACATGGATGTGAATTCCACAGCGATGTCTTTTGCGCCCGGAACAGCAAGTAGTGATGGGGGAGGCTCGTTTTCATTGAAGTAAATTTCGCTGTAAGCCAGATCAGATAAAATCCAGATTTCTTCCCGACGGGCAAAGGCGACAAGTTCCTTATAAAAATCCAGGTTAGCGACATAGGCTGTTGGATTGGACGGAAAATTCACAATCAAAGCGGTTGGTTTGGGAACTGAGTGGCGGACGGCTCTTTCCAAAGCGCGAAGCATGTTTTCGTCAGGTGTTGCAGGAATGGAGCGAACAGAAGCGCCTGCAATGATGAAGCCAAACTGATGGATAGGATAAGAAGGATTTGGAACCAAAATGGTATCGCCGGGGCTCGTAATGGCCGCAGCAAGGTTGGCTAAGCCTTCTTTTGAACCAAGAGTGGCTATTACTTCTGTTTCTGGATTGAGAGAGACGTTGAAACGGCGTTCGTAATAATCCGCCATAGCGCGACGAAGGCCTGGAATGCCGCGGCTTACAGAATATCCATGAACGCGAGGGTTCGTGAGTGTTTCTGTGAGTTTCTTAATGACATGCTCGGGAGGAGCACTATCAGGGTTTCCCATGCCAAGATCGATAATATCTTCACCGGCTGTACGTGCCGCTGCTTTGGCCTTGTTGACTTCAGCAAAAACATAGGGCGGTAAGCGACGAATACGGTGGAACTCTTCGGTCATGGTTAACTCAGAGCTAAAAAATGAAAGGAGGAAAACACGATAGCTGTGTTTCCTCCCGATAGGAACCGTTTAAATTAAGATTTATCCGCCGTTTTGAACGCGAACTCCATCCCCGATTGCTTCTGCTCTGAGGAGGATTGCTGAGGCAGGAACACCGCGTTGCATAAGGGCTGCGGCTACAGTTTTTGCACGTAAAAGACCTAGCGTTATTTCCCGTGTTTGATCGGCAATGGAGAGGCCCGCATCGGCGGACATAGTGGCTCCAAATCCCACAATTGTGATCTGTTGATTGCCGCGTTGGGAAATGATGCGTTGGAATTCTTTATCTTCATTTCCAACAAGGTGGTCCGTTGTTGGTTGAAAACGAATCAGAACACCGTCTGGTGTTGAGGTGTCAAAGTCTGGATGAATGGATTCACGAACAATGGCATCACGGGGAATATTAAACCCTGCAAAGCGAGGTGCTGGTGGGGGAGCTGCGCCAATTTTTGGGAATTCTCCCGGAGGTGTTGGCGGAATAGAAGTTTGTACAACTTTTGGTAATTCAGCTTCTGGTGCTGGCTGAATGTCTTTTTTCACCACCTTAGGAGGAGGTGGCGGTGCTGCCGGAGTGAGAGTGGAAGCCGTGGATGAGGCTGGTGTTGGCGGTGGGTTGGGTTGCCCAACCGTTGTCATTGTTAAGCTGTTTTGATTATCAGAAGCTGGGGTTGCTTTTGGTGGAGCGGGTATCGGTTTAGGTGTGAAGGCTAATGTTCCGTTCGCAGCGCTTTCACGCTGTGCAACATTACGCTGGGCTTCAAGTTGAAGCGTTAAATCAGCCCGTGCTTCACGGGAAGGAAATTCAGGTGAGGATGTCGGTGTACGCCCGATGTGAGGATAAGGAGCGTCTGCACCCGGTGGTGGTGGGCGCAATTTGTCGATTTCTCCACCTTGCATATCGTGCCACCATTTGGCTGTAGTATCGACGCCATCTTGATTATGACATGCAGAAAAAAGAGGAGTAATCGCCAACAACAAAATGGTTGGGAGTGTACTAACTCTGAATTTTACCGTCTTGTCGGGATGCATTGTTTTCCCTGAACCCACTGTTATTCTTCCTGCTCTAACCAAATACGTATAATTGAGTTTAAGTCTAGCTGTTTATAACAGAAATGGCGAGAGATATGCGTTCTGATCTTTGTTTTGGATCAAAGCTTTTTCAAAAAAGACGTTTAAGCCGTAATTGTATTTTAGGTCTGGAAAACAAAATTATATGACATGTTTTAGAACCTTCCACTTGGCATAAAGGCAAACGAAGCGCAGGATAAGGTGATGATAAAGTCTGTTGGGTCTCAAAAAAGTATGAAGATAAATCAATTAGCTTTTTCTCGTTTGGATGAAGAACCAAAAGAGAATGATGAGGATAAGAAGCCAGAGACAAAGCCAGCCCCAGAGTTGGAAAATCGGCTGTTTGAACAGCGAAAAGTCCTCATTTTTGGCGGTGTGGATGATAAACTCGCTCGTGAAATTACGGCACGTTTGTTAGCGCTGGCGGGCGCATCAGATAAACCAATCGATGTGTATGTGAACTCTCCAGGAGGGCATGTTGAGAGTGGGGACACCATTCATGACATGATCCGTTTCGTAGATTCGGTCGCGCCGATTAATATGATTGGAACAGGCTGGGTTGCATCTGCTGGGGCTTTAATTTACGCCGCCGGGCGCCCTGAACGCCGTGTGTGTTTGCCTAATACGCGCTTCCTTTTGCATCAACCAATGGGTGGTGTACGCGGCCCTGCAACGGATATTGATATCGAAGCGCGTGAAATTATTAAAATGCGTGAGCGCTTAAATCGTATCTTTGCGAAAGAAACCGGGCAGACTTACGAAAAAGTCGCCAAAGACACAGACCGTAACTACTGGATGTCAGCACAAGAAGCGATTGAATATGGCCTTGTGAACCGTGTCATTCACTCTGCGGCTGATTTGAAGTAAAACGAAGTTAAACAAGGGGTGCAGCGTATCTTTAAGATACGCTGAAGAGATAGTATGAAAAGCCTAGCTGATATTTACTCTCATCTTCCTGATGCGCCATCAGAGAAGACACTTGAACGTGTTGACTATGAAGCACGTCATTGGAGTAGCCCCATCAGAGGGCCGTTGAAACCGGGAACAGTTGAGCACAAACGAGCCGTTGCTCAGATGTTTCGTGATACCTTCAACCCTTATAAACCCTCTGTAATTCCGTGGCCAGAACTTGAGCCAGAGACACTAAAACGTATTACGTCACTTCCGATTTGGGATATTGCTGTTCAGACGGAGGGCAAGGCCCGTCTTCGGATGGCCGCTTATGCTGCGATGATTGACGATCCGGATATGAAAGATGCGTTGTCTCGGAATGCATGGGAAGAAAATCGTCATAAAGAAGTGCTGAGTAAGCTCGTTGCAGCCTATAACATACCTCTCGCACCGGAAGAGCCTTATATAGAGCCAAAAGACACTGAATGGGCTTATATGGTTACAGGCTTTTCGGAGTGTGTGGATAGCTTTTTTGCCTTTGGGCTGTTTGCATTAGCTGAGCGTGCTGGCTTGTTCCCTATGGAATTGATCGAGACATTTGAGCCTGTTATGCAGGAAGAGTGTCGTCATATTCTGCTCTTTGCAAACTGGCTTGCTTGGCACCGTGCGACAATGCCTTTTTGGAAACGCCCATGGTTTGAGCTGCGTGTAATCGGTGTTTGGTTCTTCTTGGCTTATGAACGTATGGGACTAGTAAGAACCATAGATGACCATGGCAAGGAGCATACGCAGGATAATAATTTTGCGGTTACCGGTGCGAAAGATATGACGAATGTTGATATCAAGATCCCTGAGTTAATGCAGTTATGTCTTGATGAAAATGACCGTCGCTTTTCGGGATATGACCCACGTTTACTACGTCCACAAATGGCCCCAATGATTGCCCGTGCCATCATTAAAGGCTCTAAAATTTGGGATAAATTACGTAGTAAGAAAACACATTCTGCTGCGTAGTTAAGTGTGACAATCGTTTGTAGAGAAGCCTCTACAAACGATTGTCACAAGAGATTAGTTTTCGTCGTCGTCTGCTTGTGGTGTTGTGGTCATACCTTCAGCAACAACTCCAGCTTCCGCTCGGATGCGACGTTCAATTTCATTGGCCATATCGGGGTGATCGCGGAGAAATTGCTTAGCGTTTTCTCGTCCTTGTCCAATTCTTTGGCTATCATAGGAAAACCAAGCCCCGGATTTTTCGACGATATTGGCTTTAACCCCTAAGTCCAGTAATTCTCCAACTTTGCTAATGCCTTCACCGTACATGATGTCAAACTCTACTTGACGGAAAGGGGGAGCCATTTTGTTTTTAACGACTTTAACACGTGTCTGATTACCGACAACTTCGTCTTTGTCTTTGACAGATCCAATACGACGAATATCTAAACGGATAGAAGAATAGAATTTGAGCGCATTACCACCCGTTGTTGTCTCAGGGTTGCCAAACATAACCCCAATTTTCATACGGATTTGGTTTAAGAAAATAACGAGTGTATTGGAACGAGAGACGGTGCCAGTTAATTTTCTTAACGCTTGGCTCATTAAGCGTGCATGTAAGCCGACGTGACTATCTCCCATATCCCCTTCGAGTTCTGCACGAGGGACAAGGGCTGCCACAGAGTCAACAACGAGGACATCAACAGCACCCGAGCGGACAAGTGTATCAGCAATCTCGAGTGCTTGCTCACCAGCATCCGGCTGACTCAGCAAAAGATCATCAACATTCACGCCCAGTTTGCGTGCATAGCCAGGATCAAGAGCGTGTTCAGCATCAATAAATGCAACTGTGCCACCCTTTTTTTGGGCTTCTGCTAGCACATGCAAGGCTAGTGTGGTTTTGCCAGAACTTTCAGGGCCATAAATCTCAACAATACGACCACGCGGCAAACCACCGATTCCAAGGGCAATATCAAGGCTTAAACCGCCTGTTGAGATAACATCAACCTGCACATTTGGGCGTTGGCCCATGCGCATAATTGACCCTTTACCAAAGGCACGCTCGATTTGGCTGAGAGCGCCTTCAAGTGCTTTGCTTTTGTCCATTTAGTCCTCGTTATCGTTTATAGCTTTATGAGTATTAGCCATAAAAATTGATATGTAATCTAAACATAGGATGATATCACGGCAATATGAAGAGTTGATAAAGAGATTATCAAAGAGGTGATAAATAAAAGCTGGGAAAATCAGCATAAGAAACATTGCTTTTGTGTCGAATGTAAAACAATATAAATTTCGATAGAGGAATGAAGCTAGGAAGCTGATTATGTTTTATAAAAAAAAGAATAAATCATAATGTTTATCGTTTATTTTTGGTCGTTTCTTTTGGTGGCTTCCTATCATGCCTCACTGCTAATGAAAGCGCGTATGCTGCGAACTTAAAATCATCAGTGAAAAAAGAAGATGGGAATAATAAGAAAACGAAAAATTCTCATAAAAAAGGATTAAAGACGAAAGAAGTTGAGAAGACTTCAATTAAAAATAACGTGGAACAAATAACGGTCACTGGGACACGTTTGTCTCAGACGCGACTAACCAATGTTATGGCTGGTAGTTCTATTACAGCAGCTCAAATACACCGACGTGGTTACACAGACCTTGGAATTGCGCTTATGCGTGAGAATACGGCCTTTACCGTAGGCAACAATTCACCGATTGGGAATCAAAATAGCAATGGAATGGGAGCCGGACAATCTTTTGTGTCCCTGCTAGGTTTGGGTTCTCAGAGAACTTTGACTTTGGTTGATGGAATGAGGGTAGTGGGGGCTGCATCGGCTTCACCATTTGGTGCAGGTTCAGGTTCTCAGGTTGATGTGAGTGATATTCCGATATCTTTAATAAAACGGATTGATACTAAGCTTGGTGGTGCTGGGGCGGCTTATGGTGCGGATGCTGTTGCGGGCGTTGTGAACTACCAGTTGGATGATCATTTTAAAGGGGTGGATATTAATGCTCAAGGAAATTGGACGCAGAATTTAGATGAGCCTCAAGAACGTGTTTCTTTTAAAGCTGGAACGGGCTTTGACCATGATCGTGGGGGAGTAGTATTTGATTTTGAATGGAGGCAGGCCGCGGGATTGTTAGCTAATCAGCGTCCTGATGTATTGGGGGCTAATGCAGCAAATTATAATCAGCCTCCCATTGGTTCAAATAATCCTTATAATAAAACGATTATTGCTGCTCAGCGTGGTGTTCAGGCAACGACAACGGGAATACCAATGTATGATGGGAGTGGTGGAAATTTTCCAGTAAACTTCCCAGGAATTAATAATGGAGGGACAGGCATATTAAATTCTCAAGGGCAGAATTTAATATTTAGTCAAAATGGAAAAGCTCTTATTCCGTTAACGTATAATCGATTATTACAAGATGGATATACCGCCCAAGGGGGGAATGGGTATAACCCTTCAGACTTTACACAGCTTTATACTCCTAGTCATAAATATAATTTTACGACACTTGGGCATTATGACATCACCGATCATATACACGCGACATGGCAAGCGTGGTATGTGAAAGGTAGTGCTGCGAGCAAAGTTCCATCTGGTATAATAAACAGTTCTTATGAAAACGGGTCTTCTACGATTCCTCTTACTCAGGATTCTTGGTTAGCCAATCGTGCAAATAATGCTGCATCCGTTGTGAACGGTCCATTGGCACTTAATACAAATAATCCATATTTAACAGCGGATGAACGTTCAACAATTATGAATGCATTATCTGCGAATGGCATGCCGACAAATACTTTCTATATGTCACGAATGATGAATGATCTTGGACTGGGTATGTTTCGGACAGATTCACAGATGATGCGTTTCCAAGGTGGCTTGAACGGGGATTTTAAAGCTTTAAACAGACAGTTCAATTGGTCATTACGGGGTGTTTACGGTCGTTATATTGAAGATGATTATAGTCCCTCTCTTGTTATACAAAATTTCACCAATGCTTTAAACGCGACTACCGATGCTCAGGGGCAGATTATTTGCGCTCCTGGATATAGCAATGCCTCTGTTCGAACTGGTAGTTCCTCATGTTCGCCTTTAAATCCTTTTGGATATAATCAGATGTCTGAAGCGTCACGTGATTATGTGATTGCTAATGCTCATAGCAAAAATATTAATGCACAGCGTGATTTACAGGCAGAAATTAATAGCACGCTCTTTCATTTGCCAGCGGGAAATATTCGTTGGGATTTAGGTTATGAACATCGACGCGAAGGTTATAACTATATACCGGGATCTTATAATCAAGGCGAAGATATGGGAGGTGGAGTATACCAGCAATATGGTTACACTATTCCCATGGCAGGCGCCTCAGGCTCTTACTACACTCATGAAGCATTCGGAGAGTTGGATATTCCTCTCATCGCGCCGCACATGAACATCCCCGGTGTTTATAATCTTTCAGCAACGGCAAATGGGCGTTTCATTCATAACAGTGTCGCTGGTAATTATTGGACTTATATGTTTGGTGGATCATGGTGGTTTACTTCAGACGTTGGGATATCAGGTAATTATGCCCAATCTGTGCGTAATCCGTCTGTTACAGAATTATTCTCTCCCCTAACGACAGGATATGATTCAGGAACAGATCCTTGTTCTGATTTAGGTGTTGGAAAAGGACCAAATCCCGCTATTCGTGCGGCAAATTGTGCTGCAAGCGGGATGGGAACGCCGTTTCATTCGAATATTAATTATAATTCCATATTAGGGACATCTGGCGGAAATTCTCATTTGCGAAATGAGGTTTCAGATAGTTATACATTGTCTATGGATTTGCACCCACATTTTGTACATGGCTTTAATATGACGACGTCTTTTGTCGATGTAAAAGTTAAGCAGGAGGTGAATTCTTTAGGGTTGGATCAGTTAATGGCTGCTTGCTATGATAGTAGGACGTATTGCGATACGTTTACACGCGATAGTAACCATCAAGTTACGGGTTTTTCGGAAGGATATTTTAATATCGGACAACAGCACATGCGTGTTCTCCAAACAAATATGAGTTATTTCTTCCCTCTACGGCGTTTGGGCGTATCAGATAGTTTTGGTTCGGTTCTTTTGAGTGGGAATTACTCTCACTATCTAGGGAATACACAAGTTATAGGACAGTCAACATATCAGCTTACAGGGACGACCCAATCCCCTAAAGATTTGTTTACATTAAATTTCAATTATATGCGCGGTCCATTAACATTTCAGTGGCAGACTATTTGGAACGGTCCGTCTCATAATTATGTCCAAGTTAATGCACTGGCCTATGAGTTTAATAAACGGCCTTCTTTTGCCTATTATAATATGACAATTGGTTATGATATTACTAAAAATATTAGTGCCAATTTTATGATCAATAACATTACTAATGCGATGCCCAAATATCCAAGAACAGTTAATATGAGCAGGTATTTTGATGCTTTGATTGGAAGGTCATTTCAAATGAATGTTGGTGTTCATTTTTAGTTTATTTTTTTATAAAGAGGAGATTAACTCTCTTCGTGATAAGGGGGTTACTCAGGATGGGTCAATGTGTTGGGTGTTTTTATTTTCCAAACATGTGCGATAATTGTTGCGACAATCTGGAAATGCTCCAAAGGGATTTCACTATCAAGAGGAAGGGGGAATAAAGCCCGGGCTAAAGGGGGGTTGGAAATAATGGGGATATGATGATCCATAGCTTTTTCTCGAATACGGGCTGCAAGTTCTTCTTTCCCTTTTGCAACGATTTTAGGCGCGCTATCAGACCCTTTATTATAGACTAATGCGACAGCGTAATGTGTAGGGTTAGTGACAATGACAGTTGCTTTGGGAACAGCCTCAATCATGCGTTGGCGTGCCTTTTGAGCACGGATTTGTTTTAGACGTCCTTTAACGTGTGGATCGCCTTCTGTATTACGATATTCGTCTTTGAGCTCTTCTCGGCTCATTTTGAGCTTTGATAGATGTTGGTACCTTCCCCAAAAAACATCGATGCCGACGATGATGGTTTGAATAATTATAATATCTAATAAAATGGATAAGCTATATTTGGATATATAAGGGAAAATATTTTGTATTTTTATATTGGTGATGCTTGGTATTTGAGTAATATTTCTTCGGATGAACACATAAAAAACGAAAAATATGGCGATTAGCTTAAGAAGCATCTTTAATGCTTCGATATAGCTGGATGGACTTATAAGCCGCTTTATGCCCGATATAGGTGATATGCGAGAGAATTTGGGGAGAAGTGAAGGGGGATGAATAAGAAAAGATGTTTGAAGGAGGCCAACACTAATTGTGATTATAAAAGGAAGGGTAATAAGAGGGATTAATATTTTTAAGGATGAGAGTAGAATAAATGTATTGAAATCATAGATATTTTCAGAACGGAGAGAAATTCTTCCTGCATTTGACATCAGAAAGAACATATTATGAATAAATGAAGGAATGAGAAGAGGTAAGATAATAAAAAAGCTTGTTCCCCCTGCAAGGAGAAGAACAAGATTAAATGATTCTTTTGAAACAAAGACCTGTCCATCATCACGAGCTTTTTGCAGGCGTTGTTGGGAAGGGGCTTCGGTCCTGTCTTCAGCTTCAGCCATGTTTTAGAAGCCGGATAGATTTTGTAGGATAGTGAACGTATGTTGTTGCCAAACTGTAATCATAGCAACGAGAGAGATTCCAACAAGAGCAATGCCCCCTAACATTTGCAAAGAACTGACGTTGTTTTGTATCTGTAGATTAGGAGAAAGTCTTGTTAGAACACCTATTATCATTTGCCATATTAAAGATAAAATAAGAAAAGGTGAGCTTAACTCAAGACTAATTTTGAATATATCTTCTGTTTTTTGAATAACTGACTTAGTAATATCATTCGCGACCATGATCGATATATTATTATGAAAAAATATATTTGGCGATATGAGACTATAACTATTAATTAAGCCATAAATTGGAAATATATATGCACCGCTAACCATAAGCATTACAGGTGCAAGGAGGTTCATAAAGCGTGCTAGGGCAGATGTGTCTGCGCCAAGAGACTGATCTGGTTGGAGGACGCTTGATAAGCCAATAAAAACAGAGATGAATTGACCGGCTATTGGAAGTATGAAAGCGGTTAGCTGAGTAATCCAACCGATAAAAAAGCCAATAAAAAGTTCAAGAGCAACCATTCCTCCAATCTCCCAAGGAGAAATATTATGAGATATTGGAGGGATATGAATAAGAGGATAAATAAGAAAGGTTAAGGTAAGAGCCAAGCCAGCTTTGATCATGGATGGAATTTCTGAATAGGAAAAACCGGGCATCACCATAATAGCCGCACTGATTCTTGATAAAACAAGCATAAAAAGAAATGCAGTTTGCGTAATTCCTTCAGGGAGAGAAAGATTAATGACGGAGCTGCTCATGTTGCTCCAACCAGAATAAGTTGATCAAAGAGGAAGCGGGTAAAAGAAAGCAAATTTTCCGAAATGAAAGAACTTGCAAAGATCATAGCTGCTCCGATAGCTAAAATCTTGGGGACAAATGCAAGAGTGCTTTCATTAATTTGTGTAATGGCTTGAAGGAATGAAATAATTAGACCGACCACAAGTGCTGTTAAAAGGGCTGGAGCACTTAATTTTAGAGCGATTAAAAAAGTCTGTTCTAAAATATTATGAAGGTCGAGAGATTGCATAAGGGCTAAATCGACATTCGCATGATATCTTGGTAAGACTGAACCATGCGATCCCGAATCGTGGTTGTTGTTTGTAAAGCCAGCTGTGCATTAGAAACGGCTGTTACGATTTGCGTCATATCCCCATGCCCATTAAGCCCGACAACAGCTTTTTGTTCTGCATCATGGCCTGTATCTAAAGTGTTTTGAAGTGTTTTAGATAATACAGCACCAAAGCTTTCTTGAGGTGTCGTAGCTTCTGGGGAGTTGTTTGAGCCATTATCGATCAGACTATTCTGTAAGCTCAGACGATAGGCATCATGTGCCTGTGTAATAGAGTTCATCATGTTATTTTAAAAGATCCAGTGTTCTAGAAAGCATTGAACGTGTTATCTGCATGGTATTGAGGTTGGCTTCGTATGAGCGTTCAGCTTCACGCATATCCATCATCTCAACCATTGGGTTTACATTGGCAATTTTTACATATCCTTGTGTATTCGCGGCTGGATGAGAAGGGTCATATCGTGATTCGAAAGCAGATTGGTCACAGCCAATTTCTTTGACTTCAACACCAGATGTACCATCATCATTTACATGTTCTGAAAACGTAATTGTTTTACGGCGATATGGGTCTGCGCCAGGTGAAGAACCTGTGGTATTTTCATTTGCAAGGTTTTCGGCAACGATTCTAAGGCGTTGTGCCTGCGCTTCCATACCACTTGCTGAAACACCAATTGTACTAGAGAAATCCATAATAAAACCCTCTATCGGCCAAGAACAGTTTGGAACATATTCAAATACTTACTATAAATATTCACAGCGAAATGCTGCTGATCGTTAATATGAGAAATCTGTTCCATTTGTTGTTCTAATGAAACTTGATTACCATTTAATGAACGTTCTTCTCCCAGATCACGATTATCAAAATCAGGAGCAACGGTGATATCATTTGTGTGCGTTGTGATTGGCGTAATATTGAATTGATTGAGGGTATTTTCAAAAGGCGAGATATCTTTGGGTTTGAAATTGGGCGTGTCAGCATTCGCGACATTCCCAGCCAAGATTTGCTGCCTTTCTTGTAGCCAGTTTAACCGCTCTCTTCCAAGAGAGAGCAGATCTGTTCCAGCTGTCGAAGAAGGAATGTTTTGCATATAAGGAACGTTTATACCTTTTGGATTCTTTCGAGGGCGTGGTCCTTATTTTGATCTTAAGTTCTTAATAAAAGGTTGAAGAAGCGAAAAATTTGGAAATAAAAATTAAGAATTGGTTTTATTTGAAGGTAAAAGAAAAACTATTAACTGCTTATTAATGTTTATTTTCTATCCCATTCAATATGGGAGATTGTTATGATTTTTGAGAGTAATATTTTACTTGTTCTATATTGCGTTGCTTTGTTGTTACTTATTTTCTTCATAAAACCAATTTTACAGAAAATAAAAAAACAGAGAATAAGAGCATGTAACTGCACTTCTTATTTATCTATCAAAGGTCAAATTTCTCTTGATCGAACAAGACGTTTATCTGTCGTGACATATGGCACAACAGAAGTTCTTATTCTAACGGGCGGAACACAGGATCTTATTTTAGAAAGCGGGAATAAGCCGGGTTTTGCATCTCTTGTGGAGCAAAAATCATGAGGAAAACCCTTTGGATTCTTTTTGTTGCTCTATGTGTGTTCACGCCTCATTTCGCTTTTGCTCAGTCCGTAAATATAGATTTGGGGCAGTCTGGAGGCACGGGAACAACAGGGCGTTTAATTCAACTTAGTGCTCTGATAACAGTTTTGTCTTTAGCGCCAAGTTTATTGGTCATGGTAACAGCCTTTACCCGGATTGTGATCGTACTGTCCTTGCTGAAAAGTGCGTTAGGCGCACAAGGCACACCTCCAAGCACTGTTTTAGTAGGGTTAGCCTTATTTTTAACGCTTTTTGTTATGCAGCCCACACTACAGAAATCTTGGGATACAGGGATATCACCACTGATGGCAGGACACGTAGAGGAAATGGAAGGCTTGCGCCTTACAGCTCAACCTTTTCATGATTTTATGGCTGCAACCGCTCGACCGCAGGATGTAACGACGTTTTTGAATATCGCTCATGAAAAACCTCCTGCAACGATGGCAGATATACCATGGCGGATTTTGACACCAGCGTTCATGGTAGGGGAATTGCGGCGAGGGTTTGAAATGGGTTTTTTGCTCTATCTTCCTTTTCTCATCATAGATCTCGTTGTTTCCAGCGTATTGATGAGTTTAGGGATGATGATGTTACCCCCCAGCACCGTATCGCTACCATTTAAGCTGATTTTCTTTGTCGCTGTTGATGGTTGGTCTTTGGTTGCTGGGAGTTTGGTCAAGAGTTTTACAGGGTAAAGTGCTTAACGTTCTGTGCTTCCAACGGTTAAACCAGTGCCGCGTGGATCAAGATCTCCGTGGCAGGTTCCGCCTTGGCATGTAATAACATTGACACGCCCTGACCCTGAATGAGGAATGGTGGCATTATGTGCTGCTGCTTGAGCGGCATCACCAACGGCATCAGCGGCATCATTTTGACCAGATGCTGCAATAACGGCTTTTAAAGCATGGTTGTGGTGTAAAATTGCTGCGGCTAGAAGTGGCTGAGGAGTTGTTGCAGGGGATGCCCCTAAAACAATGCCTGTGCTTCCTGCGATACGCCCTGTTCCAAAAAGGTTATTTTCACTTAATGTGCATGCAACAGCCATGCCATTACGATCAGTAACCACGAACGATGTTGATGCAGGTAGAGCCGGTAGGCGCGCATTACTTGTTTTGTTGCTATCTAATATGGCTTGCGCTTCACTTAGACTGCTCGATTTTGAAGCCCGCCAAGCGGCGACAGTACCTTGAGCATTGCTCCCGTTTTGATAGCGCATAGCCGCTCCAAGGCCACCATCGGCGGGAGGTGCGAGGAAAGAAGCGGTTAAGCGACCGGTTTGGGAATGAAGAGCATCGGTTTGAAGCGGCAGTGTATTACGTAAATCTTGGTTGGTAAGGCCACCACCAGCTTGCTGAGAAGCAGATGCATAGACTGTTGCCAAAGCACCGTTATAAAGATCACCCACCCCTGCAGAGTGAACACGGTCTAGAAAACTCGCAAGACGTGGTTGGGCAAGGTTGTCACCAGCAACAACTGTACCGGTTTCATCTCTTCCAAAGATGGCTTGGGCGTTTTTATCCGCTAAAAGTCCTATACGGACTGTGCTGAGGTCTGATGCAAGCGTACGGCTAACTGTCATTCCATTGCTAGCCAATTTTTGTGCTGGGAGAATAAGATCTCCAAAATCAACAGAGCCATACTGATGCTGCATTAGGTATAACCCACGCAACATAGCTGGTGTTGAAGCCGGACGATCCCCGCGTAAAGTCTGGCCAGCCTGAGGTAAGAAGACGATACTTTTGACGTCTCCATTGGGTGGAGCAACCAAGCAGGCTCCACCGCCGCCAAGGGACGCACGCGAGGGTAGTGTAACGCCAAGTGCAATAGCGGTTGCAGTTGCGGCGTCAACAGCATTGCCTCTGCGGGCCAAAACATCGTGGCCCACTAGGGTAGCTTGTGGTTCGTCTGAAACAATGGTGCCGATATTCCCGGAAAGGGTAGGCTCAGACGTTGGTCCAAATAATGTATTGACTACAGGAACATGTGAGCAGGCACTTAAAAGAAGTCCCGATGCCACAGAGGCTAGAAGGCCGAGAGATGTCCGGCGTGTAGTTTGTGAACCGTTGGTAGATATCTGGTCTCGACGTTGCGCCACCTGGCGTTTCTCCACTATCAGGTCTCGGTTTTGAGAATAACAACATATATGAAGATGTTATTATACACGAAGTTTCTATTATTCTTAACCGCAATCTACACGATATGGGAGAGGTTGGGCACCATCTCTTGAAAAAGTCTTTCTTTAAGGGGCTGAAAACGGTAGCATGAGGGGATTTTTATAAGTCTGGAGACTTTCGTGAAACAACGCATGTTTGCAACGGTTTTTGCTGCTGGAGCTTTCTTTTCTGCTGCTGTTGGAGGAAGTGCTCTGGCCGCAGGCACGGGATCAACAAATACTTTTTCGCCAGCACAAAGGGCTGAAATCGTAGAGATTCTCCGGCAGGCTTTAAAAGAGGACCCCACCATTTTAACGGATGCTATTGAGTCCTTAAAAACAAAAGCTGAGCAACAAAAGCAAGCAAACGCATTGAGTGCAGTGAATAGTCATTGGAGTGAATTAGCTTCAGCACCAATCTATGCCGTACGTGGGAATCCTTACGGTAAAGTCAGTGTGATTGAATTTTATGATCCACGTTGCTCCTATTGCCGCGCGATGGCACCGCAAATTGATCAGTTTTTAGCAAAGCATCCTGATATTCGTTTTGTTGAAAAGATTGTTCCTGTTTTAGGCAGCAGTAGTGTTTTAGACACACGTGCTATTATCGCGGCCAGTGCTCAAGGCAAGTATGACGTTATGCGTCGTGCTCTGATGCAAGACACGACCCGGCCGACAGAAGATCGTATATTGGAAGTTGCTAAAGCGAATGGCTTAGATGCAGACCGTCTGAAGGCTGATATGAGTTCCCCTACAACGGTAACCGCTATAACCACCAATCTTAATCAGGGGCATGATATTGGATTAGATGGTACGCCAACATTTCTGTTTGGAAGAGCCGTTGTCGCTCCGGGTGCTTTAACCTTGGACCAAATGGAAGGCTTTTTGGCTCAAGCTAAAAAAATCTGATTTCTATGCAAAATATTTTGCATCAGGAGGGAGAAAAAAAGCTCCCTCTTTTGATGGGTATTTTAAATGTAACCCCCGATTCTTTTTCTGACGGGGGTAATTTTTATGATCCGCACACTGCACTTGCTCACGCCAACCGCCTTTTAGAAGATGGCGCTCATATTCTTGATATAGGCGCTGAATCAACACGGCCAGGGTTTGAGGCTGTTTCAGCTGAAGATGAGTGGGCACGTCTTGCTCCGGTGTTGAACCCCTTACTTCAACAAGGAACCCTTGTTTCTGTTGATACGACAAAAGCGAGTGTAGCGAGGGCCTCTTTAAAGCAAGGGGTGCAGATCATTAATGATATTTGGGGATTGCAATCAGACTCAGAAATGCCTTTTGTCATTGCTGATTCAGCGGCTCATGTTGTTGTGATGCATAATGCTTTAAAGATAGATGCCGAGCGGGATATTATTGCAGATTGGAAGAGATTTTTTGATGTTTCTCTTAATCTTGCTGAAAAGGCGGGCATAGCAAAGGAACGTTTAATTCTTGATCCGGGGATAGGTTTTGCGAAAACCCCTGCGCAAAATATCCAAGCAATTCGTTCGTTAAAGATATTAAAATCCGAGTATCAACTACCAATCTTGTTGGGCTTATCCCGCAAATCAATGTTTGGTCATTTTTTGGGACGATCTGTAAAAGAGCGTTTAGCTGGAACCTTGGCAGCCAATATCGCCGGTGTTCATGAAGGGGCGGATATACTGCGTGTGCACGATATCCGTGAACATGCCGATGCGTTTAAAATGTACAATCTTATAAACGAGGGTCTATGATCAGTTCACCTCTTACATCCGTTTATGTAAAAGATTTGACCCTTTACGGTTTCCATGGGGTATTGGCTGAAGAAAAGAAGCTTGGTCAGCGTTTTATCGTTGATATGCATATTCAAGCCGACCTTACCTCGGCTGCACAGCAGGACGATTATCATCAGGCTGTCTGTTATAGTTCTTTGTGTGATGTCGCTGCTGAAATTATAAAAGGGAAGTCATTAGATTTAATTGAAACAGTTGCAGAGCATGTGGCAAATGCTGTTTTAGAGCGTTTTTCACGGGTTGAGTATGTTGAGATCACAGTGAGGAAGCCATCTGCTCCTGTTCCATATTCAATTAAAGAAGCCGCTGTCTGTGTAAAGAAACAACGCCTTCATAGCATTGGTTTGTCTTTGGGGGCTAACCTTGGAGAACGTGAATTTACACTAAGCGCAGCGATTGAGCGTCTTTCACTCTATGAGGGGATTGAGGTGCTCAAGACATCTAGTCTGTATGACAGTGCCCCGTGGGGAGGGGTAGAGCAGCCAGCTTTTATTAATATGTGCGTAACGGGAAAAACCTCTCTATCTCCGCATCAATTATTGAGAGCGTGTAAGGACATTGAAAGAGATTTGGGACGCCAGCCTAGCATTAGGTGGGGCGCTAGGGCTATTGATATTGATGTGCTGTATTATGGAGAGCGATCTGTTTCAGACCGTATCTTAGTGTTGCCGCATCGTCATTTATTTGAACGGGCTTTTGTGCTTGAGCCTCTTGCTGAAATTGCGCCGGATCAGAGAGTCGCTGGGCGTCGTATCGCCGATGCTTTGACCACGTTGCCACGAAGCAACGGAGATGTAACTCGACGGGATTAATGCGGCGTTAATCCTCCAGATAAATATCAAGCACATCCTCTGGACGCCCATCCATTCGGATTTTCCCGTTTTCCAACCAGATGACGCGTGTGCACCATTCTTTTAAGACTTTTGGTTGATGCGTCGATAGTATCAAGATATCCGCTTCTTCAATCATACTCCCTAAACGCTCTTTAGCTTTTAGCATAAAGTTACCGTCTCCTGCCAAAAACCATTCATCCATTAAAAGAATTTGTGGCGTTAAGGATGTTGCGAGTCCAAAAGCAAGACGTACTTTCATCCCTGAACTATAAGTTTTAACTGGCAAATCAATATAAGAGCCAAGTTCTCCAAATTCCTGAACATCTTGATCTATTCTCTCCACCTCTTGTTGAGAAAGACCGCCGTGCAATCCAAATAAACGAATATTCTCACGTCCAGTCAGTTCAGGGTTCATACCAAGGCTACTATCGAGGAGTGTTCCGATTGTTCCTTCTAGGCGAACACGTCCTTCAACTGGTTCATAAATCCCTGCTAATGTACGCAGAAGAGTTGTTTTTCCGGCACCATTACGCCCTATAAGGCCAACCCGTTCGCCTGGAGAAACCTCAAATGTAATATCATTCAGGACGCTCACCACCGTCCGATCTCGATTATCTTGAACCAAATGTGCGGAAGGAGAGCCTGCTTGCCATTTGGAAAATTTATCTCCGAGATGGCGTTTCAAAGAGCGGCTTTCACCATGATAAAGTGGGAAAATAATGCTCAAGTGCTGAACGGAAACTTTAGGCATTCAATTTCAAATCCAATAAGGAATACGTGAGCGCATACGGCAAAATAGTACAGCCGCCGCTATCCACAAAATAAGTCCCTGCCCAAAAGCTGTTTCCCAAACGAGTAGAGGAACATCCGTTCCAAGCAAGGGCCCTCTTAGCGTTTCAAAGACAGGATAAAAGGGATCCCATAAAAGATATTGCCGACCAGTTGCACTTAATAAGCTGGGTTGCCAAATGACGGGAGTAATAAAGAAAAAGATCTGCATTAAAGAGGCCATAATTGGAGCGATATCTCGAAAGCGTGCTCCCAGTAAGCCGATCATGAGCGTTATGGCAAAACTGTTCATAAGCCATAATGGAATACTTAACAGCATACTCCAGCTTTGCGTTGGCAACGCGTGGTAAAATGCAAACACCACGATAACGACCAACACGTGATGCAAAAACATTAAGACGTTTCGTATCAACAAACGAAAAACAGGTAATGTTGCGGGAAATCGGCGCGCATGGAACATAGATGCGCTTTGCGTAAAGACGGAAGCGGCATCACTGATGATGCCGTTAATATAGCCCCACAATACAATAGAAAGAGATAAGAAAGGGAGATAATGTTTGAGATCCATATGGAACAGGTAACCATAGATCCCTCCCAGCGCACCGATCATAATCGCAGTTGAAAGTGTCAGCCACAAAGGACCTAAGATAGAACCTCTGTAGCGTAGTTTAATATCCAACCAGCCCAGTGTCAGAGCGAGAGGGAAGAACCTTAACCCAGCTTTAAGGTCATCTAAAGCTGACCAAATACGGTTCATCCCTTTTTGTGGGGATAAATCAAGAATAGGTGTATGGGCGTTCCTGTTTTCCATAATATCACCCATAATCCTGAAAATACGTTATGCCCACCCCTTACATCCTTTTTTAACAGGCTCTCATGCTTTTTCTGGTCATTTAAAGAATGTTTTCTCTTGCATCTCAGGCCAGCCTCGCCGACATGGGAGTGATATGTCTTACGCAATAAAAGAAATGTTCATCACCCTCCAAGGAGAAGGTGCCCAGACAGGACGTACATCGGTATTCTGCCGTTTTACTGGGTGCAACCTTTGGTCTGGCCGGGAACAGGACCGTGACACAGCGGCCTGTCGTTTTTGCGATACTGATTTTATTGGTACAAATGGTGAGGGGGGTGGACGTTTTAAAACTGCAGAGCTCCTAGCAGAAGCTCTTGAGGCGTGCTGGTCGCGCACGGTAAAAAACACAGGCCAGCGATACGTTGTCTTTACGGGTGGGGAGCCTCTGTTACAACTCGATGATGCTCTTATTCAGGCTGTAAAAGCTTTTGGATTTGAAATTGCAGTTGAAACAAACGGAACGATCATTGCTCCACATGGGGTAGACTGGATTTGTGTTAGTCCTAAGCCAGATAGCAAACTCATTCAAACGCAAGGCTCTGAACTCAAGCTGGTTTATCCTCAAAAAGAACTTTCACCCGAAATGTTTGATACGCTTGATTTTAAGCATTTCTGGCTTCAACCCATGGATGGTCCCAACCGTTTTGAAAATACTCAAAAAGCGGTGGCTTTTTGCTTAGCCAATCCTCGTTGGCGCTTATCTCTTCAAACGCATAAGATGATTGGAATCCCATGAGTAATACTGCTCTCGTTTTATTCTCTGGCGGTCAAGATTCAGCGACGTGTCTTGCATGGGCTTTATCACGTTTTGAACATGTTGAAACGGTTGGGTTCTCATACGGTCAACGTCACGCGATTGAACTGGAGTGTCGAAGTACTTTACGTTCTCACATGGCTGAACATTCCTCGACTTGGGAAAAACGTTTGGGAATAGATCACACGATTGATCTTGCTTCTTTAGGTGCTGTGTCAGAAACGGCACTGACCCGTGAAGCTGAAATTGGGTTTAATGAGAATGGGTTGCCTAACACGTTTGTGCCGGGACGAAATCTAATCTTCTTAACTTTTGCCGCAGCACTCGCGTATCGGCGTGGAGCCAAACATATTATTACGGGCGTCTGCGAAACTGATTACTCTGGCTATCCAGACTGCCGTGATGATACGATTAAAGCCTTACAGGTTGCTCTCAACCTTGGAATGGATAAACGCTTTGTCCTGCATACACCGTTGATGTGGATTGATAAGGCTCAGACATGGGAGCTCGCTCAATCAATTGGAGGAAAACCTCTTGTGGAATTGATTAACCGCGAGAGCCATTCCTGCTATATGGGGGATAGAACTCATCTTCACGCGTGGGGGTATGGGTGTGGAACATGCCCTGCATGTCAGCTAAGAGCCGATGGATGGCAGCGCTTTAAGGAACGCCAAGCATGACCGTTGAACTCGTCTTTACGCGCCGCTTTTCAATGGGGCATCGTCTTATTGCAGGGACGAGTGAGAAATGTGCAATCCCTCATGGTCATAATGAATATGTTAAGGTTACTTTACGTCCGCAGGAGCCCAAACGGCTAGACGGCCATCAAAATATGGTTTTGCCTTTTGCGGACGCTAAAACACGCTGGCACAACTTTATTGATAATAGCCTAGATCATGCTTTACAGCTTTCTGAAGCAGATCCTCTGTTGGCGTGGTTTCAAGAGCATGAGCCTGAAAGGACATCTCGCATTGTTGTAACGCCGGGCGATCCTACAACAGAAATTATGGCGGCGTTACTTTTTGCTAAACTTTCAGCGATATTAGCTGCGCAAGGCGGTTTATTACGTGTTTATGAGATTGAACTTCAGGAAACACCAACGAATACCGTTAAGTTAGGAGGGGATCCCACCCATTATCTTCCCTATACGAACCGTCCTCCTCACCTTTGTTGGTGGAACAGGCCGGATATGAGTATTTCAGATTTGCCGGTGTTACGCTCTTAAAAGAGACATAATTTCCATACGAGCAGCATAGTCATCCTGCCATAAACCGCGTGCCACACTTGTAACGGTTGTGGAGCCTGGGGAGCGAACGCCTCTCATGCTCATGCACATATGCTCAGCTTCTACGACAACCAGCACGGCTTCAGGCGAAAGAATATCCATCATCCCTTGGGCAATTTGATCGGTCATCCGTTCTTGTAATTGAGGTCTGCGAGCAAAACCTTCCACCAAACGTGCAAGTTTGCTTAATCCTGTTAAACGGCCACCTCCGGGTAAATACGCAACGTGGGCTTTGCCATGGACCGGCAGAAGATGATGCTCACACATGGAATAAAAATGAATATCTTTCACGATCACTGCACCATTGTGTTGATCGGCTGAAAATTGTTTTTTGAGATGCTCTCGTGGGTCTTCGTATAATCCCTCGAAAATCTCTAAATACATTTTTGCAACACGTGTTGGGGTATCTTTAAGCCCCTCTCGGTCTGGGTCTTCACCAACGGCTTCTAAAATTTCGCGAACAGCAGATGCAATCCGACCTTGCGCATCTTGAGGCTTGGAAATAGCTTCTAACGGGCGCAACCCTTCTTGATGGCTGGGCCCATTTTGCGCTTTTTTATCAGTCATGATGCGACTTAAAACTCCTTGGATGCCCTATTAAGCATAGCCTTTACTGGACTGTGCCGGGTTTAAAAACCTCTTACTTCCTAGTTTTCTGCTGTTTGTGATAGACGTGCCATCGCCACTGCACCAACTCTTCTTGCGCAGATTGCCTTAATATAAGGTGTCGCTTCTGACAAGCTTTTAGAGGCATTCGGCGCGAAGTCTGGGTAGCGACGATGACTGGTTATCTTTTAACGGATTGGCGGAGCCCCCTAGAGCGTATTGAATGGTCTACTCAATTTCTACAAGAGTTCCAGTTTTGATGTCGTTAAGTCTGAAATGGTGCTGGCGCCAACTAAAGTCATGGTGACTTTAAGATCTGCGGCGATTAAAGAAATCAAATTAGAGACGCCTTTCTCCCCTTGTGCCGCTAGAGCATAAATATAAGAGCGCCCTAAGAGAACACCTTTTGCTCCTAAAGCAATCATTCGAGCGACATCCACGCCTGAACGAATGCCCGAATCAGCAAGGATAGTTGTACGATCGCCTACAGCGTCAACGATAGCAGGGAGGGCCTGCGTAGTTGACACAGCACCATCAAGTTGTCTTCCGCCGTGATTGGATACGATAATTCCATCTGCTCCCATGCGGAGCGCATCTTTTGCGTCTTCCGGGTCTAGTATCCCTTTGATGATGAGAGAGCCTTTCCAGCTTTCACGGATCCATTCAAGATCCTGCCAACGAATGGATGGGTCAAAGTTAGAGCCTATGAATCCCATGTAGTCAGACATGGTCATGGGTTGGCCTTTATAGGCCTCAATATTACCAAAAGAGAGAGGGCGCCCCATAAGGCCTACATCCAGAGCCCAACGTGGATGTGTAAGTGCTTGGAGATACTGACGCAATGAAGCTATCGGGCCAGACATTCCAGAGTGTCGATCTCGATAGCGTGAACCGGGCGTTGGCATATCAACTGTGAAAACGAGGGTTTTCATCCCGTTTGCCCATGCGCGATCGAGTGAGTTTTTCATATACCCACGATCTTTAAGAACATATAATTGTGACCAGAGATTTCCACCTGCTTTACGCGCCACTTCTTCGATTGGGCAGACTGAAACTGTGGACAGCGTATATGGAATGCCTGCACGCCGAGCTGAGCGAGCCGCTTGAACCTCTCCCCGTCGAGCATATAATCCAGTTGCACCAACTGGCGCGAGAGCGAAAGGTAAAGACCAGTTTTGACCAAGAATTTCAGTGTTAAGTGTTGGATTGCCGACACCTGTTAGGACGCGTTGTTTGAAATGCAGATTTTGTAATGTGTCGTAATTCGCACGCATGGTTTTTTCAGTGACGGCACCGCCATCTATATAATCGAATAAGAACCTTGGAAGGGTTCGTTTTGCAGCCGTGCGATAATCTGTAGGAGAAGAAATGATCATTAATTATATCTTTAATTAAAAGGGAAGGTTTTGAGAAAAAGCTCAATGGCTTTTGGTAATGTATCGAAAAAATGTGTTTTATTGAACAGGATTTTGGCGCTCAGTCAGATAAACTCTATCAAAAGATAATGATTATTATCTTAGCCGAGGTTTTGCAAAAAAAACCTTCTTGAGAATACAAACTATCTATTTTTTCGGATTAATATAATGGCGCGAGTGACGGGGCTCGAACCCGCGACCTCCGGCGTGACAGGCCGGCGCTCTAACCAACTGAGCTACACCCGCGTATTGCATGAAGCAATTCGCTTTCCGAGAGATTGTTTGAGAACCTCTCGTCTGATGGCGCTGATGTAACAGTATGCAGCATATGTGGCAATAGGCTTTTTTGAAAAAAAAGCATTTTCATGCTTTTTTAAAGTTTTATGTGCAATCTTTGCGTTCGTAACTAGCTTGGCAAAGAAGAATCTTTGGGTGTTGAACGTATGATCATGCGATGCTTTTGTAGCCCTTCGATAAGCTTTTCAGTATCTGTCGCGTCTATGACTACGCCAACAGGTCCATAAGCGGGGTGCTGAAAGGCAATCAGGGAGCCTTCGCTTAAAGTATCGAATTGCAAAGCCCAGTTTGTTTTTCTAATGGGAGAAATTTGGGCATTTTCTAATGTTGGAATGGATTGGTTTTCGAGAAGAGCACTTCGTGCTTCACCAAGACTGGTTATTAATTGGGTGAGTTGCTTCTCATCAAGGTCAATACTGCCAGCAACACCGCTTCCTTCTAAAAAAGATAAAGTGACCTGTTGCTTGTTCTTAGACCGAGTAACTTTCATACGAGGACCGGACATTTTTCTCTCCGAAGCTTATTCTGCGGGTGGAACACTATTTTGGAAAAAATCTCCCGCCCATGTCCACCAATTTAGACGAGTGGCTGTTATTGATAACGCTTCTGCCGCTTTTTGGGCTTCCACTGCTGTAGGAAATAATCCAAAGCATGTTGCGCCTGACCCACTCATTCGCGCCAATAGGCAGTTTTCTTGTTGAGCGATGGCTTGAAGAACATCGTTAATAAGGGGAAGAATCTGAATGGCTGGCTCTTGTAGGTCATTTGATGTTGTAAGGAGCCAGTTTTTAAGGTCAATCATGGATGACCATTTTACGGGAAATTGTGGTGTTGCATGATGTGTAAGGGAAGTCATGCTTGATAAGCGCCGGAAAACGTCCGGTGTAGAAACTGCCACCCCAGGGTTAATGAGCAGAATTCCACCTGATGGTGGGGGTGGAGTGGGAGATAATATTTCACCAATTCCTTCCATGCGCGCAGGCTCCTGCTGCACACACACCGGAACGTCTGCTCCAAGTTGGGCTGCGATAGCCAGAATATCGGGTTCTGGAATATCCCACTGCTTTGCGAGAAGACGTAAAATACAGGCGGCATCAGCGGAGCCGCCTCCTATTCCAGAAGCAATGGGAAGGTTTTTAATCAACGTTAAATCGAAGTGTTTATCGATTTGATGTTGTATTTGTAGAGATTTGACCGCTTTTAAAACTAAGTTGTTTTCATCCGCTTCTAGTTTCTGCCCGAAAGGCCCCGTAATATTCAGAGAGGTTTGGGCTGCTTCTCTTTCAAGAGTAAGAGTATCTGCGGCGTTTGCAAACACGGCGAAGCTGTCGAGGAGATGATAACCATCCGTGCGCCGTCCTGTAACGTGTAGATAGAGATTGATTTTTGCATGTGCGTTGGCGCTGGCTATCGTCATTTCTTTGTCTCAAAAATGGGGAGGTGAGGACCATTTTGTTGGAGGGCATTTAATAAAAGAGCTTTGTCCTGTGGAAGTGGATGATCGTCAAGCGATTGATTCCATTGGTCTTTTGCTTCAGTTTGTCGCCCAAGATACCAATATGCAACCCCGAGATGATATCCAATTTCAGGATCACTGGATGAGTGCTCCGCAGCTTGGATGAGAATAGGAAGAGACGTTTTTAAATCACCTGTATGCTTTAACAAGGCCCAAGCATAACTATCCTGAATGGAAGGGTTGTTTGGTTCAAGTTGTAAGGCACGTTTGAGAAGAGAGATTGCGTTTTCTTGATCTTCATTATGCTCAATATTACCGTACCCTACAAAGTTTAAAACTTCTGGCTGGTTGGGGGCGAGTTCTAAGGCCCGGTGCATGTCAGCCCGAGTGTTAATCCAGTTTCCAAGCTCTTCCTCTGCCATGGCGCGGCCAAGCAAAAGTGGCCACAGAGCCTCCTTGCGTGGAGGAGATGCTTTTATAGCGCTTGTGAATAATACGATGGCTTCATTATGATGCCCAAGTTCGTCTTCCACTTCAGCAAGTTGAGTTAAAAAGTCTGGATTGTCAGGAAGAATTTCTAAAGCTTGATACAGAGCTTGCGCTTCGCGATTAAGATCATGAGAGCTGCTGGCAAGGTTAACGCGCTCTTGTGCTGCGAGGGCTGCTAAAGGGTCTGTATTGGGGATGTGAGAGAGTTCTTCTAACCCTTCAGTAATTTGTTGGTTGTCACGAAAAATATCTGCAAGGAAAATGCGGGCAACAGTTAATGACGGATCAAAATAGAGTGCTTGTTTCAGGGTAATAATTGCAGGGTCTCTTTGAAGGCCTTCCTGCTGAATAACATCATTCAACATAAGAGCAATTTGGAAATCAAGGATTGCAAGCCCTTGGTTGGAAGATAGTGGCGGGCGTGACTTCAGGTTGTGTTGAAGAGGGCCAATAGTCAGGGACGCTAAAGGCGAGTTAACGCCAAGCGCTGTGATGCAATCAATGGCCGCTTGGTGCTGGTGCTTTGTTTCAAGCCAGCTACTATATGCTTGTGTATATAATATTTGCAGCAGCAAAGGATCATCAGGGGAACTCCCTACCTTTTGGTAAAGTGCTTTTGCTTGTGAATCGTCGGGGAGGCGCTCAGAAATCAAAGCAGCATGAAGTTGATAGAGCCGCCGTGTGCCTGCAAAGCTAGACGCTGAGTGTAAGGTATCCAGCGCTTGTTGTATGTGCCCTTCTTCTGCCAATGCCCAAGCGAGAAAGACGGGTTGCGCGGTGGAAATGAGCATCCCGTGATGGCTGTTATGATTGAGGAGATGGCGCATTTCATCCCAATTTTTATGGGAAGCTGCGTTTTGAACCAATATAAATGTTGCAATATCATGGTTGGGAAGAGTTTTGGCGAGTTGAAGGGCTTCTTCTTCGTGCCCACTCATTAAAGCGTAATGCAGAGTTTGTTCGTGGTATGTTAAATTATTGCCTGATAAAGCAAGGATACGATTGAGGGCATTATAGGCTGCATCAATATGTCCGCGTTGCATCATAACATTGGATGCTAAAATCCAACCGGTGAGGGACTTATCCGGATCAATTGTGGGTAGTGTTTTAATCTGAGGCGCAGCCTCGGCATTCACGAGAAGGGCGCTTGCTAAAAAAGCACTTGATAAACCCCGCTTGGTGAGGGAAAAAATAGTTTTGGGCCATTCACGTGTGATCTGCATAATACTCTAGCTTTTAATCATAAATCGGTTTTTAGCCAATCAAGGTCAAAATTTATGACACTCCAGTCTATTCTAAGCCGAACTGAGATATTGGCGGCATTGCAAGTGCAATGTGAATGGGGTGTGGATGAAGTCCTTCAAGAGGATGTATTGAATTGTCTGGAGATTGTAACACAGCCGCTTCCTCAGCGTCCAGTTGCGCCAGTTTATTTAAAGCCACAAGAAAAAGTGACGTCTCCTTCTGTAGGGGAAATAGAACAAGCACAGGACATTGCCGGTTTGATGCGTGCCGGTGAGGCGTTGGATGAGCTTTTCTTAGCACGTACGGCGACGCATCGTTTAATGCCTCATTTGGTAGAGAATGCTCCATTTATGCTCATCGGAGAAGTGCCGGATGCAGATGAAGATCGATCTGGGCACCTTTTTGCGGGGAAAGCGGGTGGGATTTTAGACAGAATGCTTGCGTCAATTGATGTGAAAAGATCACAAATTTCCATCGTTCCTGCACTGCCTTGGCGTCCTCCTGGTGGACGTAGCGTGACGGCGCAGGAAATGATGGCGTGTCGTCCTTTTTTGTTGAAAATTATAGAAATTTGTCAACCAGCGTTCGTGGTCACAATGGGAGTGACCCCTTTGCGCATGCTCACCGAGCAGACCGCCATGTTAAGTCGTGTGAGGGGGAAATGGTGCGACATATCGAATAACGACAAACACGCTTCGATTCGGCTTTTGCCGATGCGACATCCTTTGCAACTAGCAGCAAGTCCTTCTGCGCGTCGAAATGCATGGCAAGATATGCTGATATTGCGTCAAGAATTGAGCAAAACTAAATAGGATAAAATTAGTCCTAAATAATTTGTAAGAAAAATACAAAAAATATGAAAAAAGTCTCATAAAACCTTGCCGAACCACTAGAATATTTTTGGGCTGAGCTGTATCATCGCACAGGCTAGGGTTTTACGAACGATTAACATTTACTTGCTAGTTTGGTGAAAAACCGTTAGCAAGCATCTCGTTATGCGAAGGATTACCCCTTTCATCCCAGGAAGCACAGCACGAGCGTTGCTTGTGAGTGTGTTAATTTTGGCCGGTGGGACTTTTCATGCAGGATGTGCAGCGAGCGTACGTCCTCTCCCCCCTCAGCCTGATCATGCAGGTGATGAAACAGCATTTGCTGAAATTCAAATACCAGCCCATGGCGGAGATGCAGTTGGTTTACCGCATCCTCTGACTGCTGCTGATGCTAGTCGATACCGAGCTATTTTTCAGGCTCAACGCCGCGGTGATACCCAGACGGCGATTGAGCAGACGCGATTGTTGAAAAATACAGTTCTTCTGGGGGATGTTCTGGCGGATCGGTATTTGATGCCGAATGCACATCCCAATGTGGAGCAGCTTAAAGCGTGGCTGCGTACCTATCCCACGTCACCTGATGCTGCCAATATTCAGAAAGTGTTGGTAGGTCTTGCTCCCGCAGGGAGCGTTCAGGTTCAGAATTTTACGAAGTCTCTCTCTCCGGAAGATCGGCCGGATACGGTTCATTTGCCTGATGGGAAGACTTCGGATCCTCTATCCAAAGCCTTTACGCGGAACCCTCTTTTAGACAGGACGGTTCAAGAACGCGTTGCTTCTGGAGAAAAAGGGGCGATGAGTGCGTTACACTTAATTGATGTTACTCCGGGTATGACAGGGGCTTATGCGTCTCAATTATATGGGGAAGTTGCACTTAGTCTCTTAGCTCAAGGAGCAACGCGCAGTGCCTTACGCATTGGATGCGAAGGGTTTGAAAAAGGCAAACATCAAGTCGGACTGGCGGCATATGTTGCTGGTCTCTCGGCTTGGAGAGAAGGGCATACTGACACGGCTTATGAGCTGTTTCAGTCAGCGGCGAATTCTCCTGTTACCTCATCAGAACTACACGCAGCGGCTGCATTTTGGGCTGCTCGATCTAAAGCGCGTAGTCATGCTGTTTCTGCTTATGTGTCGTGGTTGCACCGCGCGGCTAATCATCATGATACGTTTTATGGGATGCTCGCTTCTCAAACATTAGAGCAGGGACGTAAAGGGCATGCTCACTTAGCTGATGTTGATATGGAAGTGACGCTTCATGATCCCGTTCCGGTTTTGAGTGAAATTGATGTTGAGGCGATTGGCGCTCTTGCTCAGGGGCAGCAGCTTTATGCTCTGCTTCAAGTTGGGGAGCGTGGACGCGCTGAGGATTTGATGCGTCGGATGTGGCCTGATTTGGTGGCAGATAGTGCACGATCAAGGTCTCTACAGTTGGTTGCTCAAGCTGCTGGTTTTGAAGATTTATCAGAGCAAATGGCGTCTCTGATTATGAGTGTGGGGGCTCACCCTAAAGAGGAAACAGAGGCTTTACCTTTCCCTAATCTGCATCCAAGAAACGGTTTTCGGATGGATCCCGCTCTGGTTTATGCGCTGACGCGGGTTGAATCCAATTTTGACTCAATGGCTGCATCCGGAGCCGGAGCGCATGGGTTGATGCAAATTCGGCCTATTACAGCAAGTTTTGTAACGCAGTCTCACCCTGTGTATGATGCTCATGGGCAAGCGGTTATTAATATCCCAGCCGATATGGTTGCTCGACTACATAATCCAAGCATGAATTTAGAAATTGGGCAGCTTTACGTTATTTATCTCGCGCATCAATCTGACCATGCAGGCATTTCGGCAACACAAGCAGGCGGGGGGGATCTTGTTCGTGTTTTGGCCTCTTATAATGCCGGCCCGGGAGCTATTGCGCGTTGGGAAAGCAATCAAAGCTCAAGCGTGCATGACCCGCTCTTTTTTATAGAAACCTTGCCGAATGCTGAAACGCGTGATTATGTTCATAAAACATTAACATATACATGGCGTTATGCAAAAAAGATGGGTATGGCAGCTCCCTCTTTAAAATCTTTGACGCGCGCTGAATGGCCGTCATTTAAGGCTGAACGGGCTTTGGCTCAAGAACATATAGCCTTGAATTAAGCCCTTTAGGATCCACTCCTCTTCCCCATCATTAAGGCGGGGGGAGTGGAGTGTTTTAGAAAAACTCTACCAGAGCTACGCCAGCAATAATAACAATCAGTATAACCAGCAAAATGATGGTTAAGCGTTTTTCAATAAAGTCACGAATGGATGGGCCAAATATTTGTAGAAGGGCTGCCTCTAAAAAGAAACGTGCTCCTCGTGTGACAATGCTTGCTAAAATAAAGGGTGTAAGAGGATAGTGTGCGGCGCCTGCTGCTAAGGTTACGAATTTATAGGGAAGAGGGGTTAGGCCTTTTCCGAGAATAATCCAAATGCCATAGCGTTGGAACATGTTTTCCAATGCCAGAATACGGCCATCAGCATGATAAAAATGCGCGATGGGTAAGCCGATATGTTGCATCAGGAATGCTCCGATAAACCAGCCCAGAACCCCTCCTGCAACACTGGCAAAGGTGCATATTGTAGCTAAAAACCAAGCCCGTTGGGGTTGTTCTAAGAGAATAGGGATTAGAATTAAATCGACTGGAAGAGGGAACACGGAGGCTTCAGCCACAGCAATAGCGATAAGCCACCAGACAGCATTGGGAGATGCTGCAAGGCGTGCAACACGATCATAGAGCGATTTAATCACAATATAAAACAACCTTTGGTTTTTAAGATGCCGGTATTCCTTAGCGGGAGTTAATTTTCTTTGGAATGTTTTTCTTTAACCCACTGCTGCTTTAAGGCCTTGGCCGGCGGCAAATGGGCACAAAGGAAGGCTGGCGAGTAGGCATGCTCCCAGTAAATCAAGGCTCGCTGTGGCGGAGGTGCCCAGCTGTGTGGCATAAGAGGCTGAAGCGCCAAAAATAAGAACAGGTGTGGCGAGTGGGAGTACGAGAAGGGGGAGCAAAACTCCTCCTCGACGGGCCCCTAAAACAATAGAAGCGGCCATCCCACCTAGTAGAGAAAGGCAAGCTGTGCCGATAGCGAGGGTTGTTAATAATAATGGCAGTTCATTGATTTTGATGCCTAGCATAATGCCCAGAGGAATACTTGCAAGGAGAAGGGGAATGCCTGTTGTAAGCCAATGAGCGGTTATCTTGGCGAGAGCAATGGCATAAGCAGGAAGTGTGGTGAGCATTAAGAGATCAAGAGAGCCATCTTCCAATTCAGCGCCAAACATTCTGTCGAGAGGAAGCAAGGAAGCTAAAAGCGCGCAGACCCATATAATACCTGGGCCCATATGGCGTAAAAGATCTGGTGAGGGACCTAGAGCAAGAGGAAATAAACTGCCGCAAAGGATAAAAAATAAGACTGAAGCGAGGGTATCTGCTCCAAAACGAAACGCAATATTTAAATCTCTCAAGATTAAAGCGGTAAATATTTTCATAAAAGCCAGAATGTATCGGATGGAGCTAAAGAAGGGAGCGTATAGGACAAGGTATTTTCTAAAGGCAAAGGAACGTGGGTTGTCACAATCATGGCCCCGCCGTTATTGCGGTGGGCAGACATAATCCTGCCGATGTTTTGAATGCTCCGAGCATCCATTCCGACCGTTGGTTCATCTAAAAGCCATAACGGGGCATTTGAAAGCATCACACGAGCAAAAGCCGCTCTGCGTTTTTGCCCTGAGGAGAGTAAGCGTGCGGGTTGGTCGATGAGATGTTCAAGTTCAAGGCTTTTGAGGACTGTTGTGAGATTGTTTTGACCAAGCTGGGCTGATAAGGCGAGATTTTGTGCTACTGTAAGACCGGGCTTAAGTGCATCATGATGGCCGAGCCAAGAGAGAGAACATTGGCGTAAAATCGAGCCATGATCCGGTTTTCTAAGGCCTGCGATTGTGCGAAGAAGGGTAGATTTTCCTGCTCCATTTTCTCCTGTCAAAATCAAGGCATCTCCTGCGTAGAGAGATAAAGTGATCTGATCAAGAACAAGCCTGTCTCCACGAATAACAGAGACGTCTTTTACATCCAAAAGGGGAGAGGTGACGTGAGGAGACAGGGGCGCATCAGGCATGAAGTAAGGGGTCTTATTAGAAGATCAGCTTGGGAAAAGCGAATTTATGTTTTTTGTAAACGAGAAAAGCACTATAGATAAAGCAGTTTTTATCATGTTGGATGATCGGTGAGGGGGAGTTTCTAAACTGACAGATCTGGTATTGCAGGCAAAGGCTATTGTTAAGTCTTTTGGAGCGAATAAAATTCTGCAAGGAATATCGCTGGATGTTGAGCGTGGAGAACTTGTTTCCATTATTGGCCCTTCAGGCTGCGGCAAGTCGACGTTTTTACGGTGCTTGAATTTTTTAGAGCACCCTGATTCTGGTTCTGTCTGTATCGAAAATATAATGCTGTCGTGTTCAGGGGGGCATTGGAGCCGCAAGCACGAGGCTCAAGCGCATCAATTGCGTTCACACGTAGGAATGGTGTTTCAAGCCTTTAATCTTTTTCCACACCGAACGGTATTAGATAATGTCATGATGGCACCGATGCACGTTAAGGGCGTTTCATCTGTAGAGGTGCGTGATATTGCGTGTAATTTGCTTGAGAAGGTTGGTTTGGGGGCTCTTAAAGAGCGTTATCCCGATAGTTTATCTGGAGGGCAGAAGCAGCGTGCCGCCATTGCCCGTGCTTTAGCGATGAAGCCTTCTGTGATGTTATATGATGAGCCGACATCTGCGCTTGATCCAGAAGTGTCGGAAGAGGTTCTGTCTGTCATGCGGGATTTGGATACGGAGGGGATGACGCAGATTGTTGTAACGCATGATATGCGCTTTGCTCGTGCGGCTTCAGATCGTGTATTGTATATTGAAGGTGGCCAGATCGTTGAGAGTGGGGAGCCTGAGTTAATGTTTGCTAACCCGACGCATGAACGGACACGGCGCTTTTTGCGGACAATTCTCTAATGAAAAGAGTGACAGCACTTTTCTGTGCTCTAATGGTGCTGTGCGCATCCGGGGCTTATGCTGAACCTATCTCTATTCCCGGTGCAAAGGGCGTAACAGATTTACCATGGGCCTCGGATGGGGAGGCCAATGTTCCTTACGTGTTTCATGATCCGCAACATGAATCACAAATGACCGGGTTTGAGTATGATCTGGTGAATGCCCTTGCTGAAAGAATGCATAAAAAAGCAAGGTTTGTTCAGAATGATTGGGACGGTCTTATTCCCGGGTTGTCCCGTGATTTATATGCGATGGTGGTCGATGGTATTGAAATGACCCCTGAGCATAAGGCTGCTGTATTATTTTCTCGTCCTTATTACGTGACGAGTGAGCGAATTGTTATTCGTAAGGATGAAACAGGGCTGGATACACTGGATGCTTTAAAAACGCACAAAGTTGGAACTATTAAAAATACAATTGCTGAACGAATGTTGCAAAGGGTGGGAGAGGTCACCTTAAGTTCGTATGAAGAAGAGACAAATGCCTTTTCAGATTTGAGAAATGGCCGGTTGGATGCGATTTTGTTGGATGCCCCTATAGCGCTGTATTATGGCTCCATTACGGATGATATGAAGCTGGTGGGCGAACCCATTGGTAGTATGGAATATGGGATAGCATTTAGTCAGGGTAGCCGGGCATTACGGGATCAGGTGAATGTTGCCCTGAATGAATTGATAAAGGATGGGACGCTTCATAAAATTCTGGCTCAATGGAATTTGTGGACCCCTTTAATGGAGAACTATACGGGGGATCATTCACACCTCGATATACCCCCCGTGAAATGGCAGCAGTATAAGACGGCTATGGCCGGAATGAGCGGAAGCGAGTGGAAGGTTCTGCTGCATCGATATATTGGTTTTCTACCCCTTATTGGGAAAGCCGCTTTGATGACCCTTGCCGTCTCTGCTTTGGCAATGGTCTTAGCTGTTGGGTTGGGTCTAGTGCTGGCTTTGTCACGCCACTATGGCGGGATGGTCTTGAGGGTTTTGGTCGGGTTATATGTGGAAGTTATTCGAGGCACGCCTTTACTGATTCAAGTGCTCTTTATTTTCTATGGGCTGCCAGCTTTTGGAGTGCGTTTGTCTCCTTTCATGGCAGGGGTCTTATCGCTGGGCCTAAATTACTCAGCTTATGAAGCAGAAAATTATCGTGCAGGGTTGCTTTCTGTTCCGCGAGGGCAAATGGAAGCGGCTGTTGCATTAAACATGACCCATTGGCAGTCTTTAAGGCTAGTGATTATCCCTCAGGCTTTCCGTACCGTTGTGCCTGTAATGACGAATGATTTTATTTCATTGCTGAAAGACAGTTCATTGGTTTCTGTCATTACATTGACTGAGTTAAGCCAGACGTATGTGCGCTTATCGGCAACATATTATGATTATTTTGGCACAGGTTTGATGGTGGGTGCCGCGTACCTTCTGCTCGGACTGCCTTTTGTTCGTTTAGCACGGTTCGTAGAGAAAAGAATGGGGCGGAGTATGGGGCCCCATCTTGGACATCACTGAGGGGCCGCTGGGTCTTGTCCGGCGGATGAATTTTTAAGGTCTTGCGTTGAAAGGTGTCCATTAAACCCATCTTGTAAAAGATGTGCCCAAAGAGGAAGCCATTTTTTCGCATGCGTCATAAAGAGCGAAGCTTCGGGATATGAATGTAAGGAGTTGTTTGCCCAGTTTGAAAGAGGCGCTAACAATTGATGAGATGTTTTATCAAGAGGAGGCATGAACATTTGAACGGTTTCAAATTGGGCATTGGGGCTTCCCTGTTGTAAGGTAGCATGACCCCAGGTTGCAGTAATAAAAAAAGATGGAACCGGGAAGCCTAAGGTATTTAATCGATTGAAAGTGGTCTTGATAAAAGGATCTGGGCTGATTGGATGATCAACCATCAGAGCAGTCGCTAAAAAAGAACACTCCTCTGATTGATCGGTTTGAGGCGCGAAAAGCGTTATATAATTACGATTATCATGACATGCCGCATCAAGATAATTAATGTTGTCAGCAGAGATGGGTTCTTGCGTCGCTGTGACGATAATTATACCAGAAACGCTTCCATTCTCAGTCCGGACAAGTGCTTGGGATGATAACGCTTCATTGGGGGGCAAGCGTGCAGACAGAATGGGGTGCCAGTTTCCTTCAGGGAGAGGCACTATACGGCCCGCAATTGAAATATGGTCATGTACGAATATGGTCGGATCAGGCTCTAGAACTTCAGTTTGATTGTCATTATTGGGATTGGGAGCGGTTTGAAAAGAAAGACTATGGCTGCTACCCGGTAGCCAAGGAAGTGCTTTTTTAAGACCTTCTGTTGGGAAGAAAGCGGCCATTCCTGTCGTGGCGATTGCTCCTATCAAACAGGCGCGCCAGATAGGGGCTCTTTTCCAGAGGCGTGAGAAAGCCGTCATAAACGACTTTCTTTCCTCAGTTGAATGTCTTGTTCTGAAACGATTTCAGCAACAACATTGTTTTCCTGTGAAACTAAGCGGACTTTCTTTGCGCCTTGCTGACGAGCGATAATGAGGCTTTCACTAATCATATCCTCAATAGAGCGTACCAAATCACGCGCACTGGCTCCCGTGCCAAGGTTTTTCTGTTTTTGCATCACTTGGAAAAGAAGGTTTGCGTCAATTCCACCTGCTTCAACATGCAAACCATAGCTTTCAATCATGGCTTCGATCTCAAGAGCAGCAACGCGCGCTAAATCTAATCCGCGCAAAGAGCGGAAAATAAAAATACGATCAATACGGTTTAAAACCTCTGGAGCAAAACCTGACCGTCGCAGTGTCTCAACGGATTCAGCGCGCATTTTATCTGGATCGTCTGCCAATCGATCAGCAATTTCAGTTAAGGCTTCTGTTGCAATATTGGATGTCAGCATAAAGATGGCACGGGTTGTTGAAACTTGCTCTCCCGTAGAGGCCTCAGTAATATGACCATCATTCCATGCTGTTAAGAATTTTTTAAACACATCTGGATGTGCTTTTTCAATCTCATCCAAAAGGACGACAGCATCTGGGTTTTCTTTTAGCCCACCAGTTAATTTTCCAAATGTATCAGAACCAACATATCCTTTGGGCGAGCCAAAAAGTTGAGTGGCCGCATGAGCGCTCGACATTTGCGTCATGTCGAAATGGAGAAGGGGGCGATCCATCTGTCGTGCAATCTGTTTGGCCAAGTATGTTTTGCCTGTTCCTGGCGGCCCGGCCAGAAGGAACACACCAACGGGTTTTCCGCGGGTTTTGAGAGCAAGGCGGCGTCTGAGCTGTTGGGATATATCTTCACAGACTTTATCTTGTCCGATGATGCGGGCTCGTAAGGATGCCGCGAGTTCTTCTGCATCAATAACAGTTTCATGTTGTTCGCGAGCCATAAGCTCTTCAAGTTCTGTACGGTTGGTGAGGCGGCTGAGAACATCCATGAGTAAGCTTTTCCTTCGGCGTAATCCCTTGCGTGCTATTTTTTCAGAAGAACTTTCATGACATAAACCAATAATTGTAAAAAAGCTCATCATAGCAGCAAGTGGTAAGTAAAATTCACGACCACTATCTATAATTGTGTATAAACTATGCGTAGAAAGGTGCAGCATAACGGCAACCTGCACGATTGCCAGAATAACAAATAAAGCCATCATTAACGGCATCGCTCGGTTGAGCATTGGAATGAGGGATTTAAACACCTTTCGCCTCTTTTATTGCACCAGAATATTGAGCACGATACTTTGATCAAGAGAAGTTAGACTTGGCAAAACCTCTGGTCCTAAAGCGGTCATAGCGCCGATATTTAAGACAGGCGCATGAGGTGCTGTAACAGGTGTAATGGTGACTTGCCCCACTTCAGAAATTGGCAGAATAACTCTTTGAAAGTGACCAGTTAATGTGATGCGCTGTGTAAGGCCGGCGACTGAAATATCTATGGTTTGCCCAGATAGCCCTGCTGCATCAAGAACCGGCATTTCGACCAGACGCATGGACCCTCTTTTCAAAGCTGCGAGGATCATACTTTGCTGAGTGGGAGAGAACCGGCTCTTAGCGAGAGCTTGAGGCGCATTTTCCGGTAAAATCATGGAAAGTTGTGTGACAGCACGAAGGGCGTCACTTTTGTGTGAGGTAACCTGCTCTGTGGAAGATTTTTCTGTTTGTGGTGTGTGTGTGTTGTAAAAATGAAAGCCTGCAGCGAGGATGGTAAAACCAATGGCTCCTATTGAAAGCCAAGATTTTCTATGGGGCTTAGCGTTTTCTGTAATGCTTGGGGTATGGAGCGGTTGGGGAGAGGGAAGATCGTCACGCATGCAGTTATTTTCATAGGAAGATTTCGTTGTCTGCAAGAGTTTATAAAGTAAAAAAAATTATAGTGATTGGGAATTAGGCCTTGTTCATCGTTCCTCTTGCATATCGAGTGCAAGTGCATTAAGCTAAAGCTATTCCATTTATCTTCCGCTTTCTTTCGGGGGGTGGCCTTAGCGGGCCGCCTTTTTTGTCTTGGCTCAACAGAATCCACCATCTGACACTGATCTACTTCATCTTACAGGGCTTGAAGCGCGTATTGCAGAACGCATTTCGCCAGCTTTGGAGGATTTGGGGTATGAACTTGTTCGTCTTGCAGTTTTAGGGCGAGATACACCAACGATCCAAGTTATGGCTGATAAAGCTGACGGGTCGTTAATCTCGGTTGAGGACTGTGAGCAGATCAGCCATGCTGTTGGTACTATACTTGATGTGGATGATCCTATTCCGAATGCATGGATGCTTGAAGTGTCCTCTGCCGGAATAGATCGTCCTTTAACCCGGGCGAAAGATTGGGAACGTTTTTCTGGGCATCTGGCGAAAGCTGAATTGGATGTGCCTTTGGATGGACGTCGCCGTTTTTCTGGAACGGTGATGGGAGTGCGTGACGGTAAGGCTGTTATCCGGTTGGATGACGGTACAGAAGCCGAACTGCCTTTAACAGACATCCGTAAGGCACGTTTAATTTTGACAGATGCCTTGATTGAAGCGAGTGCTGCTCTTTCGGGGGTAGCGACGGAAGAGGAAGGCGATGGTCAAAAACGTCGTATTCCTAAATTGAATCCGAAAAAGCCGGGAAAGAAAAAGCAATGACCCGTCTTAAGAAGGCTGGAGGCCTGATCTGATGGACACGTCTGTTTTACGTCCTGAATTGTTAATGGTCGCTGACGCAGTTTCACGTGAGAAGAATATCGATCGTGAAGAAGTGTTGGAAGCGATGGAGCAGGCTATCCAGAAGGCCGGTCGTGCGAAATATGGTCACGAAAAAGATATTCGTGCCACAATCGACCGTAAGACTGGGGAAGTTCGTCTCAGCCGCTGGACTGAAGCTGTCGAGCATGTGGAGAATGAGGATACTCAGATCTCTATTCATATTGCCCGTAAGTTTCAGCCAGACCTAAAGGTTGGTGGACATCTAGTCGACCCATTGCCACCGATTGATTTCGGGCGCATCGCGGCTCAAACGGCCAAGCAAGTGATTGTGCAGCGCGTACGTGAATATGAGCGTAAACGCCAGTATAATGACTTCAAAGATCGTGTTGGTGAGATTGTAAACGGTACGGTAAAACGTACTGAATACGGCAACATGATGGTTGAGATTGGCAGTGCAGAAGGTTTGCTGAGACGGGATGAATTGATTCCCCGTGAATCGTTCAGAAACTCCGACCGTGTTCGTGCTTACATTTATGATGTGCGTGACGAAACACGTGGGCCTCAGATTTTTCTTTCCCGGACGCATCCGGCATTTCTGGCAAAGCTTTTTGCACAGGAAGTGCCTGAGATTTATGATGGGATTATTGAGATTAAAGCTGTTGCCCGTGATCCTGGATCGCGTGCCAAAATGGCTGTTATCTCGAAAGATACATCCATTGATCCTGTGGGTGCGTGTGTCGGTGTTAAAGGATCACGCGTTCAGGCGGTTGTGGCTGAGCTGCAAGGTGAAAAAATTGATATTATCCCTTGGAGTCCTCAAGCAGCAACGTTTGTCGTAAACGCTCTTGCTCCTGCTGAAGTCACAAAAGTTGTGATGGATGAAGAGGCAGGTCGTGTAGAAGTGGTTGTTCCTGATGAGCAGCTTTCTCTCGCGATTGGTCGTCGTGGGCAGAATGTGCGTTTGGCTAGTCAGCTAACCCGTTGGGATATTGATATTCTAACGGAAGCAGAAGAGTCTGAACGCCGTCAGGATGAATTCCGTAAGAGAACAGCCCTATTTGTTGACACGTTGGATGTTGACGATGTGATCGCTGGTTTGCTCGTAACGGAAGGTTTCCATACGATTGAAGAGCTTGCTTACGCCGATCCGTCAGAATTGAACGAGATTGAAGGCTTTGATGAGAGTGTTGCAGACGAGCTTATGACTCGTGCAAACGATTATCTGGCTGGTAAAGAGCAGGAATTGGACGACAAGCGTAAAGAACTTGGCGTTGTTGATGAGATTGCCGATTTAGGTGTCTTTACCAATCAGATGCTGGTAACCTTGGGAGAAAAGGGCGTGAAAACGCTTGATGATCTCGCGGATCTGGCTGGTGATGAGCTGGTTGAAATCTTTGGGGCTGACGTGATGGATGAAAGCGTCGCAAACGAAGTGATTATGGCTGCTCGTGCTCATTGGTTTGATGCAGACGAATCGGCGGAATAGAGAAATTAAACACAGGGAGTCGACCGACGACTGACGTTTCTGATACAGATAACAATCCTGCTCGTGGGGCCTTGGGGCGTCGCAATTCAGAGCGACGCTGCATGGTCACACGAGAGAAAAAGCCGCCAGAACACCTGATTCGTTTTGTCGTTGGGCCAAACAGTCAGATTGTTCCAGACTTGGCAGCAAAACTGCCGGGTCGAGGAATGTGGTTGAGTGCCAGCCGGGATGTGTTAGATAGCCCACGCGCACAGCAATCTTTCTCCAGAGAGGCGAAAGAAAAAGTGAGCGTGCCAGATTGTTTGGCTGACCTGGTTGAAAAAGGATTAGTGCAGCGTATGTTAGATTGCATTAGTCTTGCAAGGCGAGCCGGGCAGGTCGTTTGCGGTTTTCAGAAAAGCCGGGAGTGGATTACTTCTGGTAAGGGAGGGGTGGTGATCCGTTCAGAGCATGCAAGCCTGGATGAGTTTGCCAGATTGATGTCAGGGCGACGGTCTCTGTCGGTAGTGACAGTTCCCGAGCGCATTTTGGTATCGGCATTTAGCCGGGACCGGGCGGTTTATGCGGTGATGGCGCAAGGTGCGCTGGCACACCGCCTGATCGCCGAATATGAGAGATTTTCGGGAGTGGCAAAAAGCTTACTCCCAGACCCTGCAAGGGTCATTAAGGAACAGGCGGAACTATGAGCGACGGCAACGAGCGCAATCAGGACGGAACAAAAAACCCATCGCAGGGCGGCGAACAGACGAATAAGAGTGGCCGCCTGTCCCTTCGCCCAGCAGGCCGCAAGGATGCGGGCCGTACAGTTGATGCAGGCTCTGTAAGGCAGAGTTTTAGTCATGGCCGTTCTAAGGTCGTGCAGGTAGAAGTGCGCAAACCTAAGCGTGGAGCATCCGGCGGCGGAGCCGGTGGGCGTGGTGGAAAAGGAGCAGGCGGCCGTGCGCTTACAGCTTCTGAATTAGCTACACGTCAGCGCGTTGTAGAAGCACAGCGTAAAGCGGCGGCAGAAGAAGCTGCACGTCGGGAAGAAGAAAAGATTCAAATCATGTCGGCTGCAGAAGCCGCGCGACGTGAAGAAGAAGAAAAGCGTATTGCTGCTGAACAGCAAGCTGCTGAAGAAGCGTCACGTCAAGAACGTGAACGTGCTGCTGCCCAGTCTGAGCAGGAAGCTCAAGCACGCGCAGAGGAAGAAGCTCGTCGCGCTGAAGAGCGTGCCAAGCAGGAAGCAGAAGAAGAACGCCGTAAAGCTCCTTTAGACCCAAGAACGCACTCTACAGGTGGTATTCAGCTTGCTGAGCCTGTGAAGCGTTTGCGTCCTTTGGCCGAGCGCGCAATTATGCCAGAACGTCCAGTTCAGACGAAAGCGCCTGCTGCGTCCTCCTCTGGTTCTTCTTCTGGAGCGAGTTCATCTGGGTCATCCAATAACCGCTCTCGTGGAAATAACGACACACTTCATCTTCGTGGTGGCGCAGCAGCTGCTGTTGCTGCAACAGCTGATGATGAGCGTCGTCCACGTAAAGGCGGTGGAGGTGGAGGCTCATCTCCACGTCGTTCATCTTCGTCCCGTAAAGGCGGAGGAAATGATCGTCGTAATGGACGTATTGACGTTCGGGCTGCGATCGAAGGTGATGATGGTAAAACACGTTCACTAGCCTCCGTTCGTCGTCAACGTGATCGTGAGCGCCGTCAGGCTGAGTTAGAACGCTTGCGCTCTGATCAGATGCGTGTGGTTCGTGATGTTATTATTCCAGAGACGATTACGGTGGCTGAATTGGCTAACCGTATGGCTGCGCGTCAAGGCGATGTGATTAAAAAGCTCATGACACTTGGTGTGATGGCGACAGGTCCACAAAGCATTGATGCAGATACAGCTGAACTGGTTGTGCAAGAATTTGGGCACCGCATTAAGCGTGTTTCGGAAAGTGACGTTGAACTTGGTATTGAGGGTGTAGAGGATCGCCCAGAAGATCTAACCGTACGTGCTCCTGTCGTAACCGTGATGGGGCATGTTGATCATGGTAAGACGTCATTGCTTGACGCGCTGCGTGCAGCCGATGTTGCAGGTGGAGAGGCTGGTGGTATTACGCAGCATATCGGTGCGTATCAGATCACGGCTCCTTCTGGGAAGAAAATCACCTTTATCGATACTCCTGGTCATGAAGCGTTTACATCCATGCGTGCTCGTGGAGCTTCGGTAACAGACGTTGTCGTGCTGGTTGTCGCTGCGGATGATGGCGTCATGCCTCAGACGATTGAAGCCATTAAGCATGCGAAAGCAGCGGATGCGCCAATTATCGTGGCTATTAACAAGATGGATAAGCCTGGCGCAAACCCTGATCGTGTTCGTCAAGAATTGCTTAGCCACGAAATTGTGGTGGAAGCGATGGGCGGTGATACGCAGGATGTTGAGGTTTCAGCTCAAAAACGTACAGGTCTAGATAAGCTGGAAGAAGCTATCTTGCTGCAAGCTGAAATCCTTGATCTGAAAGCGAATCCAAATCGTGTTGCAGAAGGTTCTGTGATTGAAAGTCGTTTGGATCGGGGGCGTGGGCCAGTTGCTTCTGTCTTGGTACAGAAAGGAACATTGCGCCGGGGTGACATTGTTGTTGCAGGTGCAGAATGGGGACGTGTCCGTGCTGTTCTTGATGATCGTGGCCGTCAGTTGAAAGAAGCTGGTCCATCTGTTCCGGTCGAAGTGTTGGGTATTACTGGCGTTCCGGCTGCGGGTGAACCATTTGTTGTGGTTGAAACAGACACGCGTGCTCGTGAAATTAGCGAGTTCCGTCAGCGTAAGATCAAGGAAAAGCAAGCTGCTCTCCAAGTTGCAGCGCGTGGAACTTTGGATCAGATGCTGGCGCGTATTCAGGCTGGTGACCAGAAGGCCGTTGCTCTGCTCGTGAAGGCTGATGTTCAAGGTTCTGCTGAAGCAATTTCTGCAACAGTTCAGAAGCTGAGCCATGAAGAAGTGGCTGTGCGCGTATTGAATGCCAGTGTTGGTCAGATTACGGAAAGTGATATCCAGCTTGCGAAAGCTTCGGATGCTATCATCGTTGCGTTTAACGTCCGTGCGACGACGCAGGCTCGTGAACTGGCACAGCGTGAAGGTGTTGATATCCGTTATTACTCAATTATTTATCAGGTTTCTGATGATGTTGAGCAATTGGTTAAAGGAAAGGTTGCGCCGAAACATCGCGAGAAATTCCTTGGCTATGCGGAAATCCGTCAGGTCTTCAATATCACCAAGGTTGGCAAGGTCGCAGGTTGCTATGTCACTGAAGGCTTGGTCAAGCGTGGTGCCGGGGTTCGCTTGCTGCGTGAAAACGTTGTTATCCATGAAGGTGAGCTCAGCCAGCTTAAACGCTTCAAGGATGATGTAAAAGAAGTGGCACGTGGCTATGAATGTGGTCTCTCCTTTGCAGGTTATAACGACCTCAGAGAAGGGGATGTTGTTGAATGCTATGAAATGGAAGTGATTCCAGCTTGAGCGATCGTTCAAAATATAGCGTAAAAGACGTGGGTGGTTCTTCCACCCACGGTCCAAGCACACGGCAGTTACGTGTTGCAGAAGAGGTCCGTCGGGTTCTGGCAGATGTTTTTGCTCGGACTGAGTTTAGAGATCCTGAATTATTGGATGTACGCATTACGGTTACTGAAGTACGTATTGCCCCAGATTTTAGGCATGCAACGGCTTTTGTCGCACGTTTGGGACGTAGTGATATTGAAGTTGTTCTTCCTGCTCTAAAAAGAGTAGCGCCTTTTCTGAGAACAGCATTATCGAAAAAGCTAAGATTGCGTACGGTGCCTGAAATCCATTTTCAGCCTGATACTGCTTTGGATCATGCGATGGATTTAGAGCGTATTTTGCGTTCTCCTGAAGTGAAACGTGATCTGGATCCTTCGTGATTAATCATAGCCAAGCGTTATAAAAATAAAATAATGGCTAAGAAATATGGACGGGAAGTTGACGGCTGGTTAATTCTCGATAAGCCACTTGGCCCCACCTCGACCGATATGGTTAATAAAATGAGGTGGGCGTTTAATGCTAAAAAAGCAGGGCATGGTGGGACGCTAGATCCTCTTGCGTCAGGTGTTTTGCCGATAGCTTTTGGTAAAGCTACCCGTACGATTCCTTATATTATGGATGCCACAAAAAAATATCGTTTCACGTTGAGTTTAGGTGAAAGCCGTACGACAGATGATCGTGAAGGGGAGGTTTTGTTTACTTCGGATCATCGCCCGTCGGATGAGGAAATTAGAGCTGTTTTGCCTGCGCTTACGGGAGATGTGATGCAAGTTCCTCCCGTGTTTTCTGCATTAAGGGTGGGAGGTCAGCGTGCTTATGACTTGGCTCGCGCTGGGAAGCCACCAGAATTACCGCCAAGACCAGCTCGGATCGATTCGATTGTGTTAGTTGATCGTCCTGATCGGGATACGGCCGTATTTGAAGTTCAGTCTGGCAAAGGTGTTTATATGCGCTCTATTGCGCGAGATATCGCCTTGGCATGTGGGACGGTTGGGCATATTTCGGTCTTGCGTCGAACGAAATGTGGTCCGTTTGATTTGTCTCATGCAAAGAGAATTGATGAGATAAGACTGGACAAATCGTCTGAAACTGTGGACAACGCCGATACTCTTCCGGTTTCTCTTCTGGAAGTAGGGACCGCGCTGGTCGACATCCCGGCGTTGGCCGTTACTGATGAAGAGGGAAGGATATTGGTTTGGGGGCAATCTCTTGATCCTGACAGCCTGACATATCCTTTGCCGGTATCGTCACATTTTGGAAGCAATGTGTGGCGTGCGATGCTCGGAGAGCACGTATTGGGATTGTGTAGTGTTCAAAACGGACGCTTGCGAGCCGTACGTATGTTAGAAAACCATGAGTTTTTTGGAGGACAAGATGTCGATTAGTGCAGAACGTCGTGCAGAGTTAATTGCCGATTATCGTCAGAGTGACAATGACACAGGTTCACCTGAAGTACAGGTTGCTCTTTTAAGTGAGCGTATTACCAATCTGACCGAACACTTGAAAACACATAAAAAAGACTTCCACTCACGTCGTGGTCTTTTGATGTTGGTTGGTCAACGCCGTAGCATGCTTGACTATCTAAAGCGTAAAGATCAGTCTCGTTATCAGACTTTGATTGAACGTCTAGGCTTGCGTCGCTAGTCTGCTATGTGTAGTCCGGGAGTTATCTTCCGGACTTACTCGCTCCTGAAAGCTGGGAAGTAGGGCGCGTATCCGGCGTTTCAGGCCACATGGTGTCGTGTCGGTATTCTCCGTTACACCACTGCCATGCCGTCCGAAACGCTGCTTGTCTACTTACCCATATTTAGAGATAATTTTTGTTGTTTAGGGAAAACAATATGTTTGATTATTTTCGTAAAGAAATTGAATGGGCTGGTCGCCCCCTAGTTCTGGAAACAGGTAAAATTGCTCGCCAGGCTGATGGCGCTGTGATGGTTACCTATGGAGATACTGTTGTTTTATGTACGGCAGTTGGTGCAAAAACCGTTAAAGAAGGGCAAGATTTTTTCCCTCTTACCGTTAACTACCAAGAAAAAGCATACGCAGCAGGAAAAATCCCAGGTGGATTTTTTAAGCGTGAAGGCCGTGCATCAGAAGCTGAAGTTCTGACTGCGCGTTTGATCGACCGTCCTATTCGTCCGTTGTTCCCTGAGAATTTCCGTAACGAAGTTCAAGTGATTGCAACGGTGCTCAGCCACGATATGGAGAATGATCCTTCAATCGTTGCTTTGATCGGTTGTTCGGCTGCTTTAACATTGTCGGGTATTCCCTTCTTCGGCCCCGTTGGTGCGTCTCGTATAGGACAAATTGACGGTAAGCTTGTTGTTAACCCAACACTCTCTGAAATGAAGCAGAGCACACTGGATCTGGTTGTCGCCGGTACGTCTGAAGGTGTGTTGATGGTTGAGTCAGAAGCGGGTGAGCTTTCTGAAAGTGTGATGCTTGAAGCGGTCACTCTCGGCCATTCAGCGTTTCAGCCTGTGATTGATGCGATTATTGCACTTGCTGAGCACGCTGCGAAAGAGCCATGGGATCTTCCAACTCCGACGAAAGAGGAGATTGCTCTTCGTAAAAGAGTGGAAAAAATCGGCAATAAATTGATGGCAGATGCTTACAAAGAGAAAAGTAAGCAAGCACGTCATGTTAAAGTTGCAGAAGCAAAAGAGCGCATCAACGAGACGTTGGTTGAAGAAGGCTTTGATGCTGATCTTGCTAAGCCAATGCTTAAAGAACTGGAAGCGCAGGTTGTGCGTGGATCCATTCTTAAGACGAGCTTGCGTATTGATGGCCGTGATCTGAAAACAGTACGTCCAATTCTTGCAGAAGTTGGTGTTCTTCCTCGTGCACACGGTTCAGCATTGTTTACACGTGGTGAAACGCAAGCATTAGTCGTTGCAACGCTTGGAACGGCGCAGGATGAGCAGATTATCGATGCCCTTGAAGGTGAGCATCGTTCGAACTTCATGCTGCATTATAATTTCCCTCCCTATTCTGTTGGAGAAGCAGGCCGTCTTGGGTCTCCTGGCCGTCGTGAAATTGGGCATGGGAAGTTGGCATGGCGTGCTCTGAAGCCTCTGATTCCATCTAAAGAACAGTTCCCATATACGATGCGTGTTGTCTCTGAAATTACAGAGAGTAACGGGTCCTCCTCTATGGCAACCGTTTGTGGTACCTCCTTGGCTCTTATGGATGCTGGTGTGCCATTGCCACGGCCTGTTGCTGGTATCGCCATGGGATTGATTAAGGAAGATCGTGGGTTTGCGGTTCTTTCTGATATTCTTGGTGATGAAGATCATCTTGGGGATATGGACTTTAAAGTTGCGGGTACAGAAAGAGGTATCACTGCTTTGCAGATGGATATTAAGATCACCTCCATCACACCTGAAATTATGAAGATTGCTCTTGAGCAAGCTCATGAAGGTCGTATCCATATTCTGGGTGAAATGGCCAAGGCGTTGACGGAAGGTCGTTCAGATGTATCTGGAAACGCACCAAAAGTGACGACAATGTCTGTTCCTAAAGAGAAAATCCGTGATGTGATTGGATCGGGTGGGAAAGTTATCCGTGAGATCGTTGAATATTCGGGTGCTAAGGTCGATATTGCTGAAGATGGTGTTATTACCATTGCGGCTTCAAACGACGAGCAGGCTCAAAAAGCGATTAAGCGTATCGAAGGCATTGTTGCTGAACCAGAAATTGGCCGAATTTATGAAGGTCGTGTCGTGAAAACGGCTGACTTTGGAGCTTTTGTCAATTTCCTTGGCCCTCGTGACGGGTTGGTTCATATTTCTGAACTGGCAGCTGGTCGTGTTGCAAAGACAACGGATGTTGTGAAGCAAGATGATACTGTTAAGGTCAAGGTGATTGGCTTTGATGATCGTGGTAAAGTCAAGCTGTCAATGCGTGTTGTTGATCAGGAAACAGGTGCTGATATTTCTGAAAGTGTTGGCGCAAAACCTGGTCGTACACCTCGCCGCGACGCAGAGTAAGTAGGTGGGGCTTTTGCCCCACTTGTGATGATTTTTTATTATTTGAGTATCGGAGACATCAAGTCCCCATGAAGCTTATCGACACCCTTCGGTTTGGTGGTCAGGATGTTCTACCTTTGATTGAGGGTGGAAAAGGTGTTTCTGTGTCCACAGGAGTCTCTGCTGGGCATTGGGCCGCAGCAGGTGGAATAGGAACTGTTTCTGCCGTTAACGCGGATAGTTATGATGATGAGGGGAACCTCATTCCACAGATTTATCATGGGCGTACGCGCCGTGAGCGGCAGCGTGAACTTGTGAAATATGCCGTTGCAGGTGGAATTGATCAGGTAAAAATTGCCCACGAGATTTCTGGTGGGAAAGGGCGGATCCACATAAACTTCCTATGGGAAATGGGTGCGACTGAGGAAGTTATTCGTGGTATTCTGGAGGAAACTTCAGGGTTGGTTCATGGTCTGACGTGTGGGGCTGGAATGCCTTACCGTCTTGCTGAGATTGCTGCGCATTTTAACATCCCATACTACCCGATTGTGTCTTCTGGCCGGGCCTTTAATGCTTTGTGGCGTCGTTCTTATAGTAAAGTTTCTGAACTGCTGGGTGGGGTTGTTTATGAAGATCCTTGGCGCGCTGGTGGCCATAATGGGTTGTCCAATACAGAAAACCCATTAAGCCCAGAAGATCCTTACCCACGGGTCGTTGAATTGCGGCGTACAATGAGGCAGTTTGGGCTTCATGATACTCCCATTATCATGGCCGGGGGAGTATGGCGCTTGGATGAATGGCAGGATTGGATTGGTAATCCGGAGCTTGGGCCGATTGCATTTCAGTTTGGAACGCGTCCATTGCTGACAAAAGAAAGCCCAATCCCAGATGCTTGGAAACGTCGTCTTTTAACGTTGAAAAAGGGCGATGTGTATCTTAACCGGTTCTCACCAACAGGTTTTTATTCCTCTGCTGTTAATAATAGCTTCCTTAAAGATTTGCGCGGACGTTCTGAGCGTCAGGTGAGCTATAGTGTTACCGCGAATGTGGACCATGATGAACCATATGGCGTTGGGGCACGTAAACGCGAAGTGTTTGTTTCTTCTGCTGATCGGCAAAAAATTGCTCAATGGGAAGAAGCTGGTTTTACAGAAGCGTTACGTACACCTGATGATACGCTGGTTTTTGTTACACCGCAGAGCGCACGTGAGATTGTGCAGGATCAGGCAAATTGTATGGGATGCTTGTCGATGTGCAAGTTCTCGAACTGGGTACAACGTGAGCCTTTTACCACCGGTGTAAAGGCTGATCCTCGCTCTTTTTGTATTCAAAAAACATTGCAAGATATTGCGCATGTTAAAGCAGCAGACAACGCTGATTATGTTGTGGATCACAACCTGATGTTTGGTGGTACGAGTGCTTACCGCTTTGCAACAGATCCATTTTATGCAGAAGGGTTTGTCCCGACGGTTGCTCAATTGGTTGAGCGGATCGCTTCAGGGCAATAGGATACGGAAAGCTGAGTTTGGTTTGATCGGTTTAGAAGGCTAGATCAAAGCGAGCTCAGCTAGCTCTTTGCGCAAATGGGGCGGTAGAGAGGCAATTCCGTTGTCATGGCTTGTATTTGTCCCAGTTAAATCTTCTGGTGCATCTTGAGGCGTTAAATAACGCCAACCTTGAAAAGGGCGCATAGTTCGGGGGTGCACGGGTATGATGTCGTCTATAACGATAATCAGTGTTCCGGTAGTGCCGTCATCTCTTTGGTAAGGTTCCAGCCCAATAATGGGCTGACGGCATAAAACCATTCCATTCATAACACGATAAAGAGAGCCACCATTGAGGATCTCGGAGGCTCTTTTAGGCATTGTGCGGGTGATGACCGCTCCATGCCCGTTAATACGTGGGTGCTGCATACGGGCGCGGAGTTCGTCGAGGGAGGAGCAACCAACGGCTAATTTAATCATATGTAACATAATTGCTCGCTCTCCCTTAATTGGTTAGTGCGTACCCATGGCGTTTTGTGCTTGAGAGACAAATTCATCAATGAAGCGTTTGGTATCGATAGCCTGAACAATTTTTACTTTACGAAGGTTCATGCCTTTTGGCACCGTACTGTCTGGCCACACATGTGCGTGTCCGTAATCCATCCCTTCTGCTGTATTGATATCCATATAGGCATTTACAGATTTCGTTACGAGGGTTGGGTCTACGGCAATGGCAGAGGTGAGCTCATCCCAGAGTGGGAGAGGGCTGTAAAATTTGCTAAGATAGTTCGTTACAGGTGTTTTTTTCTGTGTGATGCGGTTCATAAGATCATGCGTCATCATGATGTCGTTTGAAACGTTTCCAACACAAGTAATAGCGGGCCACGGGGCTGTTAAGGTAATGTGAGCGGCTTCAGGGTCTGTAATCATATTAAAATCAGATGCAAAATCCGCATTACCTGTAATGGACATCATGCTGGAATCAAGCAAACCACCCATGAAGACAAGCTGTTTGGCTGTAGAAGCAAAGCTTGGGTCTAATCGAATAGCTAAAGCAAGGTTAGTGAGTGGGCCTGCGGCAATAACTGTTACCTGATGGGGATGGGCGTGGACTGCGTTGATTAAGGCAACGGCTGCAGGGAGAGAACTTGCTTTGAGATTTACTGCGCCATCCGGCATAGGAAAAGTGTTGGGTTGTGTATGTGGAATATGATCAATAGATCCTAGGCCGCCCCACGCTCCTTTCCAAGGAATAACCCCGAATTGTTGTTCCCGTAGTTTTGTTGCTTCGACGCTGTTGAGGAGAGGAAGGGTTGCGCCATCTGATACGGGGATTTGAGTTTGATGGGCAATCTCTAAAAAACGTCGAATATGAGCGGATTCTGCATTTTCCCAATCATCTCCCATTGTGACAGTTAGGCCAAGGAGAGAGACATTGGGCCGGTTTAATAAAGGGAGAACGGATTGAATATCGGAGCCCCCTGGGCCTAGATAGTCATTATCCTGAATAACATATTCTGTTGTCTGTGAGGCAGCGAGAGCGGAGTTGCCGGCAATCAAAAGTGATAAGAAAGCAAAAAGGGATCGGCGCATGATGTTTCCTTATAAAATCGATTGACGGATAATGCCCTTAAGTTACCAGTCGCGCTAGTAATGCTTCAAGTCTGAGGCGCCCGTGGGGCGTTGCTTTAAGGGTTTGGCTATTCAGTGTCAGGTAGTTTTCTTCAAGGCATGCTTCGAGAATGAGGGGATCGAGGCATTCATGTAGTTTGCGTTTGGTGCGTTCTTCAAACCGATGAATATTAATGCCTTCAGAAAGACGAAGTCCCATCAGGAGGGCCTCGCGGCCTTTCTCTTCATTTGAAAGCTGGGTTTCCTCTGTCATGCCTGTGCCAAGACGTTCAACACGTTCTGCCCAAGGCTCTGGAGCACGATGGCGGCGGGTAGCATATACATCCCCTCCGAAAGAAAGCCGCCCATGAGCGCCAGGCCCTATGCCTATATAATCGGTATAGCGCCAGTAGGTTAGGTTATGGCGGCTTTCAGCTCCAAGCTTAGCATAGTTGGATACTTCATAGGGTAAGAGCCCGTGGCGAGCTGCAATTTCGCCCGTCAGATCATACAGGTGTGCAGCGGTATCTGGATCGGGAAGGGAAAGCTCACCACGGCGGTGCAGGGCTTCAAACTTTGTGCCGGGTTCAATGGTTAATTGATACAGGGAGAGATGATCTGCGACAAAGCTTAGAGCTGTTGTGAGTTCGTTATTCCAGTCTTCTTCCGACTGGTTGGGGCGGGCGTAAATGAGATCAAAAGAAATACGGGGAAAAAGAGACCGTGCGATTTCGAGTGCGCGTAGAGCTTGATTGGCAGAGTGCTCACGGCCAAGCATTTTCAAAGCATCATCTCGAAGGCTTTGTATGCCAATAGAGACACGATTGATCCCGGCATCTCGGAAGGCGCGGAATTTATCTGTTTCTACACTGGTTGGGTTGGCTTCAAGTGTAATTTCTAAGTCGGGCGTTGGATCAAACAGTGTTTGTGCTTCTTCGATAAGAGAAGCCACCGTTTGTGGATCCATAAGAGAAGGAGTACCTCCTCCAAAGAAGATGGAATGAAGGGGGCGGCGCCCTAAGCGAGCGGCATCAAAAGCGAGCTCTCTTTTAAGGGCCTCGGCAAAGCGCTTTTGTGGAATTTCATCTCTGACGTGTGAGTTGAAATCACAATAAGGGCACTTTGCAAGACAGAACGGCCAATGGATATAAAGAGAGAGAGGCTCCGTCAAATGGCTATCCGAACGCCAAACTCGACAACGCGGTCAGGTGGGATCCGTAAGAACTCAGTTGTTGAGGTTGCATTCCGAAGGAGAAGGAGGAAGAGCCACATTCTCCATAACTGCATTTTAGGAACACGGGACCGAACGACAAGCTCGTGTGATGTAAAATACGAGGCCTGAATGGGATCAAAAGCAATATGAAGGGCCTTTAAATCCTGAAGAGCGCGGGGAAGATTGGGCATTTCCATGAAGCCATAGCTTACGACAACACGGTAGATATTCTGCGCCATCTCTTCGACACTGATGCGGTTATTGCGATCGGCTTCAGGTTGATTAAGGTTTTGCACCGTAACAAAGAAGACGTGATCGTGCAGAACCTTATTATGCTTCAGGTTGTGCAAGAGTGAGTTGGGCACAATCTCTGGGTTGGCGGTTAAGAAAACCGCTAGTCCGGGAACACGAATAGTACGGGATTGGGGTAAGCGAGCTAGGAAAGAGGCCATAGGCATGGAATCAGCTTGTTGTTTGGCCACAACAAGGCTCCGGCCCCGTTTCCATGTGGTCATTACAATGGTGCTGCCGATACCGATGGCAAGAGGAACCCACCCGCCGTCTGGAATTTTCAGGACGTTGGCGGAAAAGAAAATACCGTCAATAAGGAAGAACGTTCCAAAGACGATTCCAACGTGCAGTGCGCTCCATTTGAACATGCGACGAAAAACCACTGTCGCAAGAACGCAGGTGCATAGGAATGTTCCTGTTACCGCAATTCCATAAGCAGAAGCTAGAGCCGCAGAAGAACGGAAGGAAAGAACAAGCAGGATAGCTCCCAGTGCTAAAATTTTATTGAGAGAGGGAAGGTAAACTTGTGCCTCTTCCGATGCATTGGTGTGAACGATTTGTGTTCGAGGGAGGTAGCCGAGCTGGATGAGCTGTCGGCAGAGAGAGAAGCTACCGGATATTCCTGCTTGAGAAGCAATAACAGTTGCGAATGTTGCCAAAATCAGAAGAGGAATCTGCGCCCATGCTGGACCAAGATGGTAGAACGGATTAGCCAGCGTACTTGGGTCATGGATTAACAGTGCAGCTTGACCAAAGTAATTTAAGGTTAGAGAGGGCAGTACAAAAAATATCCATGCCTTACGGATGGGTGAACTGCCGAAATGCCCCATATCGGCATAAAGCGCCTCCGCCCCTGTTACAGAAAGAACAACAGAGCCTAGGGTTACAAACGACAAGTAGCCGTGCGTAGCAATAAAGGTGAGGGCGTAGGTAGGGGATAAAGCAAGGAGAATATGCGGATAAAGCATAATCCCACGGAGGCCGAGAATAGATAAGACTGTAAACCAGATGACCATGATTGGGCCAAAGGCTTTACCTATTTTTCCTGTTCCAAGGGCTTGTGCGGCGAATAGTGCCACGAGAACAATCAAGGCAATAGGAAGAACGACATGGCTTGCAGAAGGAATAGCGATTTCTATTCCCTCAACTGCTGATAGAACAGACACAGCAGGTGTGATGATACTATCACCAAAGAAAAGACAGGTTCCTGCAATTCCGACCAGTCCAAGGATACGTCGGCAGTGTGGTGACTGACAGACACGCTGGGCAAGAGACATGAGGGCAATGATTCCACCCTCACCATCATGATCTGCCCGCATGACGAGAATAACGTATTTAAACGTTACAATGAACATCAAGGCCCAGAAAGTCAGACTGGCCAAGCCCATAATTTCTCCGGTTTGAGCCGGATGCCTTACAGAGCCAACGATATTAACAGAGGACTGAAGAGCATAAAGTGGGCTTGTTCCAATATCGCCGTAGACAACACCAAGAACGCCGAGCATCGCACTCCAGCCGACAGGCTTTTTGTGTTGTTGCTCGTAATCACCATCGCCGATAGATGCTGAGATACGTTGCTCTGAAGACTGTTTTTGTGGATCGCCGGCCCCATTCGATGCAGTGTTGTCTGCATGAGAAGGAGACGTATTATCGCCGTCATTTTCTGTCATCAGTGGTTCCATTTACGGAGAGCAAATATTACAGGAAAACTATAAGTAAATGCTATCATAGCTTTGTTGCCCCCTTCAAAACAAACTTTTTACTGAAGATGCAAGTAAAAGATGCAAAGTGAAGGGTAATTTAAGATGCCGGGCGGTTACCAAAAATGGCGCTTCCAACACGGACAAGTGTTGCTCCTTCTTGGATTGCGAGCTCAAAATCTGCTGACATTCCCATGGAGATAACAGGTAAATTATTTTTTTTGGCAAGAGATTTCAGGTAATGGAAATGAGGGATGGGGTTTTCTTCTTCTGGTGGGATACACATCAACCCACGAATTTTTTTGCCAAAACGATTGAGTGAGCTTTCGATAAAGAATTCGGCTTCCTCTTTAGGGATTCCATATTTTTGTGGTTCGTTCCCTGTGTTAACCTGAATGAGCAAATCTGGGAGACGCCCAATTTTTTGGGATGCTTTCTCAAGGGCATCAGCGAGAGACGGCCGATCCAATGTTTCAATCATATTGGCAATACGGCATGCCTCAACAGCTTTATTGGTTTGAAGCCCACCAATAATATGTAATTGCAAGTCTGGGTATGCTTCCTTTAAAGCTGGAAATTTAGCGGTAGCTTCTTGTACTCGATTTTCTCCAAAGAGGCGTTGACCTGCTTTGAGAGCGGCTTCAACGGCTGCCTGAGGATGAAATTTGCTCACCGCGACAAGGTTTACTTCTTGTGGTGAACGGGCATTCTGAAGGCAGGCATCTGTGATGCGTTGCTGAATGTTGGAGAGGTTTTGGGATATAGAATAAGACATACCGTAGAGAACACGCCATTGCATCAAACGTAGCAAGATGCGATTTTATAAGAATGAATAAGAATAGCACCTCATTATGACGAACAACAAGCAACCGCACGAGAAAAAACGAGTGAAAAAAACGGACGCACCACGCAAAAATGGACGCCGACCTCACGGGGGGAAGGGGCACCGTCCTCCGGCAGACCCGACAAGAGATTTGGCATTTGATATTGTATGTGGTGTTGTAGAACATCGACGGATGTTGGAGACGACGCTTGATCGTGCGGAGAAAATGGATGCTCGAGATCGGGCTTCTGCACATCGTTTGGCGGCAACAACGTTGCGTTATTTGGGGAGCATGACCGAAATTCTACAGCCCATGCTGCGCAGGGAGCCCCCAGAGCCGGTTCGATGTGCATTGCTTTTGGGGGTGGCGCAGTTATTGCACCTTGAAACACCACCTCATGCGGCTGTTGGAACAATTGTTGATTTGCTGCGTCGGCGGGGATTAGCTCCTTTTGCAGGTTTGGCGAATGCGGTTTTGCGTCGTGTGGCGCGTGAAGGCCAATCATTATTAGAGGGCTTGGATCAAGACCGACTGGATGTGCCGCCATGGTTATGGAGTGCGTGGGGGGCACGCGCGCGGGCGATTTCGCGCGGGCTACACCGGGAAGCTCCTCTGGATTTAACGTATCGTCCAGGGCGGTCCCCTGTTGATGAGGAAGGAATCGAGAAAGAAGTTCTTCCTACGGGGAGTGTTCGTTACCCGGCAGGGACGCGTATGAGTGCAGTGGCTGGTTTTGAGGAAGGGGATTTTTGGGCGCAGGATGTTGCTGCGTCAATGCCTGTGAAGCTGATGGGACCACTGCAAGACAAGACGGTGGTGGATTTGTGTGCAGCCCCTGGAGGGAAAACGGCACAATTGGCAACGGCGAAGGCAAAAGTGACCGCTGTTGAACGTGATGAGCATAGAGCGGTACGCTTGCGTGAAAATATAACACGGTTGGGGTTGGATGTGCGAACCGTTGTTGCGGACGGGATAAAGTGGCGTCCAGACAACCCTGTGGATGCGGTTTTGTTGGATGCGCCGTGCTCTGCTACAGGAACTTTGCGCCGACACCCGGATGTTTTGTGGATAAAACGACCACGGGATATTGTGTCTCTGACAGAAGGTCAGGATGCGTTTATTGAGGCTGCTCATCAAATGTTAAAGCCCGGTGGAGTATTGCTGTATGCTGTTTGCTCCTTACAGGATGAGGAAGGCCCCGACCGCATTAAGGCAGCTCTGAAGAAAGGGGGATGGACACATAAACCTTTCACCGAAGAAGAATTGTTCGATATGTCCGTTGCCCTCACACCCGATGGTTTTTTTCGGACTCATCCTGGGATGTGGTTGGAAAAAGGCGGTATGGACGGGTTTTTTGCGGCTCGTTTAATTAAAGAATGATTTTTTTGCTTGATTTTGATCAAAACAGCTGATCAGACGTTGATCAATGGCCTTGAAGTGGATCAAGGTCATTTTTGAATGGGATTTATGCTTTTCAAGAACCTTCAGAGGCAAGCCATTATTGGTTTGTGCGCGCTGTTCGTATGTACTTTTACGGCGCTAACGAGTGAAGTTGCCCCCGTGGGGCTATTGATTAATATTGCTCATGCTTTTGATATCCCCGAAGGGGAGGCAGGGCTATCGGTCAGTGCTTTTGCATTGATGGTGGCCTTGGGAGCTGTTCCCCTTACCATTTTAACAGGGAAAATAGACCGTAAGCGGCTCATGATATATGCCCTTTCGGGGTATGTTGTTTCTAATCTGATCGTGACGGTTGCACCAAGCTTTGCTGTAATGTGCATGGGCCGTATGATTGGAGGGCTCTCCCATGCGGTATTAATGTCAATCTGTGCTGCTTATGCAGCTAAGCTAGTGCCTGCTCATATGACGGGAAGGGCTATTTCTTTCGTCTATGGGGGGACTTCGTTAGGGGCGATTTTAGGTGTTCCGGGAGCGGCGGCGATAGGGCATTATTGTGGTTGGCGGATCGCTATGTTGCTGATCACGGGGCTAGCACTTGTTTTAACTGTGTGTATAGCATTTTTCTTGCCAGCTGTTGCGAACTCAAGCACGGCGAATAATGCAATCCCGGCCATTCGATCACCAAAAGCGATGCGGCTTTTCCTTATTGTGACGGCTGTTGATGCGATCTTTTTCCTTGGTCATAATCTTTTATACACCTATGTAGCCCCACTTTTGCTGGATCATGGATTGCCATCCAATTTAATCAGCGTGGCGTTGTTGGTGAGCGGCGCTCTGAGCATTTTGGGCCTTTGGGGTGCAGGGCAGGTTGTAGATCGTTGGCCAGCGGGTGGTGTTTTTGTAAGCGGCATGGCTATGCTCGTCGGGATGGGCCTAATGTATGGCCATATTCTTTCAGGATGGGTGTCCGTAGCGGCAGTGTCTGTTTGGTGTATTGGTTACACCTCCATTATTCCTTTTGTCATGTCTGGGGCAATAAGAGCGCAAGCAACGCGCCCAGATGTGGCCGGTGCCGCGATTAATGCGGCGAGCAATGTTGGGATTTTATTAGGGTCTGCTGTTGGGGGGCAAGTTCTAACATATGTTGGGTTTAAGGGATTAACGCCGTTTGCCATTATTACGGTCTTGAGTGGTCTTATTTTGGCTCTATCGAGTTCAGGAGCATTTCCTCGCGTGTTGAGCTCAGGGTCCGAGACGACGGATCATGTGATGCATTAGGGGAGAATGGGGATGGATAAAATGCTGACTATTTATGGCATTAAGAATTGCAACACGATGAAGAAGGCTATGGTTTGGCTGGATCAACATAATGTTGCGTATGATTTCCATGACTATAAAAAATTGAATATTTCTGAGGAAACCCTGAGGGAGTGGGCGGGACAGGTTGATTGGACGGTTTTGTTGAATAAAGCGGGAACAACCTTCCGGCGATTGCCTCAGGAAGATAAAGAAGAATTAACCCAAGAAAAGGCAATTTCTTTGATGGAGCAACATCCATCGTTAATTAAACGCCCTGTGGTTGCGCAGGGGGGTAAAATATTAAGTATTGGCTTTAAAGAAGAAGAATATAAGAAACTTTTTTAGCTGAATAATGTTTTACGTCAAAGCTGTATTCTGCCTCTAAAAAAGGAAGATCTTTTCTAGAACCTTGGCTAGGAAAGATTATTTCTTTTTGAATGTGGAATTGTTTTTTATATTGCCAAACGGTAATATAACATATAATCTAACAAAGAATGAAACGGTTATACCATTCTGTAGGTTCTTTAGAGATAAGGATGCCCATTCTCAAATAAGCTTAGAACGATAAGTTTTTTTGTCGCAGAATATTCGTTGGTAAAAAGTGGATAGAAGATAGGCATAGCAGGAGTTTTGCTATGTATGATTCGTTCCGCTCATGCTTCAGAACACATTGATGATCTGAAAGATTTCATTTTGAAGTCAAACAATAGCACCCTTAATTTTCTCAAGGGTATGGTTGGGCATGAAAGCTTACGAAAATATCGCAAGAATGAGGGAGGCCTGTCTTTTCTATTTCATGGAACGTTAGCTGATAAGACGTAAGGTGGAATGTGGAGGACAGGGGTAGAGTGCTCAGTGGTGGTTTTCTGTTCGTAATTTTAATGGGGGCTAGGAAGCTTAATGTCTCAATCTGATCAATCTGATCAACTAGCTGAAAGTCTTGACACTCGACACGTTGTGATGATTGCGCTGGGTGGTGCGATCGGAGCCGGGTTGTTTATCGGAGCTTCAGCAGCCATACATATGGCAGGGCCTGCCGTTATTGTGTCCTATGTTCTTGCAGGGACACTTATTTGGCTTGTTAACATGATGCTGCGTGATCTCGCCATCAAAGTTCCGGGCGATAAGTCCTTTTTGGGGCAGATCCGTTATGCTCTGGGTGAGCGCGTAGCGTTTGTTACAGGGTGGATTTACTGGATTACGTGGGTCATCGTGATTGGTGCAGAAACCATTGCGGTCACCAATATGATTGCAGATTACCTTCCCCTGCCTTATGTCGGGGTTGAGTTGCTCATCTTAGGTGTTATGACGGGTGTTAACCTATTCTCCGTTAAAGGTTACGGGGAATTTGAATACTGGTTATCTACCGTAAAAGTTGTTGCCATTATCCTTTTTATTGTGATCTGTGGTTGGGCTCTTGGATTCCGCGCTCCACCAGTTCAGGAAAACTTGGTTGCTCATGGTGGTCTTATCCCTCATGGCTGGATGGCGCTTCTTGCTGTTGTTCCTACAATCGTGTTCTCGATGGGTGGAAGTGAAATTGCAACAGTGGCTGCTGTGGAAAGTGCTGACACAACAGACAACATTTCACGTGCGACAAAAACGATTCCAATGCGTCTGGGGCTGTTTTATATCGTTTCAATCAGCTTGATTCTGTGTCTTGTCCCTTGGACAAGTGTTGTTTCTGGTCACTCACCATTCTTGTTGGTACTGAAAAAATATCACGTACCATTTGCTGAAACGTCAATGATGATCGTCATTTTGACGGCAGCTCTATCAAGCTTGAACTCTGGTATCTTTGTCACATCACGTATTTTGTATGAGCTTGCTGACCATAAGGAAGGGCCTGCTTTCTTCTTGGCGATTGATCCTAAAACTCAGTTGCCACGACGTGCATTGTTGATGAGTGTTGGTGTGGCTGTTTTGGTTGCTCTTACAGCTTATGCATCTCCAGATACGGTCTTCTCTATCCTGTTGAGCTTAACGGGTGGCTTTATGTTGTTCTACAACTCGCTGCTTATTATTGGTCGCTTGAAGGTTGTTCCAGAAAAACCAGCAGGTGCTTATTTAGCATTGCTTCTGATTGGTGTTTCCATCTTTGGTATGTGTATCCATGCAGAAACGCGTTCTCAAATTGAGATGGCAGTTGGTGCGATTGTGATCACAATGCTTGCTGAACGGTTTATCCCTCGTGAAAGTAAGCCACCTTCTCAGAAGAAGAAAAAAGCTTCTTGAGCTGGTGAAGAGGGTGGATTCTCTCCATAATCTTCAATGATCCAAGCCCGGATAATGTCAATTATCCGGGCTTTTTCATTTTCAGTTAATGAGCGGCTTTTTTCAATATTGTGCCATTTATAGAGGCAAGAACGGCAACAGGATGCTGTGGCATGCTGAGCGATGAAAATAGGGTGCCCTCGCATGGGCGTTTGTTTTCCATCTTTGGGTGGGAAAGCAGGGGCGAGGCGCTTATTCAGAAATTCTTTGCCTTGGTCTAAAATAACAGGCAGGCCGTTTTGGTTGATATACTTTCTGGATAAATCGTCCAGATGAAACCGGGCGCGGAAGTGAGATTGTTTGAGCCTTTTTAAAATAGCCTCAATAGAATCATTAGACATTTAAATCCCTTTGCAGAAATATAAAGTGTTAAGAGTTTTTATAAATTAACCTTTAAGAACATTCGTTCTTTTCTTGTATATGATGGGCATGGACGCTTTTCCTCGACGCTACCGTTCTGATTCGGCTGGAATGCATGAAGATTCCGCCTCTATGCCTGTACTGACACCAGAGCAGGTGCAGGAGCTTTTTTCTGCTCGTCTTGATGAAATGTGTATGCATTTTGATGAGTGGAAGTTTCCGTTAGCTGTGTCGGGCCAGATTGGTGAAATCGTTCCCAATACATATCGCAAATATTATCAGCTCCCTTTGATTGATCACAAAACAGGCGTTTCTGTTCCTTTGGAGGTCAACAAATCCTTGGTGAGTGGAGCGGATATTCGTTCTGGGGATCATGTACGTGTCATTGGGGCGTTAAAAGCCAGAAATAGCCGTGGAAATATTGTTTTACGTTTTGAGGTGTTTCATCTTGAGGCTTATGAAGCTGGTTATGTAAAGAAAAAGAGAGATGAAACATTAGCGCTGGATTTTTTGCGTGAGTTAAAAACGGAGTTTCATGCTTATCCAGAAGTGCGCGATCCAAAGATATTTTTAATTCATTCTGCTGCATCGAATGCTTTGGTTGTAGAGGATTTTCTACAAGCGTTAGGAGGGGTTTGGCGTTCGGATCGGGTGAGAGCACTCGGTGTTCCTATGAATGATCCCCAGCGTATCGCAGATGCTGTTGCATCATGCCGTGAAAATCTTTTGGTGATTATTCGCGGGGGAGGAGATGCATCAGAGTTTGTTGTTTTTGAGCAACCTGAAGTTTTGACGGCGCTTGCTTCGTGCCCAGCGCACCGTATTTTGGGATTGGGGCATAGTGCTAATCGTACTCTGGCAGAACGTGTAGTTGATTATTCCGCTACAACGCCTGCAGATGCGGGGCATTATATTCGGCGTATGAGTGGCCGGATCTGGCAGCGGCAAGAAGAAGCCCGTGATCAAGCAGAAGAAATAGCAGCATTAAGAGAGAGTGTAACAGTCGCTTCTCAGCCAGTGGTCCAGCCATGGGGACGATATATAAAGATAGCCCTTATATCATTAGTATTGGGCTGCATTTTGTGTTTGATTTTGCAAAAGATTTTATAGTTCAAGTAATAAAGCCTGCTCATTACTTTGTTAAAGATAAGTAAGAGCAAGCCTTGTTGTATTTTATGCGAATAATAATTCAGTTTTAGCGAAGATCAACCTGAATAAAATCATGTGAGGTATTAGGGTCGGTAATCGCTTGCATTTCAATCTGAATAGGTTGCGCTCCCGCTGCATTGATCTGATGTGCAACAGGCTCAAGCTCGAATTGAGTAGCTTGTGTGAGGGCTTTGGCTTGAGCTGCTGGATCAGCTTGCACAGGGACTCTGGCCTGAACCAAGAAGAGAACGTTTTCTTTCCGCTCTAAGGCAGCTTTGACGGCTCGTTTAATAATTGGTGCGTAGTCATGCTCTGAGGTGCCAGCTTCTATGCGTAGGAAGGGAGGCTTGGCAGGAGGTGCGGGAGGTGCGGGTGGAATGTAGGGTTGAGGCGGTTTTCCAGCATTGGGATTAAATGTGCGCTGATCAACGAGATTGCACCCAGTAATAAAAGGAGTCGATGCAAGCAAAAGTGCTGTTGCCAGCGGGTAAAGGCGAGAGTTCATGGAGCCTCGTAGTCGATAGTGGTGCGGTCGAATGATCAGTTTAAAGAAGTTTTAATAGGAAAATCGCAGGAATGAGAAGTTTTGACAAGGTTGCCAGTGCAAGTTGATCAAATCTTTGTTTTATCCCCTGTTGCTTTTTGAGAAGAGTGCTATGGGTAACGGTGTTCGTCATTTAAGCGGAGTAGGCAGACATGGCAGTAAAAGTCGCTATTAACGGTTTCGGCCGTATCGGACGTCTCGTATTACGAGCAATTATTGAAAGCGGGCGCTCCGACATCGAAGTTGTTGCCATTAATGACCTCGGTTCAGTGGAAGTTAATGCTCACCTTCTTGCCTATGATAGTGTTCATAGAGCATTGCCTGGCAAAGTGCGCACAGAAGGTAGCTCTTTAATTATTGAAGCGAATGGTCGTACATACGGACCAATTAAAGTTTCTTCAGAACGTGATCCTGAGAAAGTTCCATTCCAAGGCGTAGATGTTGCTCTTGAGTGCACAGGCCTTTTCACTGCACGTGACAAAGCTTCTGCTCTTCTTAAAGCTGGTGCAAAACGCGTGATCGTATCTGCTCCATCTAACGATGCAGATGCAACGATTGTTTATGGTGTGAACCAAGACATTCTCAAACCAGACATGAAGATTATTTCCAACGCTTCATGTACAACAAACTGCTTGGCACCAATTGCTTATGTTCTCGATGAAGCTTTTGGAATTGAGCACGGTTATATGGTCACGGTTCACTCTTACACGGGTGATCAAAGAACAGTTGATACTCTTCATAAAGACCCACGCCGTGCACGCGCAGCAGCGTTAAATATTATTCCAACGTCTACAGGTGCAGCACGGGCGATTGGGTTGGTTCTTCCTCATCTAAAAGGAAAGATGGACGGAACATCAATTCGTGTTCCTACGCCAGATGTTTCTTTGGTTTCATTTGATTTTGTACCAAAGAAGATCCCATCTTCTGTTGAAGAGGTGAATGAAGCATTGCGTGCAGCTTCTGAAACGAAGAAGCTTAAAGGTATTCTTGACTATACGACAGAAGCTTTAGTGAGCACGGACTTTATTCATAACGCGGCATCTTCAACCTTTGATGCGACACAGACAGCTCTTATTGATGGCGGTAAGATGGTTCGTGTTTGCTCATGGTATGATAACGAGTGGGGCTTCTCTAACCGTATGGCCGATACAGCTGTTGCTTTCGGGAACCTCTAAAAATGTCTTCTTTCCGCACGCTTGATAACCTTGAAGCACGCGGTAAACGTGTATTGCTTCGGGCTGATTTGAACGTGCCAATGCAAAATGGTGTCATTTCTGACACCACACGCATTGAGCGCGTGGCTCCAACGATTAAAGAATTGGCTGATAAGGGCGCTCGCGTCATTGTTTTGAGCCACTTTGATCGCCCGAAAGGGAAAGTTGTATCCAGTATGTCTCTGCGCCCGATCGCAGAGCGACTGGGAGAAGTTCTCGGCACTTCAGTAAAATTTGCTTCATCATGTGAAGGAAGTGAAGTGGAAGCAGAGGTCGCTGCTCTTAAAGACGGTGATATTCTGGTTCTAGAAAACACGCGCTTCAATCCGGGTGAAGAAAAGAATGATCCGGAATTTGCAAAAGCATTAGCCAAGCTTGGTGATGTGTATGTTGATGATGCTTTCTCAGCAGCTCACCGTGCACATGCTTCTACAGAAGGCGTAGCACGTCTTTTGCCATCATTCGCAGGCCGTTTGATGCAAGCTGAGCTTTCAGCACTTTCTGCTGCTTTGGAAAATCCAGAGCGCCCAGTGGGAGCGATCATTGGCGGTGCCAAGATTTCGACCAAGCTTGATCTGATCGGCAATGTCATCGAAAAAGTTGATGTGTTGTTTATCACAGGTGCTATGGCCAATACGTTTTTGGCTGCTGATGGTGTAAATGTAGGGAAATCCCTGCAAGAAGCTGACATGCATGACACAGCACGCAAGATTACACAGATTGCGAAAGACAAGGGCTGTGAAATTGTGTTGCCTGTGGATGCTGTTGTAGCGCGTGAATTTAAAGCGGGTGCAGCATCGGATGTATGTCCGATTGATAAAATTCCAGCGGATACAATGGTTTTGGATGCAGGTCCAAAGACGGTTGAGTTGATTAATCAACACCTTGCGAAGTTAAAGACACTTGTCTGGAATGGTCCGTTAGGTGCTTTTGAAATTGAGCCGTTTGATCGTGCTACGGTTGCGGTTGCACAAGAAGCAGCTCGTTTGACAAAAGACGGCAAGTTAAAAACCATCGCTGGTGGTGGTGATACGGTGTCGGCTCTGCGTCATGCAGGGGTTGTGCATCAAATGACTTATGTTTCTACAGCAGGTGGTGCTTTCCTTGAGTGGTTAGAGGGTAAGTTATTGCCTGGGATTGAGGTATTAAAAGCTACATCTCATGAATTGGGGTTAGGTTAATACTTGTAAGGTGCATCTTTTTACTTAATGGTGCACCTTATATTATTTAATAATAATATCAAATTATAAACTTTTTGTGAATGTATTGTTTTATTTTCAGGCGTGACGGCAGCTCTGTGTTATTTTATCATAAATAAAATTTTACAGAGAAAGGCATTCAGAATGTCAACAACGCTTTATTATGCACCCGGTGCTTGCTCTCTTGCTCCTCATATTGTTTTAGAATGGATTGGCGCTCCATATGAAGCAGTCAAAGTGAAGTTTGGCTCTCCAGAGTTGCTGGCTGTTAACCCAACAGGTGCTGTTCCTGCATTAAAAGAGGATGACGGTTGGTTATTAACACAAGCCGGTGCTATTTTAGATTACCTATCGAATAAACATCCAGAAGCTAATCTTTCTGGTGGAAAATCGGTAAAAGAACGTGGGAAAGCACAGCAATGGTCTTCGTTCTTTGGAGCTGATGTTCACCCTGCATTCTGGCCGGTTTATTTCCCTCAACGCTATACGACAGATCCAAGTGAAGAGGCCAAGAAAAAGGTTTTAGAAGCTGCTCATAGCATGATCCGCAAACGTTTTGATGTGTTGGATAAACATCTTGCTGGACGTGAATGGATTGTGGGCGAAGGAAAAGGCGTAAGGTCTGTGGTGGATGCATATGCTTTCCCCATGATTCGCTGGGCAGATAAAATTCTAGAGGGTGGTATTTCCTCGTGGCCTAATGTTAAAGCTCTTCATGATCGGCTTGAGGCTGATCCTGCTGTGCAGCGTGTCTTGGCGCGGGAAGCAGGTAAATAAAGCATAATTTTAGATTTTAAGGTTGTTCCATAATGAGTGATACGAAACCTCTTCATTTTGTGACTTTAGTTGGCAGTTTGAGAAAAGGTTCTATAAACGCAGCGATTGCACGCACATTGCCTGAATTGGCACCTGAGGGTGTAACAATTTCTGCGTTAGGGTCGATTGGTGACATCCCACATTATAATCAGGATGTTCAAAATCAGGCTTTTCCTAAAGCTGTTGAAGAAATGGCAGAGCAGATTCGGCATTCAGATGGTGTTATTATTGTTACGCCTGAGTTTAATTACTCTATCCCGGGTGTTCTTAAAAACGCGATTGATTGGTTGTCTCGTGTTGCTCCGCAGCCGTTAGCAGGTAAACCTGTTGCGATCCAGACAGCATCGCCAGGGCCAATTGGGGGGGCGCGGGCTCAGTATCAGTTGCGTCAGAGCCTTGTCTTCTTGGATTGCTTCGTTCTGAATAAACCAGAAGTTATGATTGGCCAGTCTATGACCAAAGTAGATTCTGAGAGTTTACAACTGACGGATGAGAAAACGAGAGAGTTCCTCACTCTTCAGATTGCATCTCTTGCAAATCTTGCTCGTCGGGTAAAAGCGTAAAAAATATTTGTTCTTCTTTGAGAAGATGAATAGGACATGGTCGTAAACATTGTTTGCGGCCATGTTTTTATTTGGATAGGGAAATTTATGACATCTTCTAGCAACGATGCTCGTGATCAAGAACTCGCAGCACAGTATGAAGCTTATCCCTATCCAGAGCGTGACCCGCGTGATGAAGAGAAACGTTTATTAATTGGTAGTCCAAGCCATCTCCGTGAAATTGATTATTGGGTGTTTGCGGCGCAAAGATCTCCTGAAGTTCCATTAAGGGCACTTGTTGCTGGCTGTGGGACAGGAGATGGGGCCATTATGCTAGCAACGCATTTGATGCGCGCATCGCGTCCGGGAGAAGTGGTGTGTGTTGATCGCTCCAAACATGCCTTATCTATTGCAAAAGCACGCGCAGAGGTGCGTGGGTTAACGAATATACGGTTTATTGAAGGCTCCTTGACGGAGATTGATCGTCTGAATTTAGGCGAGTTTGATTATATTGATTGCTGTGGTGTTCTTCATCACTTGCCAGACCCGTTAGAGACCTTGCGTGCATTGACAGGGCTTTTAAAGCCTGATGGGGGCATGGGGTTGATGGTTTATGCACCTCATGGTCGGACAGGTGTGTATATGGTGCAGGAGGCTCTGGAAATTCTGTCTCCGTTCTCAGAAAAGCCATCGGAACGGCTGGATGTTGCAAAGCGCGTTATGCAAACATTACCGGCTACAGCTTGGTTAAGACAAAATGGCAATTTTGGAGATCATTTAACGGGTGGGGATGCCGGACTATATGACTTGCTGCTTAACCCACGTGATCGGGCCTATACAATTACGGATTTTCTTCAGTTGCTTGATGATGCCGGGTTAGAAACAACCTGCTTGTTGGAGCCCGCACGCTATAATCCAGCCTTATTTTTGCCTAATCCTAAATTGCGCTCTCGTATTGAAAAGCTATCATGGCAAGAGCAAGCTGCCGTTGCTGAGGCCCTTACAGGGAATATGGCAACGCATGTTGTGTATGTTGTGAAGAAAGGAGCTAAGAAAGATGCTCCAGACTATATGGATGTAAATTCTGTTCCCATTATGCGTGAGATTCCGGGTGATGAATTGGCAAAACAAATTCGGATGGATGGAACACTTGTTTTCTCATTTGGAACGTTGACCGTACCGATTGCTCTGCCTCATCAGATCAGAAGTATTCTCCCTCATATTAACGGGGGAAACACAATTGCAGATTTAATTAGGATTATGAGTGGAACGGGAATGTCTAAAGGGAAGTTCTTGCGCATTTGGAGAGAAGCATTCCCCATATTAGAGTCTCTTAATCGGACTTTTGTTCGTGCTTCAACACATTCAAATTAAAGTGTTATAAAAACAGTGATAGAGGGAATACTCTTCCTATTTATCGCTGTTTCCTTACTTGTTGATTTATATGGAAACGAAATATTTATAAATTTCTCTATTTGCGATTGAAGTATCTAAATTGTTACTTTTGTAAGTAGATATTTTGAGTACTAGTTTGATCAACAGAATCTAAGTCTGCTTTGATCAAACTAAGGTCTTTTATTTATGAAATTCGATAATTCTTTGAGTAATAAAGAAATAAGAAGTTTTCATTTCTATAGCAGGAATAAGAAGTCCAATTTTTTTAAGACTGTTGTATTAACGACATTTATTATGGGAACTTTTGGCATCGCTCTGCCAGTATATGCTCAGCCAAATCCTCAATCTGTGTTGGATCATGCAGATGAAGACCAAGCTAATTGGTTAACTTATGGACGTACCTATTCTGAGCAGCGTTTTAGTCCGTTACAGCAAATTACCACTGAAAATGCGCATGACCTTAAATTAGCTTGGCATTTTGATTTGGATACAAATAGAGGTCAGGAAGGTACGCCACTTATTGTTAATGGTGTGATGTATGCGACGACGAATTGGAGCAAGCTGAAAGCATTAGATGCCGCAACAGGAAAGCTTTTGTGGGATTATGACCCCAAAGTTCCCGGGAATGTAGCAGATCGAGGCTGTTGCGATACCGTAAACCGTGGGGCTGCTTATTATAATGGCAAGATCTTTTGGGGAACATTTGATGGGCGTCTTATCGCTGTAGATGCAAAAACTGGAAAATTAGTTTGGAGTGTGAACACCATTCCACAAGACGCTGCTCTCGGTAGGCAAAAATCATACACGGTTGATGGTGCGCCCCGTATTGCTAAGGGGCGGGTCATTATTGGAAATGGCGGTGCTGAATTTGGAGCACGTGGGTTTGTCTCGGCTTATGATGCAGAGACAGGAAAGCTCGATTGGCGCTTTTTCACAGTTCCTAATGCTGAAAATAAGCCAGATGGAGCACCTTCAGATAAAATCCTGATGTCGAAGGCTTATCCAACATGGAGTGCTAAAGGAGCTTGGAAGCAGCAAGGAGGTGGTGGCACCGTATGGGATTCAATTGTTTATGACCCCGTAACGGATCTGATTTACCTTGGTGTTGGGAATGGATCTCCTTGGAACTATAAATTCCGCTCAGAAGGGAAGGGAGATAATCTGTTTTTGGGAAGTATCGTTGCGATACGCCCAGAAACGGGAGAGTATGTCTGGCATTTCCAAGAAACACCGATGGATCAGTGGGATTATACCTCTGTTCAGCAAATTATGACGTTGGATATGCCGGTTAATGGAGTAATGCGGCATGTGATTGTGCATGCACCCAAAAATGGATTTTTCTACGTTTTGGATGCAAAAACGGGCGAGTTTATTTCCGGCAAAAACTATACATACGTCAATTGGGCAAAGGGGTTAGATCCTAAAACTGGCCGTCCAATTTATAACCCAAATGCGTTATGGACGGAGACAGGTAAGCCTTGGTATGGCATTCCTGGAGATTTGGGAGGCCATAACTTTGCGGCGATGTCTTATGATCCGCAAACAAAGCTCGTTTATATCCCACAGCAACAAGTTCCTTTTGTATATAGCCCGCAAGTTGGTGGGTTTAAGCCTCATCCCGATAGCTGGAACTTGGGGCTTGATATGTCCAAGATTGGCTTAGTGAATGATGGTTCTCCAGAGAATAATGCACTCGTCAAACAATTTTATAATGATTTAAAGGGCTCTATCGTAGCGTGGGATCCTCAGAAGCAGCAGGCTGCGTTTACGATCCCCCATAAAGGGCCATGGAATGGGGGTATTTTAACGACAGCAGGAAATGTCTTGTTCCAAGGTCTCGCAGATGGAACATTCCATGCTTATAATGCCACGACAGGGCAGGATTTATATAGTTTTCCAGCACAAAGTGCGATTATTGCGCCACCTGTTACATACTTGGCGCACGGTAAGCAGTACGTCGCTGTGGAAGTGGGTTGGGGCGGTATTTATCCTCTTTTCTTAGGAAGCGCTGCCCGGACATCGGGGTGGACGGTTAATCATTCACGAGTGATAGCGTTTTCACTTGATGGAAAAGATAAATTACCGCCAGAGAATAATAAGGGATATTTACCTGTAAAACCGCCTGCGGAGTATGATCCAAGTAAAACGGCAGACGGATATTTCCAATTCCAAACGTTCTGTGCCGGTTGCCATGGAGATAACGTTGAATCTGGTGAGGTTTTACCTGATTTGCGTTGGTCTGGTGCAATCCGCAGTCAGGATGGTTTTTATAATGTCGTCGGACGTGGTGCTCTAACCGCTTATGGAATGGATCGTTTTGATAAATCAATGACGCCAGAACAAATCGAGCATATCCGTCAGTTCATTATAAAAAGAGCGAATGATACGTATCAATCTGAAGTTGATGCACGCAAAAACAAAGATCAAATACCTGAAAATACCAATCAAGCACCTATAAATTCAAGTAACGGGCAGAAGTAAGCATCATGTATAGGAATTATACAATGAAAAAAGCTTTAATCATGGCGTTGGGTGCTACATTATCAATCGGTGTCGCATCTCACGGTATTGCTCAGGATCTGAAAGACCCAGCTTTAATAAAACAAGGGGCTTACCTTGCGCGTGTGGCTGATTGTATGGCGTGTCATACGGCTTTGCATGGGCAGGGATATGCGGGTGGTTTAAAGATCGCAACGCCAATAGGCTCCATTTACTCCACGAATATAACACCTGATGATCAAACTGGAATTGGGAGTTATTCTTTAGATGAGTTTGCCGCTGCTGTCAGGAAAGGCATTCGTAAAGATGGCTCAACTCTCTATCCTGCCATGCCTTATACGAGTTTCTCTCGGATAACCGATGCGGATATTCGCGCATTATATGCTTATTTTCAGTATGGGGTGCCTGCGGTTTATAAACCGAACCGTTCTGTAAATATCGTTTGGCCACTTTCGATGCGTTGGCCAATTTCAATCTGGCGGATGTTGTATGCTCCGTCTCCTCGGCCATTCCAACCGCAACCTGGAGAAGATCCTGTTACAGCGCGAGGAGAATATCTTGTGACAGGGCCCGGGCATTGCGGGGCATGTCATACTCCAAGGGGAGTGGTGATGGAAGAACGCGCTTTGGATGCATCGGATGATTCTTATCTTTCTGGGGGAGCGCCCATTGATAATTGGGTAGCACCAAGTTTGCGTAGTGATCGTAAAGAAGGGCTAGGTGAGTGGTCGGAAGAGGATATTGCTCAATTTTTGAAGACTGGCCGTATTGATCGGGCTGCTGTGTTTGGCGGAATGGGTGATGTTGTCGCATGGAGCACGCAGCATTTACATGACGATGATTTGCAAGCCATTGCTCATTACTTAAAGACGCTCCCGAAAGTGCAGGATCAAGGGGCATATATTTATAAGAATGAAACGAAAAATGAATTAGACCATACGGCTGCTTCGATGAATACGGGAGCAGGAATTTATGTGGCTCAATGTGCAATCTGTCATAAAAATGATGGGCAAGGCGTTGCTCGTATGTTTCCGCCTTTAGCGGGAAATCCTGTTTTACAAACACATAATCCAGCATCCATTGTAAATGTCGTGGTGCATGGTGGCGTATTGCCGCCTACGAATTGGGCACCATCGGCTGTTGCAATGCCGGGTTATCAAAATATCTTAACGCCTAATCAGGTTGCAATGGTGGTTGATTATGTTCGGCATGGTTGGGGGAATACTGCGCATGGGGATGTCCAAGCGAGTGATGTGAGAAAGTTCTCTAAAGGCGCAGCAGATTCTTCCGCTTCAGGATGGGCGACGGCAAGTAATGGGTGGAGTTTGCTTTCTCCTCAACCTTATGGAGAAGGATGGACCTTCTCACCAGAAACACATACGGGCGTTGATAACGCTCAGTAAAGGTTGAACGGATATTTCCTCATTCGTGTTGTGATGTGGTTTTATGAATAGAGGCTGGAGGGAGGTTATGCGTGTCACGTAACGTTCTTCCAGCTAAAAGATTGGACCATATATTTTTGGGATATCCAATGATTTGGGATTGATAAATCCCGGTATGGCCGGAAGTGATGTAGGCAATAAAGCATCCGGCTGCGTAATAAACGATGTTGGTGGCTCCAAATAGTTCTACGGCCATGAACGTGCACGCCAATGGTGTATTCGCCGCTCCAGCAAAGACGCTGACAAACCCAATCCCTGCGAGAAGATCTACGGGAACGTTGAGGAGAGGGGCAAGCGCATTCCCTAGGCCTGCGCCAATAAAGAAAAGAGGTGTTACTTCTCCGCCTTTAAATCCTGTAGAGAGGGCCGTTACTGTGAAGATTAATTTGAAAAACCAACTCCACGTATAATGATGGAGTGTAAAAAAATTCACGATACTTGGGTGATCGGGTAAAGGCGATGTAACGCCTAAACCAAGATAATCACGCGTTCCGAGAATTTCGACGAGAAGAATGGTGAGAAGACCACCGATTGCAGGGCGTAGCCATGGAAGAGGGCATAGTTTTTTAAAGGTGGATGAAAGAAATTGAATACTTCGCGCAAAGCAACGGCTTACTAAGCCAAAAGCGATGGATGCTAAGCAAACTTTGATAAATAAAAGAGCATTAGTATGGAAAAAAGAACCATTTTGTGCCGATCCGCCTTGGAAGCCAACATGATATGCAGTGTGGTGGATACCCCATAGATGACAAACCCAATCCGCGATAATGGATGCGGCTGCAACGGGTAAAAGAGCGGCGTAGTTTAGTTCGCCTAATGCTAGAACTTCTAAAGCAAAAATGGCTCCTGCAATAGGTGTTCCAAAAACGGCACCAAAGCCTGCGGCAATCCCTGCGGTTAAAAGCAATCGTGTTGATTGTGGGGAGAGGTTGAAAAGCTTGGCAATCCCACCTGCAATACTTCCACCAATTTGTACCGCTGTGCCTTCCCGGCCAACAGATGCTCCAAAAAGATGACTGATTATGGTGCCGAGTAAGACAAGTGGGGCCATTCGGAGAGGGACACCACCACCAGGCTTATGGATCTCGTCAATAATGAGGTTATTGCCACCTTCTGCTTTGCCGCCGCACCAATAATAAAGCAGTCCAACCCCCACGCCGGCTATGGGGAGGGCAAAAAGGATAGATGGGTGAGAAAGACGATAGTCCGTTACAGCCTTAAGTGCCCATAGGAAGAAAGCGCAAAGAGAGCCGACAGAAAGGCCAAGTGGAATGAGGAGTGCGGTCCAGAGAAGGACTATTCTCAATGCGGATAATAATTTTGCTTTAGAAGACATAAGACAGACCCCGCCTATAAAACTTCATTAAAAGTTTAAAAGACAGGAATCATCAGCATCGAAAATATGATGCGGTTCGATCCAAAGATCTGGCAGAATCCATTGCCAAGAGCATAGATCAAAAAAGATCGTGGTGGAGAGAGTTGGATTCGAACCAACGTAGGCGTACGCCAGCGGATTTACAGTCCGCCCCCTTTAGCCACTCGGGCACCTCTCCGGCTCCGCGGTTGGAATATGGTGATTTTATCTCTATGTCAATTGCTTATCCTCAATTATATATAAAAATTATGGCTAAACGTTCTTTTTCCCGTTCGACTTTGTCGCAAAAAACACCTGATAAGATGGGGAAACGCTCACATCATGAGCGTTCTCCTAAAGCAGGCTCTTCTTCGAGTTATTGGATTTATGGAAAGCATGCTGTTCAAGCGGCTTTGAAAAATCCAAACCGCGTTATTCATGAGTTCTTGGCAACGAAAGAAGCTGCATCATCCTTTGATAAGGATGAGCGCATACAGCCTCAAATCGTTGAGCGTGAGCGTTTGGACCGGTTGTGTGAGCGGGATGCTGTTCATCAAGGTGTTTGTTTGCGTGTTGAAGCTTTAGAGCCCCCTACAATCTTTGAAGCGTTAGGGCGTCCGGGAGCAATTTTGGTTTTGGATCAGGTCACAGATCCAAGAAATATAGGTGCTATTTTACGTTCTGCTGCCGCTTTCGGGGCATGTGCTTTGTTGGTGCAAGACCGGAATACCCCTCAAGAAAGTGGGGCTATGGCAAAAGCGGCTTCGGGTGCGTTGGATGTTGTGCCCATTATTCGGGAAGTTAATTTGTCGCGCGCGCTGGCCTCTCTTCAAAAAGAAGATTTATGGGTTGTAGGGCTAGATGCTGGTGGTGCTCGTTTGGATGGTCAGTCCTTCGGAAAGCGACGTGTTGCGTTAGTGCTTGGTGCGGAAGGTGCAGGGTTGCGGCGTTTAACGCGTGAATCATGTGATGAAATTGCAAGTGTCTATATGCCCGGTGATATGGAAAGTTTGAATGTTTCGAATGCGGCGGCTGTCGCTTTATATGAACTTATTCGATAAAGTATTTACCCCGATACAATATGATATCGGGGTAAAATGTTATGTATATTAGTGGAAATATCTTTTTTCTGTTCGTAGCCAACGACTATTGGAAATATCGTTTGCATATTTGGAGTTTAATATACCTTGAGCATTGACGGAGCGTTCAGGACGTAAAGGCCCTTTGATAATACGGCCATCCATCATAATAACGGTCATGTGGTTATAACACCATTCCGCCAAGAATATGTCTTTTAGATCAAACTGACCAAGCGCATGGGTGATTTCACTCAGAACCCAGTCTTCTTTTAGGTCTCCAACTTCAAGTTCATATTTTAACAATTCACCTTGGAAAACGACAAAGCGCGTTGGGTGTTCTTCCTCTCCCTTAATAACGCTGAGCTGGCCACTTGGCTCAAGTTGGGCGAATTGAATATCATCAAAGCCAAAAATACCATGCTGACGGAGGTTTGTGGCAATATCGCAAATATCAAGCTTGCTCTTATATTTTTGAAAAGATTCGACAAGGAAACGCCCATTTTCAATAATTGGGATGGGTTTTCCGATTGAAGCATGTCGTATTGTGGCGCAGTTTCTGGTGATATAGTTTGCGATGCCCATAATGCTGAGGCAGAACAGCAATACAATGATGTAGCGCCACAAACTAATGTCATTATTGTAAAGAACACCACCAATGACACCACCAATAATAAAGTTACCGACAAGGTCGATAACCGTCATTTGGCTAAACTGTGTCCTTCCTGTTATGTTTAATGAAACAACCACCATAACAAGGCCAATTAAGACTTTAACAAGCACCAATAAGTAAAAGGTCATAGCGTTTGATGTGTCCTTTGATAAACAAAAGTGGACTGCTTTCACAAAAGCGTGTGAATTAATAACAATCTTTATATGAAAGATGTATAATTTTTATGAGTAAGCGTTCGATTTTTGACAGAAATCGAAAATATGAGGTGATTGTCGAAATATATTGTATTGACGTATAGTATATTTGATCTGTTTCAATTCATAAAAAAGACACTCGCGTATAAGACGCTTGGATTACTTGAAAATTGGATGTGGCTATGAATGAAAACCAAGAAGAATTAGAAGATAACACTGAATTGGAAGCGACAGAAGAAGTAGAATCTTTAATGTCGAGTACAATGCTTCCTATTTCTATTCTTCTTGGCTTGTCCGCTGCTGGAATATTAATTGGATTACTGGTTATGTAAGAGCGGTGGCATCAAGCCATCCTTGAAGCATGTAAGCTGCTGCCATTTTATCAACAACATCTGCTCTTCTGCTTCGAGTCATATCAGCGTCTTGAATTAAAAAGCGATTCACCGCACTTGATGAGAGGCGCTCATCCCACAAACACGCGGGAATCTGTAATCGTTCAGATAGGGCTTCAGTCCAGTCAGAGGCGGCGCGTGCGGCAGGGCCGAAATCCCCATCAAGGGAGAGTGGAAGTCCGACGATAAGAGCCCCTACATCATGCTCTTTAATAATTTTGGCGATCTCGGGAGTATTTTCCTTGAGTTTCCGCTTGCGGATCCCTGCGAAAGGGGATGCCAGCATAAGAGACACATCACTTAAAGCGATGCCAATTGTCTTGGATCCTGGGTCCAAACCGAGCACACGTTGGTTGGGTTGAATCGCTTTTCGAAGTTCTTGTGGATTGAATAGGGACATAGCCAAGCGTTATGATCTAATTTACACTGATAATGCTATCATTATTTTCTTTTGCTTTTAGGGATTTCCATGTCGCTCGACGCGAAAACGGTTACACGAATTGCCAGATTGGCCAGAATTGGTCTGAAACCAGAAGAGATTGATGCTCTTGGTAAAGACATGGGTTCTATCATTGATTGGGTAGAACAACTGAATGAGGTGGATATTTCTGATGTTCCACCCATGATTGGAACAGGCCTCGCTAAAGCGCGCTTGAGAGAAGATGCGGAGACAGACGGGAACAACCGTGAAGCGGTGTTGTCGAACGCTCCAGAGCGTGAAGGTCCATTTTACACAGTTCCGAAGGTGGTAGAATAATGTCCAGCATTTATGACCTAACGCTGGCTTCGGCGCGTGATGCTCTTAAGGCACGTAAGATTTCAGCAGTTGAATTAACTGACGCGTATATTGATGCGGCTGACCGTTTGGATGGCCGTTTAAACAGCTTCATTACCCGCACACCAGATCAAGCGCGTGCTGCCGCTAAGGTTGCTGATCAAGCCTTGGAAAAGGGCGAGGGTGGTAAGCTGTGCGGTATCCCGCTTGGTATTAAAGATCTGTTTTGTACGACAGGCATTCGCACCACGGCTGCGAGCAAGATTATTGGTAATTTTGTTCCACCGTATGAAAGCACAGTGACAGCGAATTTATTGCGTGATGGCGCTGTCTTTTTAGGTAAGCTGAACCTTGATGAATTTGCGATGGGATCAGCTAACCTGACGTCGGCATTCGGTGCTGTTGAAAACCCTTGGAAACGCAAAGGCTCAGATGCAAAGCTGGTTCCTGGTGGATCCTCTGGGGGTTCTGCGGCAGCTGTTGCCGCTGGGCTTGTACTCGGCGCCACAGGGACAGATACGGGCGGGTCCATCCGTCAGCCTGCGTCTTTTACCGGGATTGCAGGGATTAAGCCAACCTATGGTCGCTGCTCCCGGTTTGGGACAATCGCTTTTGCAAGCTCGTTAGATCAGGCTGGTCCAATGGCGCGTAATCTTCAGGATTGTGCGATTTTGCTTGAATCAATGGCTGGCTTTGATGAGCGTGATTCGACGAGTGTTAATGTCCCAGTTCCTCATTATGAAGCGGCTTTGACACGTGGTGTAAAAGGATTGCGCGTTGGTATTCCAAAAGAATATCGCGTGGATGGAATGCCTGCAGAAATAGAGGCCTTGTGGCAGCAAGGAATGAACTGGCTTAAAGAGGCCGGTGCAGAAATTGTTGAGGTCTCATTACCTCATACAAAATATGGTTTGCCAGCCTATTATATTGCAGCTCTTGCGGAGGCATCTTCTAACTTGGCACGCTATGATGGTGTTCGTTTTGGAGAGCGCGTTAAGGCTGATACGCTTGATGGCCTTTATGAAGCGACGCGTGCTGCGGGCTTTGGTGAGGAAGTGAAACGTCGTATTCTTATTGGGACACATGTTCTGTCTTCTGGATATTACGATGCTTACTATTTACGGGCTCAAAAGGTCAGAACGCTTATACAGCGTGATTTCTTAAATGCTTATGAGCAGGTTGATGTGTTGCTGACACCTACCGCGCCTTCTGGTGCATTTGCTCAGGATGAAAAACCAACAGACCCGGTTCAGATGTATCTGAATGACGTCTTTACAGTTCCTGCAAGTATGGCTGGTGTGCCAGCCCTATCTGTTCCAGCGGGTTTGGATGCTCATGGCGTTCCGCTTGGTTTGCAGCTGATTGGTAAATTCTTTGATGAAGAAACTCTGATCGCAGCAGGGCATGTCATTGAACAGGCCGCCGCTTTTACTCATAAACCATCTATTCATGCAGGAGTGTCGGCATGAGCTATCGTATCACCGGCAATACTGGAGAGTGGGAAATTGTTGTTGGCTTGGAGGTTCATGCCCAAGTCATTAGTCAATCTAAGCTTTTTTCAGGGGCTTCCGCTGAATATGGTGGAGAGCCTAATACTCATGTCAGTTTAGTTGATGCTGGTTTCCCCGGTATGTTGCCGGTTTTGAATCAGGAGTGCGTTGCGCAGGCTGTACGGACGGGTTTAGGCTTGAACGCTGAAATCAATTTATTCAGTCGCTTTGACCGTAAAAACTACTTTTATGCTGATTTGCCAACCGGGTATCAGATTAGTCAGTTTGAGCACCCGATTGTTGGAAAAGGCGCCGTAGTTGTCGATTTGGCAGACGGCAGCACGCGTGAGATTGGGGTGACACGCCTGCATCTTGAGCAGGATGCTGGTAAGTCTATCCATGATCAGGATCCGACACGTTCTTTCATTGATTTGAATCGTGCTGGCGTCGCTTTGATGGAAATCGTGAGTGAGCCAGACATTCGCTCACCTGAAGAAGCTGGGGCATATTTGCGGAAGCTTCGTCAGATCGTGCGTTACATCGGCACCTGTGACGGGAATATGGACGAAGGCTCAATGCGTGCAGACGTGAACGTCTCTGTCCGTAAACCTGGTGAGAGCGGCTATCGCACGCGTTGTGAAATCAAGAATGTGAATTCTATTCGCTTCGTTATGCAGGCGATAGAAACAGAAGCACAGCGTCAGATCGAAGTATGGGAAGCTGGTGGCGAAGTGGATCAGGAGACAAGACTTTTTGATCACGTGCGTGGAGAAACACGCTCGTTGCGTTCAAAAGAAGACGCTCATGATTACCGTTATTTTCCAGACCCAGACTTGCTTCCATTAACTATCGAGCAATCATGGGTTGATGCTTTAAAAGCGTCTTTACCTGAATTGCCTGAAGATAAAATAGCCCGTCTACAAAAAGAGTATGGCGTTACACGGTATGAAGCTGGCGTCTTAACCGCAGAGCAATCTGTTGCTGATTTCTATGAAACGGTTGCTAAAAACGCTGATGCACGTTTAGCGACAAACTGGATGTTGGGAGATTTCTTCGGTGCATTAAATCGCACGGGCAAAACGGTTGAAGATAGCCCCGTAAGTGCTGAAAATCTGCGTGAATTATTAGCCTTGATTTCTGATTCGACCATTAATGGAAAAATCGCCAAAGAAGTTCTGGAAGATATGTTTGATACTGGAGACACAGCATCAGCGATCATTGAACGTAAAGGTCTGAAGCAGGTAACCGATGCGGGGGCTATTGAGGCTTCTATTCGTGAGATTCTAGCAGCGAATGCCGACAAGGTGGCTGAATATAAGTCCGGTAAAGATAAGCTGTTTGGTTTCTTTGTTGGTCAAACCATGAAAGCCATGAAAGGGAAGGGAAACCCTGCCCTGGTGAATGAAATTCTGAAGAAACTTCTCTCAGAATAAGAAAAATGCTCTTGGGGGGTTTGACCGCAAGCTCAAACCCTCCTAAGAACGTTCTTGCAAACGCCGTGTGATTCGCGTTCAAAGCGGAGGGGTGGCCGAGTGGCTGAAGGCGGCGGTTTGCTAAACCGTTGTACGGGTCATACCGTACCGTGGGTTCGAATCCCATCCCCTCCGCCAATTAACCGCAGAAAACAGCCAAAAAAATATCAATCATACAACGGTTATTTACTCCATTTTCTGGTGTGTCTTTTTGGGTGTGGGGTATTTTGTGGGGATATAGAAAAAGGTTCGTGGTTAGAAAAAGGGGATTATACCCCTTTTATTCATGTCCCGAACAAGCCCGCACCTGATCGCGTAACCCAACATAATCCCCCAGCCATCGAATAGTCTCTGGCTGTGGAGATTTCTTGATCTCAGACGCCAGACGAGCCTGATCGTCTTTGGTGTAATGCACCAAAACGGGACACGGCACATATTGCACCGATGTGCAGCCGGTGAGGGCAAGAGCGAGAACAATCCACTTCATGCGTTCCCATCCTTCAGACGCGTTAAAAGAGCATCTTCTGTCGCAGGTTTATCCGCTTCAGCCTGAGCCATAGCTTGGGATTTCTGTGTCATGACATTGGCGGCTTGTGCCTGTTGACGGGATGATACAATGGAGGCCTTGTTCTTTCCTGCGCGATAGGAAAACGTCACCAGAAAGAGCAGAACACCGAGAGCACAAAGGCCCTCGGCAAGATGAGCATAGCCCAACATTATTGAGCATAGCCTGTGACAGGCACGGATGAAGCCGGAGTTGAGACAGGCTTGCCTTTCAACGCAACCTTAATGTCATCAAGGCCGTCTTCAATCTGGATTGCGCCGCCTTCGACCTTGCTGATGCCCGCTAAAAGAGCATCCACGTCATAGCGCTCCTCTAAAAGAGGCGCGATATCATCGCCTAGACCGCCCACAATAGCGGCCGTCGCTTCCAGTTTGGCTTTCTGTGCTGGCTTAATCGCATTGCCTGCGGCATTTTCAATAATGGTGACAAGTTGTTTGGTAACGTCAGAGGCGGTTGCCATGGTGTGTTTTTCCCATAAAAAAAGCTCCTCAGTAGGAGCATTGAAAAGATCGTTCGGTCTGACAGCGCTGCCGCTGCCTCCTTCGGGGTTAAGAGGGTTCAGTCACGTTTTGCCGGTGTGCGCGTCTACATCATCCGCATTGGCCGCGTGATTGCCGTTCATCGCGATTTGATTGATCAGAACGTAAAGGAAGAGCCATTTTGACCCATCTTTAGGCCGCGCCCAGAAACGAGCGATCAAAGCGCAAGTGGAAATCAGAAAGGTCACAATCGCCAAGAGGTCCGCGCTATAGCGCGCAGGCAGAAAAGGGGCGATAGTGTGCATCAAAGAGACAGGGTCCATAGTGGTCTCGTTTTAAAAAGGAGTTAGGCGAGGATTACCCGCTTAAAAGCAGGAATATTTCGCACAGGATCAGCCGCCCCAAGAGCGGAATTATACCAGCGCTTGTGATAGGCGGACATGCCAACAGCATCATCGGCGGCAGGGAGGGATTGAGGCGCAAGCCAGACTTTCACCGCACACATTCCAGCACCATAAAGCGGGTTAGTGATCATCTGGGAGGATGCTGGCTCAACGCCATGAAGAAGCTGATGCAATCCGTAAGCAATGCGCGAGCGACATGGTGCAATCAATGAGTTCTTCCACAGATCATCATGCGTAAAGGGCTCCATCTGCCAAAAGCCAAGAGCGGGACCATTATTGAGTTGTTTCATCCAGATATAGTTGCTCTCGGCTAACCCAATCCCGGTGACAAGATTGAGGCGTGCTGGCGATAGAAGCCCAAGAGTGGCAAGGGCAGGCTGAACCCATTCATATTTTACCTGTGCCAGATCAATCCCGCGTGCAGCAACGCCTCCCATTACGGATGCACTCCCGCTTGGAGCGCGTGCCAGATGGCTGATTTAATATTATCTAAACGTTGATTACTTTGACCGTGCCGATGCTTTTGTTCAGCAAGTTGTATTTGAATATTTGGCATTTCTTCTTTCCTTTCGGCATAAAAAAAGCCACCCGAAGGTGGCTAGGAGTGTGGTGGATAGGATTACTTACATGGTGTATCGCTACAGAATAACTTCCCGGTCGCATCCAAGCACGCGAAGGCGTTTCCGCTCAAACTAGTGACTTTCAATCGATCAACCTTTGTTGTCATATAATGCGAAGCTTGCGCGCCAATATTTGTAAGGTAAAAATTGTCCGATCGGGTACGACGGTACCTGTTGCCGTTTGTATGAATATTTTAACGGAGAAAGACTGGACTATTCCACATAGGAAAGCATTATAAAAAGCACTTTAACTTAATAAATGCAATTTAATATTTATGTGCCAGAAACTGCCGGCAAGGGCAAGAGAATTTACACGGTTGGTTGAAGAAAAAGTAGATGGGGTTGCATTGTGAAAGTAAGTTTGAAATAGAGGGGATAATAATGGGTAACAAACGAGAGTTTATTTATTCTCACAAATATGAGCGTATTGGTTTTTTTCAAAAGATACGACTGAGCCGTAGGATATAAAAGATTTTATGAGTGCTGTTCCGCCTAATGACACAACAATGATTTTTATGTCTCCAGCGCAATTTCAGGCGTTGTCTGCGATAGAGGGGCAAAATAGTCTTGATCCTATTTGGAAGTTGGGTTCAGGCGTAGGCAATCCTGCACCCTCCATCGCTAGAAGAGTGGATCAGGGAAATGAATGGCTAAAGGACAAAACAAATATAGATATGTTTGGTTGGCGCGATGCTATTTCTAGTGGAAAAAGCGCAGCGAAACAAATTTGGTTTTTGGGTTTGTCTGCTACTTTCTTATTTACGACAACAAAGACCGGAAAAGAAGTCGTTATAGTAAAAGGGCCTCTTAGTTTGCGTGATCGTGTGTATCAAACTCTGAGTATAAAAGTAAAAGAAGGCAGTTTTAATAGGGATGCGCTATTTGATGAAAAGACATTGGTTCAAGAAATGGGCCTTGTTATTGGGCGTGCGGAAATGCTGAAAGAGGCTGCTAAAGGTGTCAAGGTGGCTGTTGTGTGTCTGATTGCAATGGATGTGGTACATGAATGTTTGCAAGATAAATTTGATATGACTCGCTTAGGGGTTACTATTTTAAGTGACGTCGTTCAGGCTGTACTGGGAACGGCAGCTGGGGTTGTTGTGGGGTCTGTTTTAATCGCCGGCGGTGCCCCTGTTGTTTTAACTTGCTGTCTTGTATCCGCAACATGCGTCTATGCAGGCTATAAATTATCTCAATGGGATTCACAGTATAAAATAACAGAAAAAGCTATTGCTATAGCTAAAGAAGTGGAAGTAAATAACCCGATTGAAAGTGCAATAGAATATGTTGAAGATCTTGGAGCTGATTACAAAGAATTTGTAACTCATCCTGGAGTGTATTTTGAATATCTATATTGGAAGAATGTCCTAAAAGTTAGGGCTTAGGAGTGCATTGAAAATGCCTTTTCTTAGAAAATGTGTGATTTATAAAACTCCACGTAACAAAGCTTTATTTAGGTTAAGTGTTTTAGGAGTCATATCAATCATATGTTCTTACTCACTGTTCGAAACTATTCAAAGAATTCTAGATTTTAATAAAAATGATAAAACGATCACAGTCTATAGTACAATTTTTATAAATTTTGATGCACTTCTTTTTATTTTTTTATTTCTTTCAATGTTAGTTGCGTACGTAAGAAATAATATAAATGATCAAACGATCGAGATTATACTTTTAGGTTCTGGACTTTTTTTGTTTTTGTTCTTCACAGTGTTTTCTCATCCGTTATTGTTCTGGTGGGCACAGCTTCATCATTATACTCTCGATCATTATGAGGCAGCTCATCGAGGAGGATGGTATATCTTCAAATTAGATGGTGCTTAATTCTGACACTTTCCTCTTTATCGTTTGAAGTGCCTCCGGCTTTGAGTTTGGATTGATATTAAAATAACCTTGCTATTTCTGGTGTTGGAATTTATGTTTCCAGGGTGTGTCCGTGTAGCTCAGTAGGATAGAGCACAGGATTCCTAAGGTTTAATTGGGCGCTATAGAGGAAACTTTATAGTGGATCCACTCAAATTCGGGGAACGCTCTGAGGTTATCTCGTGCCAATCCCGAGCCAAGCTGTGTAAGCAGAAGGTGTAGAGACTGTACGGGTGGTGCCTTAACGTTAAAACGTTGTGGCAAAGAGACAGTCCAGACTACGAACATGTTGTATTTTGCGGCATGGCGGTGAAAATCGAAGTAGTATGAATCCTGGGGTCGGAGGTTCGAATCCTCTCACGGACACCATAGAATTATCTTTTTAATATTCAGTTTTGACAGCCTGTGTTGAATCAGCTTTTTAGTCTTGTAAATTAAATACGGACTAATATAGTCCGCGTATGGCACTTTATGGTACAAGCACTGAATATGTTTTGCACAGCTTGCTTTGGCTGGTGGATAATCCCGCTTCGATAAGCAGTATGGATTTAGCGGAATTGCAGAATATTCCTGCTGCGTTGATGGCGAAGATTCTGCCAAAATTAGAAAAAGCAGGGATTTTGCAATCCTCAGAAGGGGTCCGAGGGGGATATAAATTAGCGCGTCCTCCAGAAGATATTTGCGTGCTTGACGTTGTCGAAGCTGTTGAAGGACGCAAAACAGTTTTTAACTGTCAGGAAATTCGAGAGCGTTGCATCCTGTTTTCTGAGCAACCGCCTGCGTGGGCGTCCCAAGGGGTTTGTAGTATTCATGCCGTTATGTTGCGTGCAGAGCAGGCTATGCGTGCGGAACTAGCAAAGACATCTCTCGCAGACTTAGTCCTAACAGTTAAAAATAAAGCGCCGGATGTTTTTTTAGATGAAGTTCAATCTTGGTTTGATGAGCGTATTGAGATGCGTCGGGCTAGGAAAAGCAAAACATAGTAAGTGTTCTTAAAATAATTCATCATTCGGATGGTAGGATTTATATATGCTAAAAAACTTTTATACTCTCTTGTTTTGTGTGGCTGGGGGGTGAGCTTTTCTACAGCACACGCTGCTTCTGTTACACAAGTGACACCTTTAATCATACATGATTTAAAAGGTTTATCGGGGGAGGAGGGTGCTTTGTTAAGGGTGGATTATCCCCCGGGCGCATCGGACCCCATTCATAGACATAACGCATCTGTATTTGTGTATGTTTTGCAAGGTGTAATAGCCATGCAACCATGTAAGTCAAAGGGGGCGCACTTGTAAAACTGCATGCGGGGCAGACTTTTTTTGAAGGGCCTGACGATGTCCATATTATAGGACGCAATATGAGTAAGACCGAGCCCGCGCAATTTTTGGCTTTTTTTGTAAAAAATAAAAACAACCCGTTTGTCACGCCTGTTCGATAACTTTTCAGAATAAATATATTGGAAAATAAAATATGAAAATTTTTGTTGCAGGCGCGAGCGGAGCGCTTGGTCGGCCATTAATGGTACAGTTATTAAAAGCTGGCCATGATGTATGGGGAATGGCGCAAAGGCCTGAAAGCCTTTCCTTTATTGCTGAACTTGGGGCTTGTGCTGTTAAAGGGAATGTATTGGACCGAACGAATATTATGTCTATTATGGAAGATATTCGTCCTGATGTTGTTATCGATCAGCTTACTTCTCTCCCATCTTCTCCATTTGAGTTAGCCGAACGTTTGCCAGCAGATAAGAAACTACGCTTGGAAGGAGGGGGAAATTTACATGCTGCGGCTCACGCATGCGGTGTAAAGCGATATATTCAGCAATCAAGCGGCTTCTATTTGAATGCTGAAAACGGTGGCCTTGCGGATGAAAGTTCGACATTTAAGATGGATGCGCCCGGCCACATTGGAGAAAGTTCAAGAATGTATGCCGCCTTGGAAAAAAGGGTTTTGGAGAGCCCTATGGAGGGAGTGGCATTGCGATATGGTTTTTTCTATGGGCCAAGAACGTGGTATTCTTTAAATGGCGCATTTAGCCAGCATTTTCGCAATGTAGAAGTGCCTCTCATCGGGAGAGGGAGCAGTATTCTATCATTTGTTCATGTGGAAGACGCTGTATCTGCAACGATTGCCGCTTTGCAAGCTCCGGCTGGCATTTATAATATTGTGGATGATCATCCTGTTCAAATGTGTGAGTGGTTATCTTTTTATGCGCATTGGAGCGGTGCGGCTCAGCCGGTTTTTATGGAAGAAAGTGAGGCCACTCGTTTAATGGGGATAGAAAGCGTCTATTATTACAACAATTTAGATGGAGCTTCTCCTCAGAAAGCAAAAAAACAGCTTGCTTTTGCTCCTCGCGTACAACCTTGGGTGAAGCAATAAATGACAAAAGCAAAGATGATTCTGTGCTTGTAAGAGGCTGAGGGTGGCCGTTCGTTATTTGATAAAATATGTATTGTTTTATACAACGATGTGAAAAATGCTCGAAATATTGTATGTAGCATGCGTATTAAAGCATTAATGCGCAGAGAAAGCTTGGCCTCTTCTCATGAGCACGATATGAAGAGTGAAATGTTTGGGATATGAATTTTGCCAATTTATATCTATTCCGAGATCGGCCTTGGCTTGGCCCGCAGGATACCATGATGCCTCGTATGCAAATGACAGTTACTAGTTCTTCTCGACGTCTGGCAGTTCGGTTTGCCGCAGGTATGCTGGCATTAGGAACAATCGCCGCTTGCGGACATAGCGAGCGGGATCCTAACAGCTTAACAAAACCACGTAATCACCTCTTGGGTGTGGATCGAGGCGCAGAAGGCGGAGCTGATCAATTAAAAGGTGGCGTTAACGCGTATTTGTGGCGCGGTGCGATTGATACATTATCCTTTATGCCGCTTGCATCGGCTGATGCGGTTGGCGGTGTTATCTTGACGGATTGGTATCAGCCTGTTGCGAGCAAGAATGAGCGCTTTAAAATTGCGGCTTATGTTCTTGATCGTCGTTTGCGGTCAGATGCTTTGCGTGTGTCTGTATTCCGTCAGGAATATCAAGGTGGCCAATGGCAGGATACACCTGTTTCTGAAACGATTACATCCGACATAACAACACGTATTCTTGCACGTGCACGCCAACTGCGCGCAGAGAATGGCGGTCGGGATAACTGAGTTTAATATGAGCGATACGACAATTCCAATGTTTGATTTCCATTCTCGTGAACCCTTCTGGCAAGCAGAGTGGGCACGGAAGAATGTTTTTTCAGTTCCTGATATCCCACCTGCTGATAAGCCAAAATATTATGTGCTGGAAATGTTTCCGTACCCATCGGGACAGCTGCATGTGGGGCATGTACGGAATTATACATTAGGAGATGTGGTCGCTCGTTATAAACGTGCCCGTGGTTTTAGTGTGTTACACCCAATGGGTTGGGATGCTTTTGGCCTTCCCGCTGAAAATGCAGCGCGTGAACGAAATGTGCACCCCGGCAAATGGACGATGGAAAATATCGCAACCATGCGGGGAACGCTGCAAAGGCTCGGTTTCTCATTGGATTGGGATCGGGAAATTGCGACATGCTTGCCAGAATATTACGGCAAGCAACAAAAGCTTTTTCTGGATATGATGGCCGCAGGGCTGGTTGAGCGTCGTGATTCAGCTGTGAACTGGGATCCTGTCGATCAAACAGTGCTTGCGAATGAGCAAGTTGTTGACGGGCGAGGCTGGCGTTCTGGAGCACTCATTGAGAAGAAAACCCTGTCTCAATGGTTCTTGAAGATTACCAAGTTTGCTGAACCATTATTGGAAAGCCTGAACAAGCTTGATCGTTGGCCAGAACGCGTTCGGACGATGCAGGAGCGTTGGATTGGTCGTTCAGAAGGGGCCAAAGTTCGTTTCCCATTAAGCAATCCTCCTGAAGGCTTTGATATTGATCTGGATAGTGTTGAGGTCTTTACAACACGCCCCGATACGTTGTTTGGCCTGAGCTTTATCGGTATTTCGGCTGATCACCCTTTGGCTGCGAAGATTGCGAAGAATAATGCACAGGCAGCGGCATTTGTTGAAGAATGTCGCCGTATGGGAACGTCAGAAGAAGCGATTGAAGCAGCGGAAAAGCGTGGGTTTGATACGGGTTTGCGTGTTTCTAATCCGTTAGATCCAGATAAAACAGCACCAGTATGGATCGCGAATTTTGTTCTGATGGATTATGGAACAGGTGCTGTGTTCGGTTGCCCCTGTGGTGATCAGAGAGATCTGGATTTTGCACGGAAATATGACCTTCCTGTCCCGCAAGTTCTTCTCCCGAAAGGAGAGGACCCAGAAACATTTGTGATTGGCAAAAAAGCGGTTACGGGTGATGCAACGCTTTATAATTCGGGCCCTCTTGATGGGTTGGATGTTGCGGTTGCAAAGAAGAAGGTCATAGAGCGCCTTGAAGGTATGGGCGTAGGGCATGGTGTCGTTAATTGGCGCTTGAGAGATTGGGGAGTATCTCGCCAGCGTTATTGGGGTTGCCCGATCCCGATTATTCATTGCTCTTCTTGTGGGACGGTTCCTGTCCCAGATGATCAGCTGCCTGTTGTTTTGCCAGAAGATGTTACGTTTGATCGTCCTGGTAATCCGTTGGATCATCATCCCACATGGAAGCATGTTGATTGCCCTAAATGTGGTGGCAAGGCGACCCGAGAGACAGACACATTTGATACATTTGTGGATAGTTCATGGTACTTCGCACGGTTCACAAGCCCGCGCGCTGATACGCCGACACTCCCTGATGCGGCTAATGGTTGGCTCCCTGTCGATCAATATATTGGCGGGATTGAGCATGCGATTTTGCATCTGCTTTATGCGCGCTTCTTTACAAGGGCGATGCATGAGACAGGGCATGTCGGTATAGATGAACCCTTCGATGGTCTTTTTACCCAAGGCATGGTGACCCATGAAAGCTATCGAGATGGTAACGAATGGCTTTATCCTGAAGAGGTAGAACATCGAGGGGAGAGTGTTGTTCGGAAGGACACCGGGATTCCTGTTCAGGTTGGGCGTTCTGAAAAAATGTCCAAATCCAAGCGCAATACCGTATCCCCCGTGGATATTATTGAGCGCTTTGGTGCTGATACAGCGCGGTGGTTTGTTCTGTCTGATAGTCCTCCTGAACGTGATATGGAGTGGACGGCAGCAGGCGTTGCAGCCGCAGCTCGGTATGGGCAAAAGCTGTATCGTTTAGTCACCGCTGTTGCCGAGCAGGATCCGATTGATAGTGTTCATGGAGAGGGTGGGGACGATTTACGACGTGTTACACATCGTACGATCGTTGCGGTAACAGAGGCTTTAGAAGCTTTTACACCGAATGTTGCCGTCGCTCGTTTACATGAGCTGACATCAGCATTGGCCGATACCATGACTAAAAAAGCAGAGGGATTACCGGCGGCCCGTCGTGAGGCTGCTTATGTTTTGTCTTTGCTTGTTGCGCCGATGATGCCACATTTGGCAGAAGACATGATGGCGCGTCTTGAGCCTGAAGGTGAATTGGTTGTTAATCGGGCATGGCCTGAGGCGCAGCAAGAGTGGCTTTCAGTGAAAAGCATTACGATTGGTGTACAGGTCTTGGGAAAATTGAGAGGAACGATTGATGTTCCTCCCGATGCGCCAAGAGAAGATGTTCTCGCAGCGGCGAAAGCAGAGCCCAATGTAGCGAAAGCATTGGAAGGTAAGCGTGTGGTGAAAGAAATTCATGTTCCGAACCGCATTGTTAATTTTGTGGTGGCAGGGTGAAATGAAACGACAAGGTGCTGTTTTCTTATTAAGCTTACTCATGTTGGGGGGGTGTGGTTTTTCACCTCTTTATGGAAAGTTAAGCCCCACCACGAGCGTTGGTTCTGAGCTTTCTCAAGTGTATGTTGAGAATATTTATGGTCGTTATGGTCAGTTGTTGCGCCTTGCTCTGCAAAAAGACTTAAGCGGCTCAGGGCCAGAGAATCCACAGAAATATACGTTGCGTGTTAATTCCAGCATGGGAGAAGAAGTGCTGGATATTCACCGGGATAACACAGCCGGTAGATTACGTGGAAATGGTACAGCGCACTGGCAGCTTTTCACGGTAGCGCAATATCCTCAGCTTATCGCTCAAGGCGATGCGAATACCTTAGATGGATATAATGCGACTTATGAGCAATATTTTGCTCAGACTTTGAATGATGAAACGTTGCAAGCGCGTATTGCAGACAATTTGGCGAACCAAGTGATGATGCAGGTAGCAACGTGGTTTAAGTCTCGTGCCAAACCATCGCAGAATAATCCAGATGCGGCTCAAGAGATGCCTCGTTATGTGGATATGGATGGAATGCCTAAAGATAACGGACAAAAAACAACTGTCCCTGTTGGAATAGATGGTTTCCCTGCCGCCTCTATTGGTCGTCTGCCAACGGTAACAACGACACAGTCTGCCCAATAAAACATGAAAATAGAGCCTAGGAATGTTGAACGGATCTTAAAAGATGCGGGATCATGGCGGGCTCTATTATTTTATGGAGAGGATACTGGGTTAATAAGAGAACGTGCGCTTCAGGTTGTACGGTACGTTGCTCAAACGACAGATGATCCCTTTCGTGTGGCGCAGTTGAATCGAGACACACAGGACCGGTTGGAAGAAGAAGCAACAGCGCTTTCTCTTATCGGTGGTCGTCGTGTAGTTTGGTTGAGGGATGCTCAAGAAAACATCGTAACGCAGCTAACAAAAGCCCTTGAAATATCAACAGATACGCTCATTGTTATAGAGGCCGCCAGTTTAACCCCTCGCTCCAAGCTCCGGGCTTTTGCAGAAAAGCACAAGGACGTTGCATCCATTGCTTGTTATCCTGAAGAAGGAAAAGCCCTCTCAAAAACAGTGACAGATGCCTTGCAAAAAGAAGGTGTCACGATTGATCGGGATGCTTTGCTTTGGCTGGTTAATCATTTAGGGGCAGATCGTGGCGGCATCCGTGGAGAAATAGAGAAGCTTATTCTTTATGCCGGCAAGGGTGGGCAGTTGGATTTGTCCTCTGTTCAGGATTGTATCGGGGATGGTGGAGGAAATTCTTTAGAGGATGCTGTGTTTGCAGCTTTGTCCGGTAATCGGGCAGAAGCAGATCAGGCGTTGGAACGCGCTTTAGCAGACGGGGCAAATGCTGTTGCAGTGGCACGGAGTGCTTTGGGCGTTTTGGGGCGTTTAGAACGAGTGGCTCTTGCTGTAGGAAGTGGTCAAGGGCGTGCGGAGGCGATGAAAAATTTAAGGCCTCCCGTTTTTTTTAAGAAAGTGCCTGCCTTTAATCAAGCTTTAGACCGTTGGCCTTTATCCTCTTTAGAGAAAGCTTTAAATGAAACGCAAGCACTCGAACTAGCCTGTAAGCAAAGTGGTGCCCCAGACGAGTTACTGTGTCGGAGGCATATCGCAGCATTGAGTCAGATTTGGAAATAAGCAGGAAAGATCCTGCTTATATTTTAGAAACGAGCGCTGACATCGAGGTAGTAGTATCCCCCCAGAATCCCAAGCTGGTTAGTGCTCATATAATACTGGGGTGCCCCTAAATAACGATTCTCTTTGGGAACGGCGGATGGGAAAGCTGCAAAGATATTATTGCCTCCAATTGTTGCGCTCCAATGATGATTGATATTGTAAGTCACGGATGCATTTGTCGTCCATTTAGGAGCATTTTTAAATTCACGGAAACCGCCACTAAAAGCATTGGGACCAGAATAATAGGTCAGTTGAGATGTTGTTTGGCCGTATCGGATTTCGTGAACCCCTACATTCCATTTATTGTGAGGGGATCGCCATTGAGCACCAAAGATAATTTTAGAGCGAGGAAAAGCCGTCGTCATATAAGCAACATACTGCGCATCAAGTAGTCCTTGCCCTGTGGAGCTGCTTGCCTGATGGCGCATACGTGTACGGTTTAAATTGATAGCTGTATCCCAATCGATATGCCCAAATTGATGTAATTCGACAGGGTATGTTGCCGTAATATCCAAACCTTGCGTTCGTGTATTGGCGACATTGGCAAACCAATGTGCTGAAAGCTGCCCTTCTTGCCAGCTTGCTGCACTGGCAGGGAGAGGAAACCCATCTGCGAGGAGGGTGTTATATGCCGCTGCCCCACGAACATTTCCGCCCGGCATAATGCGATCTCTTAAATCAATTTGATACGCATCTGCTGTAATGTGGAGTTTTTTAATGGGTTCGGCAACAATCCCACCTTCAACACTGGTTGAGTATTCAGGTTTAAGGCTGGAAGCACCATTGGCAAGAGCCCCTGGAGAACTATTGGCAATTAAACCACGTGCGGCATTTGGGGAAATAGCCAAGGCTGAATAATGCTGCTGAGGGAGCGTTGGGGCATGGAAGCCATTACTAAACGTTCCTCGAATAGCGAAACGCTTGCTGAAGTCATAGCGCGTTGCGACCTTTCCTGTCTTGGCATCGCCAATATCGGTATAATGCTCTACGCGGCCAGCAAGGTCTAAGGACCAATGTTTCATCAGATGGGTGGCAAGGTCGATATAGCCGGATGTAACATCGCGGGACCAATTGCCTGCATTATAAGGCTGGGTCCCGGGAACAGCATCGGCCCCCGTTCCAAGAGTACTATCAGGGGAGCCCGTGCCTACAGAATAGGATTCATAACGGTAAGCGGCTCCTCCTGCGACGTTAATGCTATGGGGCCAAAAAGAGAGATTAAACTTTCTGGAAAGATCAAAGCTACTTGTCCATTGAGAGTTATTATAGCCTTGGGTATCAAAGCGGGTAGGTGTACGACCGGTAGCAGTATAAACGGCTGTATTTGTCGTGTTTAAGGCATCAAATTGATTATAATCACGACCGTAAACAGTGGAAAGGTCCCAGTGCCATCCAGAGAGAGTTCCTTTTAAGCCTGTTGTAATTTCGTAATCATTTTCTTCTAAAGCGAGGATCGGAGAATAGCCATCTGGGAAGATGGCAGCATATCCAGGATATTTGCTTAAAGAAGATGGGGTGCGATAGTTCTGGAAAGATTCCGCATGGCGGTGTGCATAGGTGCCGGTAACATATGCCTGAATGTGGTCTGTGATATTATATCCAGCGTTAATAGCAACGCTTTGTCTTGTTTGTTCCGGTTGGCTGAGGACTTTATTGACATATGTACCTGTCCGGCTATCTGCTGCCGACCTTAAGGCGTGATCTTGGCGAACCAGGTCCCCTCCGATATGTACAAATCCACGATCATGAAGGTTAAACCCTCCATCTAGGAACACACCTTGTTGGAACCCATCGCCTTCACTTGTGATGCCGCTATTAGAGCGCATGTGCAGGCCGCGAGCCTGTTTTTTCAGGATAATATTGACAACTCCTGCAACGGCATCCGAGCCATACATGGCGGATGCGCCGTCTTTTAGGACTTCAATATGATCGATCATTGACATGGGGATCATGTCAATGTCGACGGGTGTAGAACCTTGAGATGGGCCTGGATCCGCATAGATGTTTGCGGTGGTGTGACGGCGTTTGCCATCAACAAGAATAAGCGTTTCGTTCGGGTTTAATCCACGTAAGGCGATGGTGTCCGTTAAAGCGCCTGCATCAAACCCAGAAGTTGGGATGGTGAGGGAGGGGAGCAAGAGAGAGAGGGCATCTCTTAAGGTGGGCTGCCCAGTCGATGTAATTTGTTTATTGGATACAACATCAATGGGAGAAATCGAATCACGCGCTTTCTTACCAAATTCTCGTGTTCCGGTAACAATAACGGATTCACTCCCGCCTGAAACTTCTGTTTTAGGCGCGGCTTTGGGATGCACGTGGGATGGAATATGCGGTTTTGTATTTTTTGAAAAATGGGTAGGCGCTGCACATAATCCGCTGATCGGCATTAAGAGTGAAGAGCCAAGCAATGAAGTGCTTAGGAGGAGAGGATGCCGGGTAAGATTACGTACAGACACGATTTCACGATCTCATAAGTAAATAAAACGAATTACAAAATCTTATCGTGTAAAATAAAAATCAATAACTTTTTGCGTAAATAATCACGACGACGTGATTTTTGTGGAAAGTGTGGCGTAATTATCGCAATGCAGAAGCTTAAAAGGAGGAGCCAGCGCTACGGTGAGAAACGTAGCGCTGGTAGAAATTATGCTGAAGGGACTGTGCCTTCAGGTGTGTGTTTATCCACTAAATTCGGTAAAACCTGAGCGATTAGTGGTAGGACTGTCCCAACGGGAAGGCCTGTCTTTTCCAGAATTGCGTTGATCTGTTCGTTTGAAAGAAGGCTACGTAGTTCATCGGCTGAAATGGGTAGGTTCTCACCATTTCCAATCCAGGATTGTACTTTATCTTGCAGGCCTACTTTGCTGGCTTGGCTAAGCAGCATTTGTAGTCCGTTACCTCGAATGAAATCACCAAAATGCTCACCAATTTTATCGCCAAGTTGGCCGCCTAAAGCACCGACAGCTTGGTTCATGATATTACCGAAAAACCCGCTCATAAATTATACCTTAGTTGCTATTTGAATATGTTCATGAAGTGAAAGAAAAAAATGCCAGAAGAGTTTCTGGCATTTTTAGGGTCTTATGATGCTTTTTGATGGTAAAGCTCTTGGGGGACCTCAACATCAATTTCTAATGTTGAGCATCCGCCACTTCCCTGATCAACCTTGATCTGCACTTTGTCCTGATCCACGGCAACGTGTCGGGCGACAACTTCCATAATTTCCTTATGGAGCTTCTGGATCAGTTCGGAAGTGCTTCCATCTCCGGCGCTACGCTCATGCGCTAGCAGAATTTGGAGCCGGTCTTTAGCTATTGCACCGCTGGCTTGTTGCCGTTTGGAGAAAAGATTGCTTAGAAAACTCATGCGACCCTCTTCTTGCCAAAGAGCCAGTCAAAAAATCCTTTTTTCTCTACTGGAACAGATACTTCCAGTTTTTCTCCAGCTAAACGTCTGGCAGCTTCAAAGTAAGCGCGGGCAGGGATGCTTTCTGGATTGGCGAGTGTAACAGGAGCACCAACGTTTGATGCGTTTAAAACATCTTCGCTTTCTGGAATGATGCCAACGAGAGGAATGGAAAGGATTTCCAGAACATCTTCGACGTTTAGCATTTCTTTGCGTGCTGCACGTGCTGGATCATAACGGGTCAGAAGAAGGTGCTTATCCATCTTCTCGCCCCGTTCAGCTTTTTCTGTCTTGCTATCAAGAAGACCGATAATGCGGTCTGCATCGCGGACAGAGCTTACTTCTGGGTTCGTAACAATGACCGCCATATCGGCATGATACATAGCCAGCTGAGCACCGCGTTCAATACCTGCTGGGCTATCACAGATGATCCAGTCAAACTTCTCACGAAGTTCTGCCATCACTTTGGCAACGCCTTCAGAGGTAAGAGCGTCTTTATCGCGTGTTTGAGAAGCGGGAAGGATAGAAAGTGTTTCGCACCTTTTATCGCGGATAAGAGCTTGAGCGAGACGTGCATCGCCTTGAACGACATTGATCAGATCAAAAACAACACGTCGTTCTGCCCCCATGACAAGATCAAGGTTCCGAAGACCAACATCAAAATCAACTAGGACAACATTTTGTCCCGTCTGCGCGAGCGCCGCGCCTAAGGCGGCGGTCGATGTCGTCTTGCCGACGCCACCTTTTCCTGAGGTGACAACCAGAACCTTGGCCATGAATACTCCAAAATCAATCGTGGGCGGTGAAACCGCTACACATTATTTTCATCAATCCCTTATCCTCTTTATCTTATGAGATACTGTGCCATGACGGCAACAAGGGATAAGGATAAATTGAAAGAAAATTTAACTTTTTTGTGAAAAAGAATTGTTATTAACGTGGTAAAGGGAAAACAACCACTTGATCGTCTTGAAGCAATACTTGGGCAGACTTGCCAATAATTGATGGATCAATGTCTTCAGAGACAGCATAGTATCCATCGAGAGCAAGAAGCTCTGCTTCCATTCGAGTGGCAAAAATGCGAGCGTTTTTGCTGCTAATGCCAGCTAAAGCGCGGCCTCGTAATGCTCCGTAAATATGAATGGAGCCTCCTGCAATGAGTTCGGCTCCTGAAGATACGGATCCTAAAACGATAATATCTCCGTGAAGATTTTGGAACCGTTGACCTGAACGTATTGCTGTTTCGATAATAAGAGGCTCGCCCAGAGAAGTAGAAGGCGGTGATTTGGACGAATCGGAAGTAGTGTCTTGATCAGGGAGTTCAATTTCACCAGAAGGTTTTCCACCCGCAAAAGAATCCGGCCAATCCCAAGAAGAGACAGCATCCCATGTGCGGTCTCCTCCTTCAATCCCGATGATTCGTACGCCACGGGTTACAAGATTCTCATACAAAGCCGCGAGATCAGGGGTATCGTGAGCGAGAAGACTAAGGTCCAGAATAATAGGTTTTCCGCGGAAAAGTTCGCTAGAACGTTTGATCTGCGCATCTAGCCCGGCGAGCCAGTCTTGCAGTGGGGGTTCCGGGGACAGGACAAGAGCCAAGAATGAACGGCCACGAGCACGGATACGCATCGGAGTAGGGGAAACTGGGGAGGGTGCTGTGTTTGACATCGTAAAATAATAGGCCTTGTCAGAAAGCTGTGACGGAAACTCTTGTAGTGAAGTATTTGCTGTCTTAGAAACTGAGGAATGCGTATTCTGTACCATCTTCCTCTTTCTCCGCAATGTCGTCTTGTTAGACTTGCGTTGAGTGAAAAAAGACTCCCATGCGAACTCATGATTGAGCGCGTGTGGGATAAACGTGAAGAATTTATCGAACTTAATCCATCAGGAGAAGTTCCTGTCCTCGTTGAAGAAAACGGCCTAGCCGTACCGGGGGCTCGCGTTATTTGTGAATATTTGGATGAAGCATATCCTGATACTCCCCTCTTAGGGAAGACGCTGGCAGAACGTGTTGAGATTCGGCGTTTGGTTGATTGGTTTGAGACGCTTTTTGCTTCCGGCGTAACGCGTAATTTGTTGGGTGAAAAAGTGGATAAGCGTTTATTCGGCCTTGGGCACCCAGATGGGAATGCCTTAAGAGCCGGCTATGCGAATATGCGGTTTCATCTCGATTACATTGGTTGGTTAGCTGAAAGTCGTTCATGGTTGGGTGGATCATCGATTTCGTTAGCTGATTTTGCGGCTGCCTCTCATCTTTCTGCTTTAGATTTTATTGGCGATATTAATTGGAATAAGGCGCCGTCTGCAAAAGATTGGTATGCGAGGGTTAAGTCACGCCCATCTTTTCGTGGGCTCCTGACGGATAAAGTGAGTGGGATTACGCCGCCTGCACATTACGCCAACCTCGATTTTTGATTAAGTGTCTCTAGAGATATATGATGTTGTTGTTTTAGGAGCCGGTGCGGCAGGTCTTATGGCCGCTGCTTCGGCTGCTCAAGATGGCGCGCGTGTTTTGGTGTTGGATCATGGGCCAGAGCCAGGGCGAAAAATTCTGATTTCTGGTGGTGGTCGGTGTAACTTTACGAATTTAGAGACTGCTCCGCAGTGCTTTTTATCACAAAACAAGCATTTTGTTCGTTCGGCTCTTGCACGTTTTACACCGCATGATTTTCTAAAAAAGGTCGATCAGTATCATATCCGATGGCATGAAAAGGCTAAGGGGCAGCTTTTTTGCGATCAATCAGCAAAGCAGATTGTTGACCTTCTTATATCAGAGTGCCGCGCCGGGCAGTGTAAGCTACAGCTGCAAACGACAATTAAGAATGTTCAACGTCACGCTCGTGGCTTTTCAATCCAGACGAATATAAAAGAATATATTGCTCGTGCCGTTATCCTTGCGACAGGAGGTCTGTCCATTCCGAAGCTTGGCGCTTCTGACTTATCTTTACGTATTGCTCGTTCTTTTGGAGTGAGAATTGTTCCTACCGCGCCTGCGTTGGCCCCTTTAATTCTGCCGGATGCAGATCCTTCGCTTGCGGGTGTGTCTTTAATAGTGGAAGCAAAAGTGGGAAAGAAAAAGCCCTCTTTCCGTGATGGAATGGTTTTCACGCATAAAGGGATATCTGGCCCCGCAGTGCTTCAGATTTCATCCTATATGGAAAAGGGGGAAACCGCGCAGATCAATTTATTGCCTGATATGAATGCGGAGCAGCATTTGTTGGCCATGAAGCATGCGCGCCCGAAAGCGTCTCCTCCTGCTTTGTTGGATGGACTTCCCTCTCGTTTAGCCAAGGCTTTTTCCGCTGCTTTAGGGGACGTCACATTGGCTAATCTGCCAGATAAGAAAATAAAAGCTTTAGCGGCATCTATTGCTCATTGGCAGATTGCTCCTGTCGGTACAGAAGGGTATGCAAAAGCTGAAGTGATGCGTGGTGGAATTGATACACGGGATTTATCGTCTCAGACGATGGAAGTTATGTCTGTCCCCGGGTTATATGCCATTGGTGAGGCAGTGGATGTAACAGGCTGGTTGGGGGGGCATAATTTTCAATGGGCTTGGTCAAGTGGTGTAGCGGCCGGAAAGGCCGCAGCTTTGCGTAAAGAATAGCATCCAGAAGAAACAGATAGATCAATTATAAAACTTATAATACGTTTTTTAGTTGATAAGAAATCGATGCTTAAAAGGATGTCATTAATGTCCCTAAATCTTGCTCGCACACTAAAGAGTTGTGTTATTGGCCTTTCCCTCCTTGGGTTAAGCGCCTGCGTTGGAACGGCTTCCCCTGGGCCGGTAGATCCTAAAGCTCCGGTAGCGGGTTATGGAAATGTCTGCAAAGCGGGCATCTATTCTTGTAAGCTTCCTGTAAAGGCGCCGTTGAATGGTCCATGCTCTTGTCCTGGCTTGGGTGCTGCAAGTTATGGGAATGTTTTTGCAAAATAATAGATTGATCTTGGCGGAAGACTGAAGAAACGGTTAAACCGACCTCTTAATGTAGAGGTAAGGTCAAGATATGATGCAGTTTCTCCCATGGATTATAACGTGCGTAGCTTTGTTGATCGTTTTGATCATGGCGTTGCGTCCATCCCATGGGAGAGATTTTACACGCTTGTTGGAGCGAGAGGCTGATGAGCGGGTACGAGATGTAGAGTATCAACGTGCCCATTTAGCTGAAGTCGAACGGGCTCTTTCTATCAGAATAGATCGTTTGCGACAGGAAACGACCGATCGACTAAATGATCTGACGCAACGAATTGGTCATGATCAGGCCGAAAGTAGAGTTCTCCTTTCCAATTCTCTGCGTGACATGGCTCAAAATCAGAGTGAACAGATTGAGCGTATTCGTGCTGCGGTGAACGAGCAATTGCATGGTGCTGTTGAAAAGCAAATGCAGACGAGTTTCCAGCGCGTTGTCGAGCAGTTTAGCCTTATGCAAAAAGCAATGGGTGAAGTTACAAGTGTTACGGCACAAATTGGTGATTTAAAGCGCCTCTTTTCAAATGTAAAAACTCGTGGCGGATGGGGAGAGGCGCAATGTCGCTCCATTTTGGATGATGTATTGCCAGAAGGAAGTTACGACACCAATTTTCGCTTGGGTGATGGAGGCGAGGTTGTTGAATTTGCGATAAAAATGCCTGTGCGCGGGACAGTGCAACCACGATTGGCCATTGATAGTAAGTTTCCTACAGAAGCGTATGAGCGTCTTCTAAATGCAACGGAACAAGCTGATGCTCTTGGTGAGAAAACAGCTCGGAAAGAATTAGAAGCCGTTGTAAGGCTGGAAGCACGCAAAATTGCGGCGAAGTATATTAAGCCCCCGCTCACGGTTGAGTTTGGGGTGCTCTATGTTCCTACAGATGGGCTCTATACAGAGATAGCACGAATTCCAGGTTTGATTGACGAGATTGGACGGCTGCATCGTGTCATGGTGATGGGGCCTGCTTTGCTTCCTGCTATGTTAAGGACGGTTCATCTCGGATATGTGACTTTAGCCTTAGAAGAACGCACCGAAGCGATTGCGAATCTGTTAGGCGCAACGCGACAGGAAATGTTGAAGATGGATCAAGTTCTGGAGAAACTACAAAGAAGCGCCGGCGCTATGGGAAATACAATAGAAGAAGCACGGCGTAGAACGCGTGTTTTAGGGCGACGTTTGCAAGTTTTGGACCACCCAGAAGAAGAGTTGCCAGAGAGTATATCTGAGGGGCAAGCAGAACTTTAACGGGAATTTAATGGGAAAGTAGAAAAAATTCCGTCATGTGAAGAGATATGAACATGATGTCAGAACATGAAGATGAGACGGTACTCCGTCCAGTTGATTCAATCATTCGTCTCCTTTTGGTGGAAGATGATGATAGTCTTGCCTCTGAAATTGCTGCCGAGTTGTCTGCGCGGGGATATGATGTGGCGCGCGTTGGAAACGGCTTGCATGGTTTGGAAGAAGCTCAAACCGGACGCTACGATCTTATGGTTGTTGATCGGATGCTTCCAGAATTGGATGGTTTGAGTGTTATTGAAAGATTGCGCCGCCAGAAGATTACAGCGCCTGTTTTGGTGTTGTCAGCCTTATCGGCCGTTGATGACCGTGTGAATGGCTTAAAGGCAGGTGGAGATGACTACCTGACAAAGCCTTTTGCCATGGAAGAACTGGCAGCACGGTTGGAAGCCTTGTTGCGTCGGCCAACAGATAGTCGGGAAACGGTATTACGTTTTGGTCCTTTAGAGATGGATCTCATTGAACGTAAAGTTTTCCGTGATGGTCGAGAGATCGATTTGTTGCCACGTGAGTTTCGCCTTCTTGAATATATGATGCGTCGCCCTGGGGCTGTGTTGACGCGGACGATGTTATTAGAAGATGTCTGGAATTATCGCTTTGTACCGCAAACAAACTTAGTCGATGTGCATATTGGCAAGTTAAGACGTAAGGTTGATGGTCCCGATGAAGCCCCGCTTATACAAAGTATAAGAGGGGCTGGGTTTAGTTTACGTGTCTCAGACTGATCTTTTTCGAACAGGAACATTTCGGTTAACGCTGGGTTTTGTGATCGCTATGGTGGCGGGAATTATGCTCCAGTTCGCCTTGGTATATGCCCAAATGGCGAATTATGAGAGTGCACGCTCGAGCGATCTTTTGCATCGAGAAGCTGCTCTTTTGGTGCAAGAAGACCCAAGCTTATTAGAGTCTGAAATTAGAGATCGTAGCAAAACGGACTTACGCGTTATTTTAAATGGCGCTGCTTTGTTTGATCTGCACCACAATCAGATTGCGGGTGATATTCCGCGTTGGCCCGCGGGCTTAACGGCTTTTGGTATTCCGGTGCGGATACGGATTATTCCAGCGGATGATAAAGCGTATGAAATGCGCTATTTGGCCGTAAAAGTCCCTGGGGATGATGGGAAACCTAATGGGCGTATCCTGATCTTGGCGCGCTCAATGCATATGGTTGATGAGCTGCGTTATATCACCAAACAGGCCGCTCTAATTTCTGTAGTGCCGATGGTGCTCTTTGCGTTACTGGCGGGAGTATTCTTAAGCCATAGGGCACTCGCTCGGGTGAAAGAGATTCGTCAGACCATGGAGCGGATTATGGCGGGGGACTTGCACGAACGTCTTCCCGCTGGGCGCGAGCGGGATGATATCGAGCGTTTGGCAGGCTCCGTTAATCGAATGCTGGATCGTTTAGGGCATTTGGTGGATGAAATTCGCGATGTTGGAAATGATATTGCTCATGATTTGAGAACCCCGCTTGCCCGGGTTCGAGCGCGTCTTGAAAGAGCTTTATCGTGGCAGTCCGATCCAGAGCAATTAAAAGAGATTATTTTGAAGGCAACACAGGATTTAGACCAGTGTTTTGCAATTATTACGGCTCTTTTACGGATTGGGGAGATAGAGAATGGGCGCCGGCGTGTTGGCTTCACCAAGATGGATCTGTCTGAGCTGATTGCAGGAATTGTTGATCTGTATGAACCGATCGCTGAAACGGAAGGTGTTTCACTTATTACGCGTGGTGTTGATCAGACGATTGCGCTGAATGGTGATAGAGACCTGCTGAATGAGGTGCTCGCCAATCTGATTGATAATGCTATAAAGTTTACACCAGAAGGTGGAGAAGTAGGGATTACTGCTGGCAAAGAAGCAGGTGGCCTTATTTGGTTAAAAGTGCACGATACAGGTATAGGAATAGCTGAAAACGAGAGGGAAGCGGTAATGGGGCGCTTCTATCGTTCAGATAAAAGCAGGCACATTCCGGGCAGCGGGTTAGGGCTTAGTCTTGTATCAGCGGTGCTTAACTTGCATGGAGCTCGTTTAAAAATCACCTCATTTAGAACTGATGAAAAACTGCCCGGGGCGGTCTTCACCATTTGCTTTGATGAGACTGTGGGAGGTGAATAGCTAAAATAAATTACAAAAGGCTATTAATTAAAATCAAATTTCGTTGATGCTCTTGGATTGTTCGATATGAATGGGATAGTCGTAGAGAGCAAGCGGCGTTGATATGAATAAAGGTAGAGATGATTGAGTTTATGTACATCCCGGAGACCGAGAGTAATAAAGACGCATGAATGCCATTGTAGTAACGGCTCTTAAGAGGCCTTATACCTTTGTCGTTCTGTCGATCATGATTTTGATCTTCGGAATTAAGGCAATAGTTTCCACTCCAACAGATGTTTTCCCATCGATTAAGATACCAATTGTTGCTGTCGTCTGGTCTTATAACGGTCTGATGCCAGAGGATATGTCTGGTCGTATCGTTTATTATTATGAGCGGACGCTGACGGCAACTGTGAGTAATATTGAGCATATTGAAAGCTCATCTTACTATGGTCGTGGGATTGTGAAGGTATTTTTCCAACCCGGAACAAATACGGCTGTTGCCCAAACTCAAATTACATCCGTATCTCAAACTGTTATTAAACAGCTACCTACGGGTGCAACACCGCCGCTTATTCTTGCCTTGGATGCTTCATCCGTTCCTGTCCTGACGCTGCAAGTGAATAATTCGACTATGTCAGGGTCGGAAATTTACAATATGGCGTCCAATCTTATCAGGCCTGAGCTGGTTTCAGTTGCAGGTGCGGCTATTCCGAACCCCTACGGTGGTTTGGCGCCTGATATTATGGTCGATATCGATCCGGTTAAATTGCTGGCCCATCGCCTTTCCCCTGAAGATGTGGCGAATGCATTAAACGGCCAGAATATCGTCTTGCCAGCAGGGGATCAGAAAGTCGGAGCGTTGGATTGGATGGTGAAAACCAATTCATCACCGCTCGATTTATCTGATTTTAATAAAATGCCGGTTAAACAGGTTGGTAACTCAGTTATTTATCTGAGGGACGTCGCATGGGTTCATCGAGGAGGGCCCCCGCAGATCAACGCTGTGCTTGTTAAAGGGCAGCAAGCTGTTTTGATTGTGATCTTGAAAAGTGGGGATGCGTCTACTCTTTCTGTTGTTAGTGGTGTTAAAAAACTTCTGCCACAGATTGAAGCGACGTTACCTCCTGGCACCACGATGCATGTGTTAACAGACGCTTCCAGCTTCGTGAAAGAGTCTGTTTTTGATGTCGTGCGTGAGATGATCACTGCCGCCATTTTAACCAGCTTAACAGTTTTGCTTTTCTTGGGGTCGTGGCGTTCAACGATCATTGTTGCAACATCTATTCCCTTAGCCATGCTCAGCTCAATGATAGGATTGAGCCTTGCTGGTCAGTCGATCAATGTCATGACGTTAGGGGGGTTAGCGCTTGCTGTTGGTATTCTCGTGGATGATGCAACCGTCATGATTGAGAATATCGATACTCACCTTGAGATGGGTAAAGATTTAGAGCAGGCTATTATTGATGCAGCAAACCAGATTGTTATTCCAACTTTTGTTTCAACAACCTGTATTTGTATCGTTTGGTTGCCATTATTTGAACTAACCGGTGTATCTGGTTGGCTGTTCATGCCTATGGCTGAGGCTATTATTTTTGCAATGATCGCCTCTTTTATTTTGTCACGTACTCTTGTTCCGACCATGGCGAACTGGTTGTTGGCTGCACAAGTTGAGCAGCATCGCAATCCAGAGCATCAGAATAAAAGGCCAGGAGTTTTCACCCGCTTTCAAAAAGGGTTTGATGAGCGCTTCAATCGGTTTCGTGAAGTGTATAAAGGGTTTCTCCATCTGCTGATCACAATCCGAGGTCGTTTTGTCGGATTGTTCTTGTTGGCTGCGCTTGCGTCTTTGTGCTTGCTTTTCTTTGTGGGGCAGAATTTCTTCCCAGAGATTAAATCTGGCACACTTCAGATGCATATGCGCGCCCCTATTGGTACCCGGATTGAAGAAACAGGGAAAATATCAGGCCTTGTTGAAAAGCGGATACGAGAAGTGCTGCCAGATAAGGTAGATAATGTTGTTAATAACTGTGGTTTGCCTTTCAGTCAGTTGAACCAAGCCATGGTTCCGACCCCGACGACTGGCGCTCAAGATTGCGATATCACAATACAGTTGTTTGATTCAGAAAGCCCAATTGCCGAATATCGTCAGAAATTACGGAAGGCTTTAACTGATTCTTTCCCTGGAACGATTTTCACCTTCCAACCGGGTGATATGACTGCAAAGATTTTGAATTTTGGCTTGCCGTCACCAATCGATGTTCAGATTGTAGGGCGTAACCTAAAAGCGAACTTTACCTTTGCATCCCAGTTGGCTCAAAAATTACGGCATATCCCTGGGATCGCTGATATCTCAGTTCAGGAGCCCATGACGGAGCCTACGCTTTTGGTCAATAACCGGCGTAGCTTTGCTTTAGGAACCGGTATCACCCAGAAAGATGTTGCGTTTAATACGCTTATTACTCTTTCAGGAAGTGCTCAGGTGGGGCAAACTTATTACCTGAACGCACAAGGGACTTCTCAGCTGATCGATGTGCAGACCCCTGCAAATTATATTCAAACGATGAATGACCTTGAGATACTTCCGATTGATAAGGGAGATAATAACCCAAGCAATAGAACCCCTCAGCTTTTGGGAGCATTAACAAACTTCCAACAGGTTGGGACTGCTGCTGAAGTATCTCACTATAATATTATGCCTGTCTTTAATATTTATGCGGCTCCAGAGAGTATTGATTTAGGAACAATCTCTAGGGCCGTTAATAAGGTAGTGGATCAAGAGCGTAAAAACTTACCCCACGGCTCTAGCCTTGCTGTTCGTGGGCAAGCGGTGACGATGAACGAGGCTTATGTGCAGCTGATTGGTGGTCTCGCTCTGTCAATTGCTCTGGTTTATCTAATCATTGTGGTTAATTTCCAGTCATGGCTAGACCCGTTCGTTATTATTACAGCGTTGCCAGGAGCACTGGGGGGAATTGCTTGGAGTTTGTTCCTTACTCATACAACCTTATCGGTTCCAGCGTTAACGGGTGCCATTATGTGTATGGGAACTGCCACAGCCAATGCGATCTTGGTGGTTGCCTTCGCTCGTGAACGGCTTGATGAGCACGGAGATGTTTTGTTAGCTGCGTTGGAATCTGGTTATGAGCGTATTCGTCCCGTTATGATGACGGCGCTAGCTATGATCATTGGGATGATTCCCATGTCCATGAGCAATTCATCGAATGCTCCCCTTGGTAAGGCCGTGATTGGTGGCCTGATCGTTGCAACGATTGCTACGTTGCTATTTGTTCCTTGTGTTTTTGCATTACTTCATTACAGGCGACCTGCTGGGCCTGAAGGAGACCGCGCGTGAGTCATTCAACTGAACAGGGACATTTCCCACAAGAGCCACGTTCTGCGCACGGTAGTCCGAAGTATAAGCTCATACTGATTATTGTTGTTCTGGTTGCCGTATGTCTTGCTGTCTGGGGCATCATAGAACGAGGAATACACTATCATTCCTTAACAAACCGAACAGAAGAAGCTGCAATTCCCCCTGTAACGCTTGTTCAGCCTCAACCGGGGCCAAAAACTCGTGAGGTGGATTTGCCTGCTAACTTAGCGGCTTGGTATGAAGCTCCCATATACGCTCAGGTCTCGGGCTACGTGAAAATGTGGTATAAAGACTACGGGGCACACGTTAAAAAAGGTGATTTGCTGGCTGAGATTAGTACCCCGAGTATTGATGCGCAGTATGCAGCCGCAAAAGCGCACTATAACGTTATTTTAGCGCGGTATAATTTGGCGGTGATTACAGCTAAACGGTGGGCCGCTTTAAAGGGAACACAAGCGGTTTCACGGCAAGAGGTTGATGTTCAGGCCGCGAATGCCGCTGCTCAGAAGGCTGAACTGGAAGCGGCTGAATATGAAGTAGAGCGTTTTCAGGCGCTGGAGAACTTCAAGAAAATTGTGGCCCCTTTTGATGGAATTGTAACATCTCGTCTTGTGAACGTAGGGGATTATGTTAACTCGGGGGGAGGGAATCTAAGCTCTCGCGGTACTGTTGCGGAGTTGTTTTCTGTCGCTGATATTCATCGGATGCGCGTGTTTATCTCTGTGCCGCAAGATTTTGCGAGTGTTATCTCGCCCAAAATTTTTGCAGAACTTTCTGTGCCGCAATATCCGGGACGCCGCTTCAAAGCAGACTTCCTTGCAACTGCGAATGCGTTTAACGCCGCGACACGTACAGTTACAACAGAGTTGACGTTAGGGAATGAGCAGCACCTGCTATGGCCGAATTCGTATGCGACCGCACATCTTTCAGCGCCAAGTGATCCTAGTATTTTGATTATTCCTATTGGAGCCGTTGTGTTTAGAGCGCAGGGGACACAGGTTGCAAAAGTAGTTAATGATCATGTTCATTTGGAAAATGTTCGGTTGGGTATCAATTTTGGAACAACCATTCAGGTTTTGAGTGGTCTTAAGCGTGAAGATGAATTAGTGGCTAATCCAACAGCAGATTTGCTTGAAGGTGATGCCGTTAGAACCGTTCCTACAACGCATGGATATAATGACACTCCTCAAGCCTCTAAGGATGATGATCAGAAATCCATTAACTCTCATGATGCCAACCCTGCCGAAGCGGGATCACGTTAATGAGCCTTGTAAGTAAGAAACGTTTAGATTTGCCAAGAAATGTGTTGCGGTCTGCGACGGCTCTTGTGGGTGCTCTATCAATAGGGTTGACCTCTTGTGATCTGGCGCCTGAATATCATCCGCAAAAATTCCTTTACCCGGATGGCTGGGAAGGGAAGGGCATTATGGGAGATGCCCGTCCAGCGGACGATGTTAATCGTGAAGACTGGTGGACGGCATTTAATGATCCAGTATTAAATGATCTGGAAACACGTATGCTTGCGACTAATCCGGACTTGCAGGCTGCCGCAGAAGCATTCACTCAAGCGAGAGATGTAGCGAGAGAAACGGAAAGCCGTCTCTACCCACAAATCACGGGCTTTGGGCATATGAGTGCGAATAAAGGCTCTGATGGACGGCTCTATAATAATCCGCGCACTAGTACTTCGCTGGTTTATGAATCGAATGAAGCCTATAGTGGTGCTGCGACATGGGAGCCTGATTTTTGGGATGCTATTCGAAATTCCACACGGCTCCATAGAAATTTAGCTCAGGTCTCTGCTGCGCAATACATGTCTGCAAAGTTGAGCCTTGAGGCCGAATTAGCGAGTGATTATGTCGCATTGCGTGGGTTGGATGCGCAAAACGCAGTTTATGAAGACTCAATCCATTATTTCCGTACGGCTGTTCAAATCACGTCGTTAAGGCAAGAAGGCGCGATTGGAGCTGGATTGGATGTTTCCCGTGCGCAGAACCAATTATATGCAGCGATGGCTGCTCAGAGCAAATTGGTTGCTCAGCGACGGGTTCTGGAAAATGCGATTGCGATATTATTAAATACTGCACCTGCAGGCTTCCATATTGCTCCGATTCAAAATGTCAAAATGTCGCTAGGAGTTGTTAAAATCAACCCAGGCCTTCCTTCGACATTGTTGGAACGGCGCCCAGATATTGCTGCGGCTGAACGGCGGATGTCGGCAGCATCAAAAGCCATTGGTGTCTCACGGGCTGCCTTTTATCCGCACATCACTCTTAGTGTTGGGGGTGGTTTTGAGGATGGCGGCTTTGATTTGGCGAGTATTTCAAATGCGTTTTGGCGCGTTGCTGTGCAAGCTGTTGAGCCTGCATTTACTGGCGGGTTAAGACGTGCGGCTTTGCAACGAGCATGGTCGCAGTACCGTGAAACAGTAGATCAATACCGTTCTGTTGTGCTCTCTGCCTTTCAGGATGTTGAGAATGGTTTGACCCAAACTGGACAGCTGAAAAAAGCTCAGGATGAGCAGGCGAAGGCTGTTGCGGCTGCGCAGCGAACGCAAAGTATGACGATGGCGCTTTATACCGGAGGGCTCTCGAACTATCTTGATGCGCTCGTTGCTCAGCAAGACACTTTGGCTGCGAGGCTGGAGCTTGTTGCAACGCAAACTGCCCAAGTGCAGGCATCTGTTCGTCTGATGCGTGCATTGGGAGGGGGTTGGAATGTTCAAAAACTACCTTCAACAGATCAAATTAACACTTTTGGTCCGTTCCAATATGAAGGTTTAAGAAATCCTAAGCCTGTAGCTGGCATAGGCAGGGCCCCATTGCCTCAAGATAATGATTTGCGGGGAGATCATAAGAATTAAAGCAGGCTGCTCGTTAATTTCTTGACGGGCAGAAGAAAATCTGTTCTACGAGCCAGCTTAACGTCGAACGTGGGAGGGGCTTTTCTTGAGCTCCATTGACCACGGTTCGGGAACACAACATTAAGGAGTCCCGGATATGGCCAAAAAAGTTGTTGGCTACATCAAGCTTCAGATTCCAGCTGGAAAAGCTAATCCATCACCACCAGTTGGTCCTGCTCTAGGTCAGCGTGGTCTTAACATTATGCAATTCTGTAAAGAATTTAATGCGAAGACACAGGGTCTTGAGCCTGGAATGCCAATTCCAGTTGTCATCACCGCCTATGCAGACCGTACATTCTCCTTCATTACGAAGACTCCACCAAACACATACTTCCTTTTGAAAGCTGCGAAGATTTCTAAAGGAAGCCAAACTGTTGGTAAGTCTGCGGCCGTTGGTTCTGTCACGAAGTCTCAGCTTCGCGAGATTGCTGAAACAAAATTCAAAGACATGAATGCCAATGATATTGATGGTGCAATCCGCATGCTTGCTGGATCTGCTCAGTCAATGGGTCTGAACGTGGTGGAGGGCTGAAATAATGGCTAAGAATAAACGTCTGAAAGCTGCTCAGGAAAAAGTTGAGCGCAATAAGCCTTACACTTTGTCGGAAGCCGTTGCTCTTGTGAAAGGTAATGCGAAAGCTAAGTTTGATGAGACGATTGAAGTGTCATTAAACTTGGGAATCGACCCACGTCATGCTGATCAGATGGTTCGTGGTTTGATCTCCTTGCCGAATGGAACAGGTAAAACTCTGCGCGTTGGTGTTTTTGCTCGTGGTCCAAAAGCTGAGGAAGCTTTGGCTGCTGGTGCAGAAGTAGTTGGTGCAGAAGATCTAGCTGAAAAAATTCAAGCTGGTGAAATCAATTTCGACCGCTGCATTGCAACACCTGACATGATGGCACTTGTTGGCCGTTTGGGTAAAATCCTTGGTCCACGTGGTTTGATGCCTAACCCTCGTTTGGGAACGGTTACCATGGATGTTAAGGGTGCTGTTACAGCTGCTAAATCTGGTCAGGTTGAATACCGTGCTGAAAAATCCGGTATTGTTCACGCTGGCGTTGGTAAGGCTTCTTTCGGTGAAGATAAGCTAATTGAAAACATCAATGCTCTTGTTGATGCGGTTCAAAAAGCACGTCCAACAGGCGCAAAAGGAACATATTTGAAGAAGGCTGCTTTGTCTTCTACAATGGGTCCTGGCGTTCGTGTGGATGTTTCAAGTTTTCAGGCTTGATTTATTAGAGAGCTTTCGTGTAGAAGGCTCTCTTTAGGAATAACATCATATTTCGATATGGTGTAAGAAATAACGAATAGCTTTGTTATTCTTTATTTCTAATCCTGTCCAAGATCGCACGTAGCGCCTAGGTGCTTTAAAACCTAGATATTGGGTGCGGGCGTCAGACGGGGCGGCAGTGTTGAATTTGATGATGCACTAGCTTCGCTCACTTCTGTGGACAGGCGAGCGGGGTATCCTAACGATAGGATATCTCATGGGTAACTTTGGTTCGAGAGATTCGAACTGACGGGGAGACAGGTTTTGGACCGTACGGAAAAACGGGCCTTTGTTGCATTCCTCGCAGATGTGTTTAACAGCACGTCCATGGTAGTTGTCACCGAGAATAAAGGGTTGACAGTTGCTGATGTGACGGAGTTGCGTAGACGCGTTCGTGCGGCAGGGGCAACATATAAGGTCGCGAAAAACCGGCTGGCCAGCCGCGCTCTGGATGGGACCCAATTCAACGGTATTGCTCCATTGCTAAAAGGGCCTACAGCTCTTGCTTGGTCAGAAGATCCAGTGGCAGTGGCAAAGGCAATCGTTGAGTTCGCCAAAACAAATGACAAGCTGGTAGTCCTTGGTGGTGCTCTTGGCTCTCAAACACTTGGTGTTGCAGAGGTTAAGGCGCTTGCAGAACTACCGTCTCTAGACGAGCTACGTGCGAAGTTGGTTGGTATGATCCAAACACCAGCAACACGTATCGCTGGTGTTACTCAAGCTCCAGCCGCTCAGCTTGCTCGTGTTTTTGGCGCCTATGCCAAGACCGGCGAAGCCGCTTAATGCTTGGAGTGCGCGCTGCGGCGTAATCTCTGAACAAATAACATAGTGCATCATATAGGATAGAATCATGGCCGATTTGGCAAAGATTGTTGAAGAGCTATCAGCTCTTACGGTTTTAGAAGCTGCTGAACTTTCTAAGCTTCTTGAAGAAAAATGGGGCGTTTCTGCAGCTGCTCCGGTAGCTGCTGTTGCTGCTCCAGGTGCAGCTGCTGCTCCTGCAGAAGAAAAGACAGAATTTGATGTTATCCTAGCTGATGCTGGTGACAAGAAAATTAACGTCATTAAAGAAATCCGTGGCATCACAGGTCTTGGCCTGAAAGAAGCTAAGGATCTTGTTGAAGGTGCACCTAAAACAGTTAAAGAAGGTGTATCAAAAGACGAAGCTGCTAAAATCAAGAAAGCTCTTGAAGATAACGGCGCAAAAGTCGAAGTTAAGTAATAAGTTTGGAGCCATTCTTTTTATAGGAATGGTTTCTATGAAAGTAGACAAATGGGGCGGGGACTGCTTGCGGTTCCCGCCCGATTTGCCGTTGTGTGATTCGAAGAGTATAGTAGACAATTCGCCACGGGTTGAAATTGCTAAAGCCGGTCGTTCCGGTCGTCCGTTATGTCAGAAGATCTTGTCTGGCAGCAGTTTCTCGGGCGACTCGAAGGTCTGGTGCAGAGGGCAGGAATAGATGAACGCGATCACCAAATCGTTCACGGGACGCAAGCGGATACGCAAGAGCTTCGGGCATATTCCCGAAATAGCGCCGATGCCCAATCTTATTGATGTGCAGCGCGCGTCGTATGAAGCATTTTTACAAATGCATGTGAGTCCGGACGCACGTCAGAATGCGGGCTTGCAGGAAGTTTTTCGTTCTGTTTTTCCTATCAATGACTTTGCTGGTCGTGGTCGTTTGGACTTCGTTTCTTACGAATTTGAAGAACCGAAGTATGACGTTGAAGAGTGCATTCAACGTGGGTTGACCTATGCGGCTCCGCTTAAAGTTATTCTCCGTTTAACAACGTGGGATATTGATGAAGATACAGGTTCACGCTCTATTCATGACTTGAAAGAGCAGCCTGTATATATGGGCGATATGCCGCTCATGACGGATAATGGAACGTTCATTATCAACGGGACTGAACGTGTTATCGTGTCACAGATGCACCGTAGTCCAGGTGTGTTTTTTGATCATGATAAAGGTAAGACCCATTCTTCTGGGAAATATCTTTTTGCCGCACGCGTCATCCCTTATCGTGGGTCATGGCTGGACTTTGAATTTGACGCTAAAGATTTAATTTATGTTCGTATTGATCGGAAGCGTAAGCTTCCAGTAACGACATTACTTTATGCGCTTGAAGGTGCAAACTCTATCCTTGCTCGTGAGAAAAAAATTGCGGAAGGTGGGGATGTTGACGCTTTAGATGTCTATGGCATGGATCAAGATGAAATCCTTGCTTACTTTTACGGCGTTGTTCCTTTCACGCGACTGAATGATGGGTGGGCGCGTCCATTTGAGCCAGAAGCTTTCCGCGGAATGAAGCTTTTAAGCCCTCTGGTTGATGCTGATACGGGTGAAGTGGTAGCGGAAGCGGAAGCGAAGCTCACTGCGCGTATGGTCCGTAAGATTGCTGAGAAGACACGCGTCGTTCAGGTTGGTCGTCTTGATATTCTTGGTCGTTTTCTTGCTCATGACTTGGTTAATGAAGAAACGGGCGAGATATACGGAGAGGCCGGAGAAGAGCTAACCGAAGAACGTTTGGCTGCTCTGGAAGAAATCGGCGTAACGGAACTGCCAACTTTGGCTGTTGACGGTTCTCATGGTCCATGGATCCGTAACACATTATCCGTGGATAAAAATACGTCCCGAGACGAAGCGTTAATTGATATTTACCGGATCATGCGTCCAGGTGAGCCTCCGACCAAAGAAACAGCAGAAGCTATGCTGAATGGTCTGTTCTTTGATTCTGATCGGTATGACTTGTCTTCTGTCGGGCGTGTAAAAATGAACATGCGCTTGGATGTGGATGCTCCAGATACCCTGCGTGTTTTGCGTAAAGAAGATATTCTACGTACGATTAAGATTATGTGCGATCTGAAAGATGGTCGTGGTCAGGTCGATGATATTGATAACCTAGGTAACCGTCGTGTTCGTTCTGTAGGCGAACTCATGGAAAATCAATATCGTATTGGCTTGCTTCGTATGGAACGTGCCATTCGTGAACGGATGGGTTCTGTCGATATTGATACGGTCATGCCGCATGACTTGATTAATGCTAAACCGGCTGCTGCTGCGGTTCGTGAGTTCTTTGGTTCATCACAGTTGAGCCAGTTCATGGATCAGACGAACCCACTTTCAGAAGTGACGCATAAACGTCGTCTTTCTGCGCTTGGTCCGGGCGGTTTGACACGTGAGCGCGCAGGCTTCGAGGTTCGTGACGTTCACCCAACACATTATGGTCGTATTTGTCCGATCGAGACGCCTGAAGGACCAAACATTGGTCTGATCAACTCTCTTGCGACGTATGCGAAGGTCAATAAATACGGATTTATTGAAACGCCATATCGTCTTGTAAAAGACGGTACGCTTCAAGATGGTTGGAAGTATCTTTCTGCAATGCAGGAAGAGAAGCTTGTTGTTGCTCAGGCTGATGCGAAGCAGGATCAAGATGGCCGTTTGACGGATGAATTGGTTTCTGTTCGTAGGTCTGGTGACTTCCGTGTTGTGCCTCCAGAGCAGGTTACGGCATGTGACGTTTCACCTAAGCAGCTTGTTTCTGTTGCTGCGGCTCTTATCCCATTCCTTGAAAACGACGATGCGAACCGTGCACTTATGGGCGCGAACATGCAACGTCAGGCTGTTCCATTGGTGAGAGCAGATGCTCCACTTGTTGGAACAGGGATGGAAGCTGCTGTTGCGCGTGACTCTGGTGCGACCATTGTCGCAAAACGCCGTGGTATCGTAGATCAGATTGATGGTGCGCGTATTGTTGTGCGTGCCACAGATGATGCAGGATCAACACAAGGTGTTGATATCTACCGTCTGCATAAATACATGCGCTCCAATCAATCGACCTGTATTAACCAGCGTCCATTGGTAAAGGTTGGAGATACGGTTCATTCAGGTGATATTATTGCCGATGGACCATCGACTGAACTAGGTGAACTAGCGCTTGGCCGTAACGTACTTGTCGCGTTTATGCCATGGAACGGTTACAACTTTGAAGACTCCATTCTGATTTCAGAGCGTATTGCTCGTGATGACGTCTTTACTTCAATTCATATTGAAGAATTTGAGGTCATGGCTCGTGATACAAAACTGGGTCAGGAAGAAATAACACGTGATATTCCAAACGTAGGCGAGGAAGCTCTTCGTAATTTGGACGAAGCTGGAATTGTCTATGTTGGGGCTGAAGTTAATCCTGGAGACATTCTTGTTGGGAAGGTGACGCCAAAGGGTGAAAGCCCAATGACGCCGGAAGAAAAACTCTTGCGTGCGATCTTTGGTGAAAAAGCTTCAGATGTGCGTGATACTTCCTTGAAGCTGCCACCCGGAACAAGCGGTACCATTGTTGATGTTCGTGTTTTCTCACGTCGTGGTGTAGATAAAGACGAACGTGCAATGGCGATTGAGCGTGCTGAAATTGAGCGTTTGACGAAAGACCGTGATGATGAGCGTTCAATTCAAGAACGTAGTTTCTACAATCGTTTGCGTGAGCGTTTGGTTGGTCAAGTTGCTGGAGCAGGCTTCAAAGGTATTCGTTCTGGAACGCCTATTACCCGTGAAGTATTAGAAGAGCATCCACGTGGAGCATGGCGCAATATCTCTGTTGCTTCTGATGAAGTAACGGCGGAATTGGAAAGACTGCGTTCGGAGTTTGATGCTGCCGTTGGAAAAATTAACGCTCGCTTTGATAACAAAGTAGAGAAACTGCAGCGGGGCGATGAGCTTCCTCCGGGCGTTATGAAGATGGTTAAAGTCTTCGTTGCTGTGAAGCGTAAGCTTCAGCCTGGGGATAAAATGGCTGGTCGCCATGGTAACAAGGGTGTTGTCTCACGGGTTGTCCCTGTTGAAGATATGCCATTCCTTGAAAACGGTCAGGCTGTTGATATCGTTCTGAATCCACTCGGTGTGCCATCACGTATGAACATCGGTCAGATTCTGGAAACTCACTTGGGTTGGGCTTGTGCCAATATTGGTAGCAGCATTGGCGATATGGTCGATGAATACCAACGGACAGGTGAGCGTAAGCAAGAGCTTCTCGACCGTCTTCGTGAAGTTTATGGCGATGAAATCTTCAACTCAGATGTGGCAACGCTTCCGAACGAGCAGTTGATTGAATTGGCAAATAACTTACGTAAAGGTTTGCCAATCGCGACCCCTGTTTTTGATGGTGCATCGATCCCAGATATTGAAGATATGCTGGTGAAGGCAGGTGTTGATAAATCTGGTCAGTCTCAATTGATTGATGGTCGAACAGGGGAGCCTTTCGAGCGTCAGACAACGGTTGGCTACATTTACATGCTAAAGCTTCACCATCTTGTTGATGATAAGATCCACGCACGTTCTATCGGTCCATATTCGTTGGTTACTCAGCAGCCATTGGGTGGTAAAGCCCAGTTTGGTGGGCAGCGCTTTGGTGAGATGGAAGTGTGGGCTCTTGAAGCTTATGGTGCCGCTTATACCTTGCAGGAAATGCTGACAGTTAAGTCGGATGACGTGTCTGGCCGTACGAAAGTCTATGAGGCGATTGTGCGTGAGCAGGATGACTTTGAAGCTGGTATTCCAGAGAGCTTTAACGTTTTGATCAAAGAGTTGAAATCGCTTGGTCTGAACGTCGAGCTTGAACAAAGTGCACTGTAATTGATGCGGTTGTTTTTCGTTATACGGTTCAATTTTAAAGCACCCACGGTTTTCCATGGTGTGCAGTGGGATTTCGGCGCATGAACGAGCTCATGAAGATTCTTGGTCAGTCCGGCCAGTCTGTGACATTTGATCAAATTAAGATTCAGCTAGCCTCGAGCGAACAAATTCGTTCGTGGTCTTATGGTGAAATTAAAAAGCCTGAGACGATTAACTATCGTACGTTCAAACCAGAGCGCGATGGTCTGTTCTGTGCACGTATTTTTGGTCCGATTAAGGACTATGAATGCTTGTGCGGCAAATATAAGCGGATGAAATTCCGCGGTATTGTTTGTGAAAAATGTGGTGTTGAAGTTACTCTTGCTAAAGTCCGTCGTGAACGGATGGGCCATATTGAGTTAGCTTCTCCTGTTGCACACATCTGGTTCCTGAAGTCTCTTCCAAGTCGTATCGCTACGATGCTGGACTTGCCTTTGAAGGATGTTGAGCCTGTTCTGTACTTTGAGCGCTTTTTGGTGCTCGATAAAGGTGTTGCAGATACGGATCAAATTGATTCTTACAAGCACGGTAAAAAGCGCGATCAATATCTTCTGGATGAAATTCGGTGTGAAGATCTTCTGGATGAATATCCTGATGCCGGTATTGAGGTTGGAATTGGTGCGGAAGCCATTAAACGCGCTTTATCCAGCTATAACTGGGGTATTCCTAACGCCGAAGAGCGTGAATTAAGTTTAGCCGCTAAAGCAAAAGGCTTGCCAGATCCGTTCGACTATGACGCTGAAGTCATGGAAGAAGATTCTGAAAAAACGATGATGCGTAAGAAATTACGTAAGGCGACATCAGAAGCGGCTCGTAAAAAACTAGTTAAGCGCTTAAAGCTGGTTGAATCATTTGTAGAAAGTGGTTCAAATCCAGATTGGATGATCATGGATATCGTTCCGGTTATTCCGCCGGAATTGCGTCCATTGGTGCCATTGGATGGTGGCCGCTTCGCAACGTCTGATCTGAACGATCTGTATCGTCGTGTGATCAACCGTAACAATCGTCTAAAAAGACTGATGGAGCTTCGTGCGCCAGATATCATTGTTCGCAATGAAAAGCGTATGTTGCAAGAAGCGGTTGATGCGCTGTTTGATAACGGTCGTCGTGGCCGTGCGATTACGGGTGCAAATAAACGTCCATTAAAATCTTTGTCAGATATGCTGAAGGGAAAGCAAGGACGTTTCCGTCAGAACCTTTTGGGTAAGCGCGTCGACTATTCTGGTCGTTCTGTGATCGTGGTCGGCCCGGAACTGAAACTGCATCAGTGTGGCTTGCCAAAGAAAATGGCTTTGGAATTGTTTAAGCCATTTATTTATTCGAAACTTGAAAAGTACGGTCATGCGACAACCATTAAAGCTGCAAAGCGGATGGTTGAGAAAGAGCGTCCAGAAGTTTGGGATATCCTTGAAGAAGTTATCCGTGAGCATCCGGTTATGCTTAACCGTGCGCCAACACTTCACCGTTTGGGTATTCAGGCGTTTGAACCGACACTGATTGAAGGTAAAGCGATCCAGCTCCATCCACTGGTCTGTACTGCATTTAACGCAGACTTTGACGGTGATCAGATGGCTGTGCACGTTCCTCTTTCCTTAGAGGCACAGCTAGAAGCGCGTGTGTTGATGATGTCGACCAATAACATCCTCAGCCCTGCGAATGGTAAGCCGATTATTGTTCCTTCTCAGGATATCGTTCTTGGCTTGTACTATTTGAGCTTGGAAGTTCCTGAATATCGTGAAACGCCGGATGAGGCTGAAATTGTTGATGGAAAGGTTGTTAAAGCCGGCCCACCAGCATATGGCGATGTTTCTGAAATTGAGAGTGCCATGTTGTCTGGCTCTCTTAAATTACATGATAAAATTCGTCTGCGTTTAACAACAGTGAACGCTGATGGTAAATCAGTTCGTGAAACCCTTGTAACGACACCAGGGCGTGCGCTGATTGCTCGGATTTTACCAAAGCATTCAGATATTTCCTTTGCGCTGATTAATAAGCAGCTGACCAAGAAAAATGTGTCAGACGTTATCGACACGGTTTACCGTCACTGTGGGCAAAAAGAAGCGGTTATCTTCTGTGATCGTTTGATGGAACTTGGTTTCCGTCATGCGGCTCGCGCAGGTATCTCCTTCGGTAAGGATGATATGATCATCCCAGAAGCCAAGAAGACGTTGGTTGCTAAAACCTCTGAAGAAGTAAAAGAGTTTGAGCAACAGTATCAGGATGGTCTGATTACAGCTGGTGAGCGTTACAACAAGGTTGTTGACGCATGGTCACGCTGCACAGACGAAGTTCAAGCGGCGATGCTGAAGGAAATTTCCAAGCAGGTTATTGGTAAGCCAACGAACTCTGTTTGGATGATGAGCCATTCTGGTGCTCGTGGGTCGCCAGCGCAGATGAAGCAGCTTGCGGGTATGCGTGGTCTGATGGTGAAGCCATCGGGTGAAATTATTGAGCAACCGATTATTGCAAACTTTAAAGAAGGTTTGTCGGTTCTCGATTACTTCACCTCGAGCCACGGTGCGCGTAAAGGTCTTGCCGATACAGCGCTTAAAACCGCAAACTCTGGTTATTTGACACGTCGTTTGGTGGACGTTGCTCAGGACTGCATCATTGTTGAACAAGATTGCGGAACGGAGCGTGGGCTAACAGTGCGAGCTGTTATGGATAGTGGTGAGGTTGTTTCTTCACTATCTGAGCGTATTCTCGGTCGCACATTGTCAAAAGATGTGTTGCATCCTGTGACTGAGGAACTCCTTGTCGCACGCAATACGCTTGTTGATGAAGCTCTTTCAGATGTCATTGAGCAGGCAGGGGTAGAGAGCGTCGAAATTCGTTCTGTGCTTACATGTGATAGCCGTGTCGGTATCTGTGCTCATTGCTATGGACGTGATCTTGCCCGTGGTACACCTGTTAACATCGGTGAGGCTGTTGGTGTTATTGCAGCTCAATCGATTGGTGAACCAGGAACACAGCTGACCATGCGTACCTTCCATATTGGTGGTGCGGCAACGCGTGGTGCGGAGCAATCCATGGTGGAAGCAGCGCGTGATGGCGTTGTGAAGATCAAGAACCGTAACGTTGTAGAAAACTCACAAAAAGTTCCCGTAGTGATGTCACGTAACTGTGAAATTCTATTGGTGGATGAAAATGGGGTAGAACGTTCGCGTTATCGTGTGCCTTATGGTGCGCGTTTGATGGTAGGTGAAGGTGAAGAGGTAACACGCGGTCAGAAGATGGCCGAGTGGGATCCATACACCCTTCCAATTATTACCGAGCGTGCAGGTAAGGTTGAGTATCTGGACCTAATCGACAGTATTACGCTTGTGGAGCGAATGGACGAAGTAACAGGTCTAAGCTCGAAGGTTGTTGTTGATTACAAACAAGCTGCAAAAGGTGTCGATTTAAGGCCTCGTTTGCAGTTGAAGGATGCTTCTGGCAACGTTGTCAAACTTGCGAATGGCAATGATGCTCGTTACTTCCTCTCCCCAGATAGTATTTTGTCTGTTGAGAATGGTGCTGAAGTAAACGCCGGAGACGTGCTCGCCCGTATTCCACGTGAAGGTTCGAAAACACGTGATATTACCGGTGGTTTGCCACGTGTTGCTGAGCTGTTTGAGGCACGTCGTCCGAAAGACCATGCGATCATTGCCGAAGGTGATGGCCGTATTGAGTTCGGGAAAGACTATAAGTCTAAGCGTTGCATCATTGTAAAGAATGATGAAACGGATGAAGAAACGCAGTACCTCATTCCAAAAGGAAAGCACATTTCTGTTCAGGAAGGTGACTTCGTGCAGAAAGGTGACCCCCTCGTGGATGGACCTCGCGTGCCGCATGACATTCTGAAGGTGATGGGCGTCGAAGCTCTGTCTGATTATTTGGTGAATGAAATTCAGGATGTTTATCGTCTTCAAGGTGTGAAGATTAACGATAAGCATATTGAAGTGATCGTGCGGCAAATGCTTCAGAAGGTAGAGGTGCTAGAACCCGGCGATTCAACCTACCTCATTGGGGAAACGGTTGATCGTATTGAGTTCGAGATAGAGAATCAGCGCCTCATGGAGAATGGTGATACGCCAGCAAGGGGTATGCCCGTGCTACAAGGTATTACCAAAGCTTCCCTACAGACGCAGTCCTTTATCTCGGCCGCGTCCTTCCAAGAGACAACAAGGGTTCTTACGGATGCTGCAACGTCCGGCAAGGTTGATACGCTAAATGGCTTGAAAGAGAACGTCATCGTTGGCCGACTCATTCCAGCAGGAACAGGAAGCGTGATTAATCGTTTGCGGACGATTGCTGCGAGTCAGGACCGGGCAAGAGTCAGTGGAATTCCTTCGAAAAAAATCGAGGATGCTGCTGAATAATATTAAGGCACACTTAAAAATACGTTAATCGGGTGCTTTATTAGAGCCGATTCTTGAGTAAAAGCTTAAGAATCGGCTCATTTTGTATTGAAAGGCTTGACTAAAGGCGGAAGCCCTCGTAGTTTTCGCGCCCTAGGCTTAACCTCACCAGTTAAAGGTGATATAGAAGCCGTCGAAGAAAAAAATTGCATATGGTGCCGCCTTCTCTTCAACGAAGGGGAGGCTAAGGCCATAGGCTATTAAAGAAAGTGGGCTGCAAAATGTAGCCTTCTTTGCTAAGTGTGGGATGACACATGGATTCTTTCTGTGTGTTGAATAATTAAATGTCATGGCAGGGATAATAAGATTTCTGTCTCAAAATAGGACAAGGATTGGGAAGGGCGCATGCCGACCATCAACCAGTTGATCGCGAACGGCCGTGAGCCGGCCGCAAAGCGGAATAAGGTCCCTGCATTACAGGGATGTCCCCAAAAACGTGGTGTTTGCACCCGTGTTTACACAGTGACGCCAAAGAAGCCGAACTCCGCTTTGCGTAAGGTCGCTAAGGTGCGTCTGACCAACGGGTACGAGGTCGTTAGCTATATTCCGGGTGAAGGTCATAACCTTCAGGAGCACAGTGTTGTGCTTATCCGTGGTGGGCGCGTAAAGGACCTTCCCGGTGTGCGTTATCACATCCTGCGCGGCGTGCTTGACACGCAGGGCATCGCAAAACGTCGTCAGCGCCGTTCGCTGTATGGCGCGAAGCGTCCGAAGTAAGAGGTATTTGGAATGAGTCGCCGTCACCGCGCTGTTAAGCGTGAGATCCTTCCCGATCCGAAGTTTGGAGATGTTGTCATTACGCGCTTCATGAATGCGCTTATGTATGATGGCAAAAAATCTACTGCTGAGGGTATCGTCTACGGTGCGCTTGAAGTTTTGCGCAATCGTGGTGGTTCGTCTGCAGACCCCGTCGGAATGTTTCATTCAGCACTGGATAATGTAAAGCCAGCTGTTGAAGTTCGTTCTCGTCGTGTTGGGGGAGCTACGTATCAGGTTCCTGTTGAGGTTCGCGCTGAGCGTCGTCAAGCTCTGGCTATTCGCTGGATTATTGATGCTTCTCGTAAACGTGGCGAGAACACGATGCAGGAACGTTTGTCTAACGAATTGATGGATGCGATCAACAATCGTGGCGCTGCCGTCAAGAAGCGTGAGGACACCCATCGTATGGCTGAAGCAAATAAAGCTTTCAGTCACTATCGCTGGTAACTATAACCCGCTAAAGGGCGTTCAACAGAGTCTATTTGGATTTTGTTGAATTGAACTTTCAGTCTTACCTCTACCTTTCGAGTAGAGTTTTGGAGAAAGACGATGGCAAAGGCTAAGTTTGAGCGGAATAAGCCGCATTGTAATATTGGAACCATCGGTCACGTTGACCACGGTAAAACATCTCTGACTGCTGCTATTACAAAAACACTGGCTAAATCCGGTGGTGCAGAATTCAGAGCGTATGATATGATCGACGCTGCTCCTGAAGAGCGTGCTCGTGGTATCACTATTTCTACAGCTCACGTTGAGTATGAGACGGCTGATCGTCACTATGCTCACGTTGACTGCCCAGGCCACGCTGACTATGTTAAAAACATGATCACCGGTGCGGCTCAGATGGATGGTGCTATCCTTGTCGTATCTGCTGCTGATGGTCCAATGCCACAGACACGTGAGCACATTCTGCTTGCACGTCAGGTTGGTGTTCCAGCTCTAGTTGTTTTCTTGAACAAAGTTGATCAAGTTGATGACCCAGAGTTGCTTGAGTTGGTTGAAATGGAAGTTCGTGAACTTCTATCTTCCTACTCTTTCCCAGGTGACGATATTCCTATCGTTAAGGGGTCAGCTCTTGTAACTCTAGAAGATGGTGATCCAGCAATTGGTGAAGACCGTGTTCTTGAGTTGATGCAAGCTGTTGATACATATATTCCTCAGCCAGAGCGTCCAATCGATCGTCCATTCCTAATGCCGATCGAAGACGTATTCTCAATCTCAGGTCGTGGTACTGTTGTTACCGGTCGTGTTGAGCGTGGCGCAGTTAACGTTGGTGACGAAGTTGCTATCGTTGGTCTGAAGGATACGGTTAAGACAACAGTTACGGGCGTTGAAATGTTCCGTAAGCTTCTTGATCGTGGTGAGGCAGGTGATAACATTGGTGCGCTTCTTCGTGGTACGAAGCGTGAAGATGTTGAGCGTGGTCAGGTTTTGGCTAAACCAGGTTCAATCACACCTCATAAAAAGTTTAAAGCTGAAGCCTACATCCTGACGAAGGAAGAAGGCGGACGTCACACACCATTCTTCTCCAACTACCGTCCTCAGTTCTACTTCCGTACAACGGACGTAACCGGGGTTGTTGAGTTGCCAGAAGGCACAGAAATGGTAATGCCAGGCGATAACGTTGCTATGGACGTCGAGCTTATTGCTCCGATTGCTATGGACGAAGGTCTGCGCTTTGCTATTCGTGAAGGCGGTCGTACTGTAGGTGCAGGCGTAGTTTCTTCAATTAGCGCCTAAGTCCTACAAGTAAACGCCATTAGAAAGTTGGACCCCGATCAGATTTTTTTTCTGATCGGGGTTCCCTTTCAAGCGTAATGGCGGTAGGACGAGACCCGAATTTTCGAGTTGGACGAATTAATAACTATGGACAACCAGAACATCCGCATTCGCCTAAAGGCGTACGATCATCGTGTGCTTGATAATAGCACAAAAGAGATCGTAAACACGGCGAAGCGTACGGGTGCGCGGGTTCGGGGTCCGATCCCGCTGCCGACGCACATCGAACGATTCACGGTGAATCGTTCTCCACACGTGGATAAGAAAAGCCGCGAACAGTTCGAAATTCGAACACATCGCCGGCTGCTCGACATTGTTGAGCCAACCCCGCAGACCGTGGACGCCCTCATGAAGCTCGATCTCGCCGCTGGCGTAGATGTTGAGATTAAACTGTAAGGTCCAGACGATGCGTACCGGATTGATTGCAAAAAAGCTGGGGATGACCCGGCTATTTAAGGAAGATGGCACTCATGTGCCTGTAACTGTTCTACACCTTGATGAAGTTGAGGTTGTGGATGCTCGTACAAGCGAGCGCGATGGTTACACAGCTGTTCAGCTTGGTCTTGGAAAAGCTAAGGTAAAAAATGTTACCAAAGCAAATCGTGGTCATTTTGCCCGCGCCAAGGTTGAGCCAAAGAAGCATCTCGTTGAATTCCGCGTTGCGGAGGATGCGTTGCTTGAAGCTGGGTCAAAACTATCTGCTGCTCATTTTGCTGTTGGGCAAAAAGTGGACGTTACGGGCCAGAGTAAAGGTAAAGGTTTTGCAGGTGTTATGAAGCGTCATAACTTTGCAGGGCTTGAAGCGACACATGGTGTGTCCATTAGTCACCGTTCTCACGGTTCTACAGGACAGCGCCAAGACCCTGGAAAAGTGTTCAAGGGTAAGAAGATGGCCGGCCATATGGGAGATGAACGTGTAACAACGTTGAATCTTGAAGTGGCAGCTGTAGATGTGGAACGTAATCTGATTATGATCAGAGGAGCGGTTCCTGGTGCGAAAAACAGCTTAGTGCTGGTTCGTGATGCAATCAAGAAGGCTCGCCATGCTGATGCGCCATATCCGGCAGCATTTGTGGCAGCCGCCGGTTGAGGACGAGGGGCATGGAATACGATATCAAAACCCTCGATAACGGTAGCGCAGGATCTATCACGCTTCCGGAAGAGATTTTTTCAGTTGCACCTCGTGCCGATATTATGGCGCGCGTTGTTCACTGGCAGTTGGCGAAGCGCCGTGCAGGAACTCATCGTACAAAAGGTATGGGTGAGATCTCTGGAACGACCAAGAAGCCATACCGCCAGAAAGGAACGGGTTCTGCTCGTCAGGGCTCATTGCGTGCACCGCAGTTCCGTACAGGTGGCGTAGTGCATGGTCCGGTTGTCCGTGATCATGGTTATGATTTGCCGAAAAAAGTACGTCGTTTAGGCTTGATTTCTGCGTTGGCGCAGAAAGCTGCAGATGGAAAGCTGGTTGTTTTGGACGCTGCTAATGGCGTTACAAAAACCAAAGAAGCTGCTGCTAAGCTAAAGCTTTTAGGTTGGACATCTGCTCTAATTGTAGATGGCGCAGTTGATGAGCAGTTTGCTCGTGCTGTTGCAAACCTGCCTAAAATTGACGTTTTGCCTACAATCGGCGCAAACGTTTATGATATCCTCAACCATGATATGCTCGTGATTACACGTGCAGGGCTTGAGGGTCTGAAGGAGCGCTTAGCATGACAGCTTCTAACGTTCTAAATGCACGTAAAGTCGCAGAGAATCTTTCTCAAGAAGCTTTGTATGATGTTATTCGTGCTCCTTTGATTACCGAGAAAGCAACATTGCTTTCTGAGCGTAATCAGGTTGTTTTCAAGGTCGCTCCAGCAGCTACAAAGCTGCAGATCAAAGCAGCTGTCGAAAAACTCTTCAATGTGAAGGTAACAGGTGTAAACACACTTGTGCAGAAGGGTAAAACGAAGCGCGTCAAAGGGCGTCCTGGTCGCCGTTCTGATATTAAGAAGGCGTATATCAGTCTTGCAGAAGGTCAATCCATTGACCTGACGGCAAAGTTAGGCTGAAGCGGGGTATTTACTAATGGCACTAAAGCACTTTAATCCCACGACGCCAAGCACGCGTAATACTGTTCTGATTGATCGGAGCGACCTTTGGAAAGGTAAGCCGGTTAAGCAGCTGACAGAGGGTAAGAACAAGTCTGGTGGTCGTAACAACCACGGGCGTACAACAGTACGTTTCCGTGGGGGTGGGCATAAGCAGTCTTATCGTTATGTTGACTTCAAACGTCGTAAGTTTGATGTTGCAGCTACAGTTGAGCGTCTTGAATACGATCCTAATCGTACAGCATTCATTGCTTTAATTAAGTACGAAGATGGCGAGCTTGCTTATATTCTTGCTCCCCAACGTATTAAAGCTGGTGATCGTGTTGTCTCTGGCGCGCAAACAGACGTAAAGCCAGGCAATGCAATGCCTCTAGGGGCAATGCCTGTTGGTACGATTGTTCACAATATCGAGTTGAAGCCTGGTGCAGGTGGTAAGCTGGCTCGTTCTGCGGGTACTTACGCTCAGCTTGTTGGTAAAGATGCAGGTTACGCTCAGATTAAGCTTCAATCTGGTGAGTTGCGTCTTGTCCGTGGTGAATGTATGGCGACTGTTGGCGCTGTATCTAACCCAGACAATATGAACCAACATATGGGTAAGGCAGGACGTACTCGTTGGTTGGGTCGCCGTCCACATAACCGTGGTGTCGTGATGAACCCTGTTGATCACCCACATGGTGGTGGTGAAGGGCGTACTTCCGGTGGTCGTCATCCAGTGACGCCTTGGGGTATTCCAACTAAGGGTTATAAAACTCGCGTTAATAAGAAGACGGACAGCTTGATTATCCGTCGTCGTAAGTCCGGTAAGTAAGAGGGGGCAATTAGAGATGGCACGTTCCGTCTGGAAGGGCCCGTTCGTTGACGGGTATCTGTTCGGTAAAGCAGAAGCAGCACGTGCTTCTGGTCGTAATGAAGTGATCAAAATCTGGTCACGTCGTTCTACGATTTTACCACAGTTCGTCGGACTTACGTTCGGCGTTTATAATGGGCATAAGTTTTTGCCTGTTCAGGTTACAGAGAATATGGTCGGTCACAAGTTTGGTGAGTTCTCACCAACACGTACCTATACTGGCCATGGCTCTGACAAGAAGTCAAAGCGGGGCTAAGAGATATGAGTAAGCCAAAACATATCCGCACGCTCGCTGATACGGAAGCGCAAGCAATTACGCGCAACATCCGTGTTAGCCCGCGTAAGCTGAACATGGTTGCAGCGATGATTCGCAACCAGCCAGCCGACAAAGCTATTGCCGCTTTGACTTTTTCACGTCGTCGTATCGCTCAGCAAGTCAAGAAGACTCTTGAGAGCGCTGTTGCGAATGCCGAGAACAACCATCAGTTGGATGTTGACCGCTTAGTGGTTAAAACAGCTGAAGTTGGTAAATCGATCGTCATGAAGCGTTTTCATGCACGTGGTCGTGGGCGTTCAGCACGCGTTGAAAAATTCTTTAGTCATCTGAAGATTGTTGTTGCTGAACGTGCAGATGTACAGGACACCAGCAAAGAACAGAAGGCAGCTTAACCCATGGGACATAAGGTCAATCCAATCGGGCTTCGGCTCGGTGTAAACCGCACTTGGGATAGTCGCTGGTATGCAGGTCAGGACTATGCACGCTTGTTGCATGAAGATTTGAAGTTACGTGCATTCCTGCGTCGTAAGTTGTCTGGTGCTGGTGTATCTCGTGTTGTTATTGAACGTCCTGCGAAGAAACCTCGCATTACGATTTATGCAGCACGTCCTGGTGTTGTGATCGGTAAAAAAGGTCAGGACATTGATGCTCTGCGCAAAGAGTTGAGCCGTATGGCGAAAACTGATGTTGCGTTGAACATTGTTGAGATCCGTAAGCCAGAGATCGATGCGACATTGGTTGCTGAGAATATTGCTCAGCAGCTAGAGCGTCGTGTTGCTTTCCGTCGTGCGATGAAACGCGCGATTCAATCAGCAATGCGTCTTGGCGCACAGGGTATTCGTATCACATGTAGCGGACGCCTTGGTGGAGCCGAAATTGCTCGTGATGAGAAGTATCGTGAAGGTCGTGTGCCTTTGCATACTCTTCGTGCGGATATCGATTACGGGACTGCTACCGCCATGACGACTTATGGTGCCTGTGGAGTAAAGGTTTGGATCTTCAAAGGCGAGATCTTGGCCCAGGATCCTTTGGCACAAGATCGCCGTGCTGCTGAGCAGGCTCCACAACGCTGATCTGTAGGCATTTAGCCTACAGTTCTCTTGCTGGTGCTGATTGAGGATTAAACAACATGCTTTCTCCAAAGCGGACTAAGTTTCGTAAAGCCCATAAAGGCCGTATTCACGGTCTTGCAAAGGGTGGAACACAATTAAATTTCGGGGCTTATGGTCTGAAGGCTCTTGAGCCAGAGCGTATTACCGCTCGTCAGATCGAAGCTTCGCGTCGTGCGATTACTCGTGCGATGAAACGTGCTGGTCGTGTATGGATTCGTATTTTTCCTGACCTTCCGGTCTCGACAAAGCCTGCAGAAGTGCGTATGGGCTCTGGTAAAGGGTCTCCTGAGTACTGGGCGGCTCGTGTGAAGCCGGGACGCATTTTGTTTGAAATCGAAGGCGTTCCACCAGAAGTTGCTCGTTTGGCATTGAGTTTGGGAGCTGCTAAGCTTCCGATCAAGACCAAGTTTGTTCAGCGTATCGGAGACGCTTAAGATGGCTGACAAGTATAAGTCTGCTGATTTGCGCGCAAAAAGCGATGATGAGTTGAAAACTCTTCTCGTCGAGCTAAAGCGTGAACAAATCAATCAACGTTTTTCAGCGGCTACAGGTCAGCTAGAAAACGCTAGTCACGTCAAAGTCGTGCGGCGCGCAATCGCTCGCATTAAGACATTGATGCATCAATCGAAGAACCGTGCGGGCGCTAAAACGTCCGCCGCAAAGTCCTGAGAGGAGACGGACGATGCCAAGGCGCGTCCTGACAGGTCGGGTAACAAGCGATAAGATGGATAAGACAGTTACTGTTCTTGTCGATCGTCGTGTTATGCACCCCCTGTATAAAAAGTTCATTCGCCGCTCTAAAAAGTATGCGGCTCATGACGAAGAGAATGTTTGCCAGGTTGGTGACCTTGTTCGTATTGAAGAATGTCCACCAATCTCCAAGCGTAAAACTTGGGCTGTTGTTGCTCGTAATGGAGAGGATCTGTCCGCAGCATCTTCTTCAGTTAGCGCGTAAGGGGGTAGGCACATGATACATCCCGAGACCAACCTAGACGTTGCAGATAATTCTGGCGCACGTCGGGTGCAGTGCATCAAGGTACTGGGTGGTTCCAAAAGAAAGACTGCCTCGGTCGGCGACATCATTGTCGTATCCGTAAAGGAAGCTATTCCTCGTGGTAAGGTAAAGAAAGGTGACGTGCATCAAGCCGTTATCGTTCGTACCTCTTATCCCGTGCGTCGTGCTGATGGTTCTGCTATTCGTTTTGATAAGAACGCTGCTGTTCTTATTAATAAACAGCAAGAGCCAATTGGAACACGTATTTTTGGCCCGGTCGTTCGTGAGCTTCGTGCACGTAAGTTCATGAAGATTATCTCCTTGGCACCGGAGGTGCTATAATGGCTGCTCGTATTAAAAAAGGTGATCAGGTTCTGATCCTTTCCGGCAAGTCCAAAGGAGTCCGTGGCGAAGTTCTTTCTGTTTTTCCAAAAACAGAAAAAGCTGTAGTTCGTGGTGTTGCTGTTGCAAAGCGTCATACGAAGCCTAACCGGATGGGCGGTGAGGGCGGTATTATCGAACGTGAAATGCCGATCCATTTGTCCAATTTGAAATTGGTTGATCCAAAGAGTGGAAAACCAACACGTGTTGGGTTCCGTGTGCTTGATGATGGTCGCAAAGTTCGTGTTGCTAAGGCAACCGGCGAAGTGATTGAAGGCTGAGGGGGCAAGAGATGAGCGATACAAAAACCGCTTTGCCACGTATGCAGCAGCGTTATGAAGACGTTCTGAAGCAACAGCTTCGCGAGCAGTTCGGTTACAAAAACCCAATGCAAATTCCACGGTTAGAAAAAATCGTGTTGAATATGGGCGTTGGTGAAGCAGCAGGCGATCAAAAGAAGCTTGATGCAGCCGTAGCCGAAATGGCAGCTATTTCTGGGCAAAAGCCTGTTAAAACTCTAGCACGTAAAGCGATTGCAGGTTTTAAAATTCGTGAAGGTTTGCCAATTGGATGTAAAGTTACTTTACGTCGCAAGCGGATGTACGAATTTTTAGACCGCTTAGTTACAATTGCTATGCCTCGCGTGCGTGATTTCCGTGGTCTACCTGCGAATAAAGGGTTTGATGGCCGTGGTAATTTTGCCATGGGCATTAAAGAGCAGATTGTTTTTCCAGAAATTGAGTATGATAAAATTGATGCTGTTCGTGGAATGGACATCATTTTTGTTACTTCTGCGAAGACAGATGCTGAAGCAAAAGCATTGCTGAAAGCTTTCGATCTACCTTTTCAAGGTTGATTAGATTACTTTTCAGACCGATCATGCTAAAAATTTAGGATTCGGCCTTTTAATTGAAGGTCGAATTCCTCTATATAGTGCTGATTGGAAAACCGTCGGGATAGGCCTGACAGGTTCCGGGAGAAAATTCGAGATGGCGAAGGTCTCAGCGGTTAACCGTAATAACCATCGTGCAGCTTTGGCAAAGCGCGATAAAGAAAAACGGACCGCTCTTAAAAATATCATCAAAGATCGTTCTCTTTCGGTCGAAGACCGTTTTGAAGCGACTTTAAAGTTGGCGAAATTGCCTCGTAACGGGTCTGCAACGCGCGTTCGTTTGCGTTGTAAGGTTTCTGGGCGTCCTCGTGCAAATTATCGCAAGTTTGAGTTGAGCCGTATTGCTCTGCGTGATCTTGCCTCTACCGGCCAGATTCCTGGTATGGTTAAGTCGAGCTGGTAAAGGGTAGGTTAAATGTCTTTGTCTGATCCGCTGGGTGATATGTTGACCCGGATCCGCAATGCGCAGCGTGCTCGTCATGCCGCTTGTGTGGCTCCGGCGTCAAAACTGCGCTCGAATGTACTCGAAGCTCTTAAGCGTGAAGGGTATATTCGCGGTTTTGCACTTGAAGAAGTCCGTAAAGGTGTAGCTCAATTGCGTATTGAGTTGAAATATACGGACGGACAACCAGTAATTAAAGAAATTCACAGAGTTTCTAAGCCTGGTCGTCGTGTTTATTCGAAGATCAAGGAACTTCCTCGCGTTTATGCGGGCCTTGGTGTGTCGATCCTTTCCACCCCACGTGGCGTCCTTTCGGACGTTGAGGCCCGCGCTGCCAATGTTGGTGGCGAGGTTCTCTGCCGCGTCTTCTAAGGAGGGGCGCATGTCTCGTGTAGGTAAATATCCTGTAGAAGTTCCGTCAGGCGTCCAAGTTGCCCTTGCTAATGGCGTTTTTACAGCCAAAGGTAAGCGTGGTGAACTGAGTATTCCTGTTTCTCGCTATGTTGACGTTAAGATTGAGGGCAATGAGGTTGCTGTTGCTCCAGTTGGACGTCGTTCCAGTGACAACTGGACTATGTGGGGAACAACACGCGCTTTGATTGCAAACGTAATTAAAGGCGTTTCTGTTGGTTTTACGAAGTCTCTTGAAATTCAGGGTACGGGTTTTCGTGCTGCTGTTCAGGGGTCTAACTTGGTTATGAATCTTGGGTTCTCCCATGATGTGGTGTACCCTGTACCAAGTGATGTAAAAATCACCACGCCTCGTCCAACCTCCATCGTTGTTGAAGGTAATGATAAACAACGTGTTGGTCAGGTTGCTCTTGATATCCGCAGCTTCCGTAAGCCTGAGCCTTATAAAGGTAAGGGTGTTCGTTACGAAACTGAAGTTCTGCGTCGCAAGGAAGGTAAGAAGAAATAATGGCATCGCAGCAAGGAATGCAGGAGCGTCGTCGTCAACGGCTTCGTTTCCAGCTTCGTCGCAAGAGCGGCGGCCGGCCGCGTTTGTCGGTCTTCCGTTCCAGCAAACATATTCATGCCCAGATCATCGACGATGCTCAGGGGCGTACGCTTGCTAGTGCGTCTACGCTGGAAAAAGACATCCGTTCTAACGGTAAGACTGGCGCGAATGTTGACGCCGCGTCTGTTATCGGAAAGCTGATAGCAGAACGCGCACTGGAAGCTGGTGTAAAGACCGTCGTGTTTGATCGCGGCGCTTATGTCTATCACGGCCGGGTCAAGGCCCTAGCTGAGGCTGCCCGTGAGGGCGGACTCTCGTTCTAAGGAGGATCATACATGGCACGAGAGCCAAAAGAAGGCGGCCGTGGTGGTCGTGAACGTGAGCAGGGCGATGATCTGGTCGATAAGCTCGTAACGATCAATCGTGTTGCTAAGGTTGTTAAGGGTGGCCGTCGCTTTGCTTTTGCAGCGTTGGTTGTTGTTGGCGATCAGAAAGGACGCGTTGGTTACGGAGCGGGTAAAGCTCGCGAAGTTCCTGAAGCGATCCGTAAGGCTACAGAACGCGCTAAGCGCAGCATGATCCGTGTTCCTATGAAGGAAGGTCGGACACTTCATCACGATGCTTTTGGGCATTATGGTGCAGGTAAGGTTGTCGTTCGTGCAGCTGAAGCAGGTACGGGAATCATCGCTGGTGGTCCGATGCGTGCTGTTTTTGAGAGCCTTGGCATCAACGATGTTGTTGCTAAAAGCTTGGGAACGCGTAACCCACACAACATGATTAAAGCGACTTTTGCTGCTCTTCAAAAAGCAGGAAGCCCACGTAACGTGGCAGCACGACGTGGTAAAAAAGTTGCTGAGATCTTTGGTAAGCGCGACCAGAATAATGCTGGGGAGGCTGCTAATGTCTGAAAAGGGTAAAACCATTCAGGTGACGCAGATCGCTTCTGTTATTGGTCGCAAGCCTGGTCAAGCAGAGACGGTAATAGGTCTTGGTTTGCGCGGAATTGGTTCCACACGTCGGCTGGAGGATACTCCAGCTGTGCGTGGAATGATCCGTAAAGTGGCCCACCTCGTTAAGGTGGAGGATTGATATGAACCTCAACGAATTGCGCGATAACGAGGGTTCTCGCTATCGTAAAAAGCGTCTTGGACGTGGCATTGGGTCCGGTAAGGGAAAAACTTCCGGTCGCGGTGTTAAGGGTCAAAAGGCTCGTGAAGGTGTCTCTTTGAACGGTTTTGAAGGTGGTCAGCTACCTTTATATCGTCGTATGCCAAAACGCGGATTTGTTAACATTTTCCGTAAAGTATACGCGCCTGTAAATCTTGGTGCTCTTTCCAAAGCAATTGAAGCAGGAAAGCTGGATGCATCATCCACAGTGACAGCAGAAACATTACGTGCTGCTGGCCTTGTGAATGGTAAGGTTCATGGTGTGCGTTTGCTTGCAAAAGGCGAATTGTCCCATAAGCTGACCATTGAGGTTGATGGCGCTTCAGCAACAGCGATTGCTGCTGTTGAAAAAGCTGGTGGTACTGTAAAAGTACTTGCACCAAAGAAAGAGACTCAGGCTGAGGCCTAAGATGTCTTTCTTCCAGAATAATCGTTCTGGAATGGGTAGATAGAGAGCAGCGTCCCGTGCATATGTACGGTGGCGCTGTTTTCATGAAAGGACAGGGGGATGGCTTCCGCAGCAGAGCAACTCGCCGCCAATCTCAATTTGAGTTCTTTTGCAAAGGCAACTGAACTTAAGAAGCGTATCTGGTTTACTCTTCTTGCTCTGATAGTTTATCGCCTTGGAACATATATCCCTGTTCCAGGAGTTGATGCGACTGTTATGGGGCAGCTTTTGGCGCAGCACCAAGGCGGTATTTTAGGCATGTTTGACATGTTTACCGGTGGTGCGCTTGGGCGTATGACAGTGTTTGCACTGAATATTATGCCTTATATTAGTGCTTCTATTATTATTCAGCTTCTCTCTACAGCTCTTCCTTCCATGGAAGCGATGAAAAAAGAGGGAGAGTCTGGGCGTAAAAAACTGAATCAATACACACGATATTTGACAGTTTTTATCGCGTTGTTTCAAGCTTACGGGATTGCCGTTGGGCTAGAAAATATGACTGCACAAGGCGGAGCAACTGCAGTTGTGTCGCCTGGACCATTTTTTCTGATCTCAAGTGTGATTACACTTGTGGGCGGAACGATGTTCTTAATGTGGCTAGGTGAGCAGATTACAGCGCGTGGGGTCGGGAACGGAATTTCTCTGATCATTTACACGGGGATTGTTGCAAACTTGCCTCATGCTCTGGCAAGCTTGTTTGAGTTGGGTCGGACAGGAGTTCTTTCTCCTGTGTTTGTGCTTGTTTTCCTTGTGTTGGCGATTGCTGTTATCGCATTCATTGTGTTTATGGAGCAGGCTCAGCGCAGGATCATCATACAGTATCCAAAGCGTCAGGTTGGCAATCGGATATATGGTGGTGATTCAACACATATGCCTTTGAAGGTTAATACGGCAGGGGTCATCCCTCCTATTTTCGCATCTTCGGTATTGTTGATCCCTGTCACAATTTCTGGATTTATGAGTAATAAACACTCCATGCCGCACTGGTTGTCGGTTTTGGGGCAGCAGCTTGGTCAGGGGCAGCCTCTGTACATGCTATTTTATGCTGCGATGATTGTGTTTTTCTCTTATTTCTATGCAGCGGTTACGTTTAACCCACAAGAAACAGCGGATAACTTAAGAAAACAAGGTGGCTTTATTCCTGGTGTTCGGCCTGGGGCTAATACGGCTGTTTATCTAGATCGTATTTTGTCACGTTTAACTGCAATTGGTGCTCTTTATCTGGTTGTTGTGTGTCTTCTTCCGCAGATTTTGATCAGTAAATATAATGTCCCGTTTTATTTTGGTGGTACGAGTTTGATCATTATCGTTTCCGTTACGATTGATACCGTTACCCAAGTGCAGTCTCATCTTGTGGCACATCAGTATCAAGGACTGATTCGTAAGCAGAAGCGGAATCGAGGTGGACGGAATAATGGGGTCCCGAGTGGGATAAAACGCCGATGAATATTATTCTTCTAGGCCCTCCTGGGGCTGGAAAAGGAACGCAGGCGAAGCGTCTTGAGCAGAAATATGGGCTAAAGCAGATTTCGACGGGTGATATGCTTCGTGCGGAAGTTGCGGCAGGAACAGCACTCGGGAAAGAAGCAAAGGCTATTATGGAAAAGGGACAATTTGTTCCTGACCCTGTCATGGTGAGCATGATTGAGAACCGTATCGCGGAATCTGATTGTGCCCACGGGTTTATTCTTGATGGCTTCCCTCGGACAGAAAGTCAGGCTGTTGCATTAGATGGCATGCTTTCTAAGACGCACCAGACGATTGGTGCTGTCATTTTGTTGGAAGTGGATGAAGGTCAGATTTTGGAACGCCTTGAGCAGCGCACAGGGGAAGACGGTACGCGCCGTGCGGATGATAACCCTGATGTGGTGCGGTCAAGACTAGAAGTTTATCGCCAACAAACAGCGCCTATTTTACCTTATTATGAAAAGGCTGGTCGCCTAAAACGGATCGATGGAATGCGTTCTGTCGATGATGTTGGGGCGTCGATAGATGCTTTGATTGGGTAAGGTATAAAAATAAAACACCAATAATCACGCAAAAGTGATCATTGGTGTTTGACAGGGTGCGGGAGAACAGTATATTCCGCGCTTTCAAGCTATTTACAGTTATAGACGTATTATGTCCCTTGGAATCGGTTTAGGGGAAAATAGTTTAGCTGTAATGCAATCGATCCAATTCTGATCGACAGTGTAAACAGGTAGGCACGGTTAGGCCGTGTCGATGGGAGATTTGGCGTGGCACGTATTGCCGGCGTAAACATTCCGACCAACAAGCGGGTGGTCATCAGCCTGCGTTATGTCTACGGCATTGGTCCGTCGACAGCGCAAGCAATTTGCAGCAAGCTTGGCATTCCTGATGCTAAGCGCGTAAACGAACTATCAGATGATGAGATCGTAAAGATCCGTGAAATTATCGATAGTGAATATCGCGTTGAGGGTGACCTTCGACGTGAAACAGCAATGAACATCAAGCGTTTGATGGATCTTGGTAGCTATCGTGGTCTACGTCACCGCCGCAGCTTGCCAGTTCGTGGTCAGCGTACTCATACCAATGCGCGTACGCGTAAGGGTAAAGCTGTTGCTATTGCTGGTAAAAAGAAAGTTACGCGCTAATCGCGTATAGCTTTTTCATCACTTTAGACGTACTCGTTAACTTTTAGGACGACCTCTATTATGGCTAAGGCCGCAGCGCCGCGCATTCGTAAGAAAGAGCGCAAAAATATTATCTCTGGTGTGGCACACGTGCTTTCCACGTTTAACAACACCATGATTACCATCTCCGATGCACAGGGTAATGCAATTGCATGGTCCTCTTCTGGTGCACAGGGCTTCAAAGGTTCGCGTAAATCTACACCATACGCTGCTCAGGTTGCTGCAGAAGATGCAGGCCGTAAAGCGCGTGAACATGGTATGGAAACGCTTGAGATCGAAGTTTCTGGTCCAGGTTCTGGTCGTGAGAGTGCACTTCGTGCGCTGCAGGCTGTTGGCTTTACGATTACGTCTATCCGCGACATGACACCGGTTCCACATAATGGATGTCGTCCGCGTAAACGTCGTCGCGTCTAAGTGATGAAATGCCACATCTTTTCATAGAGTGGCTTTTGTCGTTATTGCATCTTCTACCGCACGATCCGTGCGGGCCAGGTGCCGCCAATTTAATTGGCGGGCTTCGTTGTTTGAAAGGCCACGACCTTGGTTCTCCAGAAAAACTGGCAGTCCCTCATCAAGCCGGAGAAGCTTGAAGTCGAGCCCGGCACGGTTCCTTCGCGTATTGCTACTGTAGTGGCAGAACCGTTAGAGCGCGGTTTCGGTATGACGCTTGGGAATGCGCTGCGTCGTATTCTTCTGTCTTCTCTGCAGGGTGCAGCAGTTACTGCTATTCAAATTGATGGCGTTCTGCATGAATTCTCAGCGGTTCCTGGAGTGCGTGAAGACGTTACGGATATCGTCCTTAACGTTAAGCAACTTGCTTTGCGTATGCATGGTGAGGGGCCAAAGCGCATGATTTTGACGGCTACAGGGCCAGGAGAAGTTACTGCGGGGCAAATTCAGGCTGGGCATGATATTGAAATCATGAATCCAGACCTTGTGATTTGTACTTTAGATGATGGTGTAAAGCTCGGCATGGAGTTTACCGTCAATATGGGTAAAGGATATGTTGCAGCAGCAGCAAACCGCCCAGAGGATGCGCCTATTGGCATGATTCCGATTGACGCGATTTATTCTCCTGTACGCCGCGTTTCTTACAAAGTTGAGCAGACGCGTGTTGGTCAGGTTACTGACTATGACAAGCTGCTGTTAACGGTTGAGACAAACGGCGCTGTAACACCTGAAGATAGTTTGGCTCTTGCAGCCCGTATTCTTCAGGATCAATTGCAGCTCTTCATCAACTTTGATGAGCCTCGTCCTGTTGAGCAGGAAGAGCCACAAGATGATCTACCGTTCAATCGTAATCTTCTGCGTAAGGTTGATGAGCTTGAGCTTTCTGTGCGTAGCGCAAACTGCCTCAAGAACGATAACATCGTCTATATTGGTGATTTGGTGCAGAAATCCGAACAGGAAATGCTCCGTACGCCAAACTTTGGGCGTAAATCGCTTAATGAGATCAAGGAAGTTCTCACCGGTATGGGCTTGTCGCTTGGCATGAATGTCCCTGCTTGGCCACCTGAGAACATTGAAGATCTCGCCAAGCGTCTTGATGAGAACTTCTAAGATTAAGGAAATTAACAATGCGTCATGGTGTGAGCGGACGTAAATTAAACGTCACATCTTCTCACCGCGCTGCTATGTTCCGTAACATGGCAGTTGCACTTATTAAGCATGAGCAGATCACAACAACTCTTCCAAAGGCGAAAGAACTTCGTCCTGTCGTTGAGAAGTTGATTACGCTTGGTAAGCGTGGTGATCTGCATGCTCGTCGTCAAGCTTTTGCTCAATTGCGTGATGACGCAATTGTATCGAAGCTTTTTTCGACAGTAGCAGAGCGTTATAAATCACGTGCAGGCGGATATTCCCGCGTGCTTAAAGCTGGTATGCGTTATGGTGATAATGCAGATATGGCTGTGATTGAATTGGTGGATCGGGATGTTGCGGCAAAAGGCCAAGACAGTGGTCCTAAACCAGTTGCTGAAGAGCAAGCTGCAGCTTAATTCGACTGAATTGAGTTGAGTAGGAAAGCCGATGCGATAAAAGCATCGGCTTTTTTTATGTGAATCGGTTCACATTTGCGTCATAATTATGTTACGCTCAGAAAAAGTGAATCAGGACAGGTAAGATCCACTTGTGTGGTTCTTTCATAAAAAGTTTTATCGTCTTCTGTTCTGTCACGTCTGAATTGACCCCGAGCACTCTCGTAGGGGCTACAACGACGGATTCATATTGTTTTGGTAATGAGATCGAAACAATCTATGATGCGTCCTTAGATTTGGAGAGCATCTCTAATGACCGAAGCAACATCATCCAAGCGAGGATTAGCCGAAATCCTCGGTATTCCACGATCTCTTTTCTGGGCTTTTGTTGGCTTACTTTTATTCATGGTTGGAGACGGTGTAGAGGCGGGGTATCTTGATACCTTTATGCTTCATCACGGTCATAATCAGGGCTTTGTAAACGAATTATTCACCTTTTATGGTGTTACAGTCATGATAGCGGCTTGGTTTTCTGGTCCGCTGTCTGATTTGATGGGGCCGAAAAAGGTTATGTGGATCGGCCTTTTCTTATGGGCTCTGTTCGAAGTTGGGTTTTTATCGTTAGGACTAGGGCCCAATAATGGCTCAATGATCCTTTTATTTTATACATTACGTGGTTTCGCTTATCCACTTTTTGCATATGGCTTTCTTGTGTGGATTGCAGCGGCAACACCGACATCCATGCTAGGGTCTGCTGCGGGGTGGTTTTGGTTCTCGTTTTCTGCCGGTTTGCCAACGCTAGGCTCTCAATTTGCACGTTATACCATTCCTTACCTCGGCGAGGTGAAAACCTTTTGGTGCTCATTGGTGCTGGTCATTATTGGAGGCTTGATAGCTCTTCTTTTCACGCATGAGCCTACCGGAAAGAAAAGGCTATTACCAGAAAGTGTGCCGACTAAGGATATTTTCTTTGGTTCGTTAAGTATTATGTGGCGTGAACCAAAGACTTTGGTCGCAGGTATTGTTCGTATTATTGATACGTCTTCAGAATATGCATTTTTGGCAATTATGCCGGCTTTTTTTGTCGATGAACTTCATTTCTCGCTTGAGCAATGGTTGAATCTTCTCTCACTGATTTTTTTAAGTAACATCCTGTTTAACCTTGTTTCAGGCATGGTCGCAGATACATTGGGGCACCGTTTGGTTGTATCTGTGTTTGGTGGAATTGGTGGTTTTATAGCAATTCCATTATTCTATTATGTTCCGCTGTGGTTTACAGGAAATTTCTGGGCAGTTGCGGCTGCAGGTATTTTTTACGGCGCTACAGTGGCTGCCTTCGTTCCTCTTTCAGGGTTAATGCCGCAGATTGTTCCGCGTGAAAAAGCAGCAGCTTTGTCTATTCTAGGATTGGGGGCTGGAGCATCTACGTGGGTTGGTCCTGCCATTGTAGCATTGTGCTCTGCTGTTTTCGGCCCTGGAATGCAATATGTGATCTGGACATTTGCGGTGATTTATCTTGCCTCTGCCGGGATGACGTTAGTGTTGACGATTTCGCCAGAAGCGCGCCGTTATAATGAAGAAGTTGCTGCTCGTGGGGAGCAGACGACAGCAGTTGGACACTAAATACAGATTCCGTACTGTAATTTTAGAAAGGGAGCTCATATGTATGGGCTTCCTTTTTTTATGGTATATTATTGCGAAGTTATTGAGTGAAAAGAGGAGCTTTATGATGGATGCAGATTTAGAAGCTTATTTGGATGAAAGTGTTCGTCCTCTTCAAGAGGGAGCAGATAAGCTATTCGATTGTAAGAAGGTACGGAAAACACTTTGCTCTGCTGCAAAGGAGAGCCAATCGTTAGTTCAGGATTTGACGCTAGATCAACCTTGGTTTGTTGTGCTCTCTGCATTTGTGAGTGGGGTGCTGTTGGCACGTTTATGGAGTGCCAAGAAGTAATAGTTAATGTGTGTTAGAGTGCGGCAACAAAGCGACCCTTAGTAGGTCGCTTTTTTGTTAACGGCCGTTTTTATCTTTCTGAATGAAAGATGGCAGGAAAGGGTTATCTTGTTGCAGGGAAGATTTAGTCGGTAATTGATTGATATTCCACCCGCCGCCAAGATCTGTCAGGAGCCTGATTTCAGAAAGGAATTGCTGCTGACGAATATTCAATTGGTTTTGTTCATATTGCAGCGCTGCTTGTTGGGCATCAATAACTGTCGTGTAAATTTCTGTCCCAGCAAGATAGGCATTCATGGAAACCGTTACTGCGGATTGAGCGCTGGCAATGGCTTGGTTTTGTAAGTTTAATTGATCAGCAAGATAGTGCAGGTTTGACATCTGATCTTCTGTGTCCTGCATAGCAGAAAGAACGGTTTGTCGATAATTAGCAACCGCATTGTCATAATCCGCCTCTGCCTGACGAACGGCGGCTGTTCGTGCCCCTCCTTGGAATATGGTTTCAGAGGCAGCTGCCCCTAATCCCCATGTTCGATTGGCAATTTGGATAAGATGCTGAAGCGGATTTCCACTATAGCCGTAGGATGCTGATAAAGTGATATCAGGATAGAATGCGCCAATAGCGTAGCCAATTTCTGCATTGGCTGATTCCATGTTGCGCTCTGCTTGTGCTACATCCGGGCGCCTTTCAAGGAGCATGGATGGGGTAGATAATGGCGCTGGTGGAAGGTTATCAGGCAATGGCATTGGGGGAATAGTAAGTTCTTCAGGCGGGCGGCCCGTTAGAACAGCGATAGCATGCTCATATTGAGCACGAGCGATATGAGCATTTGCAAGGCTCGCTTGGGTGGATTGAAGCTGGTATTTCGCTTGGAAAACACTTGTTGGATTAGCAACGCCGGCATCAAGCTGGTTTTGCAGAATTTGTAGGTTATGTTTGTAAAGGCCAACATTCCGTGTGAACAGATCGACTAAGCTATCTTGATAGCGTAAGCTGAAATAGTCTTGTGCTAATTGTAATTCGTAAGAGAGCTTCATATTGGCAACGAGTGCGGCATTTGCTTGTGTAGCCGTTACTTGTTCCTGAATTTGGCGTCGGATTTTGCCCCATACATCAATGGTCCAGCTTGCCGATGGTCCTGTTTGCCACGTGTTGGTGGTGGTCCCGGTATTTTGGAATTGATTATTCCCAAGGCTAACGGAGCTTCCGCCTTTTGCTGCACGGTTATAGCTGAATGTTCCGTTTAGGGTCGGGAAGAGCTGAGCGCGGATTGAGTCGATCGTTGCCGCAGCTTTACGATATTGTGCCTCATATTGTTTGAGACTTTGATTGGATGTGGCTACCCGCTCTTCAAGCTCATTAAGGGTTGGATCATTGAAAATAATCCACCAGTTGCCTTTAGGAAATGTAGCTAGATCTGGCTGTGCTTTATTCCATCCAGGAGGAGGCGGGGCTTCCTTAAATTTGGAAGAAATAATGGCTTTTGGTTTATGATAGTTGGGCCCGACAAGGATACACCCACTGAGTAAAGGGGCTAATAATAAGGGAAGAGCAAGAGGTGCGAAATGTAATGGATGTAAAGGCACGGATGCTTGGGGGCGGGGAAATATAGGCATTAGGGTTTTGTTTTCCGTGATGAAATGCGTAGGTGGACAAGCAGGAACTTAGGGATGCTGCCAAGTATGGTACCAAAACGATCAAGATAAAGAAAAACAACAGGCGTACTATAAAGCGTTAAAAGCTGACTGAAGATCAAGCCTCCAAGAATAGCAATCCCCAAAGGATGACGCAATTCACTGCCATAGCCGCTTCCTATGATGAGAGGAACAGCACCAAAAGCAGCAGCAAGTGAGGTCATAAGGATGGGACGAAAACGTAGGATACTGGCCTTTTGAATGGCGTCAAAAGCTGGAACTCCATTTCGTTGTTCTTTAATGGCAAAGTCAATCAGCATGATGGCATTTTTCTTTACAATTCCAATTAAAAGGATAACGCCGATCATCGCCATTAAAGAAAATTCTTCACCAAAGAGCTGTAAGGCAAAAAGAGCACCAACACCGGCTGAGGGAAGGGTGGAGAGAATGGTTAAAGGATGGATAAGGCTTTCATAAAGCACACCAAGAATAATATAGACCGCAGCGATGGCGGCAAGGATGAGTAAAGGCTCATCATTGACAGATTTTTGGAAAGCGGCGGCATTCCCTGCAAATCCACCATGGATAGTGGAAGGGACATGAAGTTTGACCATGGTCGATTCAATGGCTTGAACCGCAGGGCCTAGAGAAACATTAGGTGCCAGATTAAAGGAAATGGTGGTGGCAACAGATTGTCCCTGATGGCTTACAGCAAGGGCAGTATTTGTATAACGTTGGTGACTTAATACAGAAAGAGGCACCATCTTTTCAGCATTGGTTGTAACGGCTGCACCACTTGATGCTGATTTGCCGCCGGCGAGGGAGTTCGCCATGGAGTTCATGTAGGAAAGTTCGCTTTGCGAGAGTGTGTTGGTCGTTTCTGTGGCTCTAACACGTAAATTGTTAGAAGCCGTGCCACCTGCTGCGGTTCCAGCCGATGCACTTACCCATATTTGCTGAAGCGTTGCAGGGTTTTGCCAAAACTCGGGTGCCACTTCCATAATGACACGATACTGGTTGAGTTCTTTATAAATGATCGATGCAGAACGTTGACCAAAAGCATCATAGAGCGTGTTGGCCATGAGTTGAGGAGTGATAGCATATCGAAAGCTTGTATCACGGTTAATACCAAGAGCGATTGCTTGACCGCCTTCTTCTACATTGGAAGAGACATCCATAAGAAGGGGGATTTTAGAGAGGGCGGATACAATTTTAGGTGTCCATTCAAACAATTCCTCCGCAGAAGAACCTTCAAGGGCGTATTGATAAGCTCCGTCTCCTCCCCGGGCGCCTATGCGGACAGAGCCGGGGGCAAGGAGGCGGAGTTGTGCCCCAACAACGTGTTTTTGGAATGTATGGTTAAGCCTTTGGATGGTGGTAGCGAGCTGATCATTGCGCTGCTCTTTGGGCTTTAAACTGATAAAAATATTGGCAGAATTTGCTGCGTGCCCGCCAGCCCCTCCCATAACGCCTGCGACATCACGGTCTGCGGCAATCAGTTTCATGGTCTTAGCTACGGTAGTTCGGAGTGCTTGAAAGGAAATAGATTGATCTGCGACAACACGCCCCATGAGTTGGCCGGTATCTTCGGAAGGGAAAAAGCCTTTTGGCATTTTTACAAAGAGAAAGCCGGCAAGGATAAGCGTGGCTGGAAGAGATAAAACAATAAGCAGGCGGTGGCGTAGGCTCCATATGAGTGAGTGTTCGTAACCCAGTGCAATGTGGTTAATCGTATATTCAAGAATAGAATTAATTTTGGTCCAGAAAGGGTGTTTTGACGAAGGATTGTGGCTCAGAATTTGAGCGCTGATCATAGGAGTTAGGGAGAGGGAGAGTATCATGGAAATAGATAATGTTATTACCATTACCATAGAGAATTCATGGAAAAGCCGACCTGCTATACCTCCCATGAACATAATTGGAGCGAAGACTACGATCAGGGAGATCGTGATAGAAAAAACAGTGAAGGCAACTTCGTTTGCGCCATAGATTGCAGCATCTTCACGTGAATATCCCATCTCTTTATAGCGTGTGATATTTTCTAAAACGACGATGGCATCATCGACGACAAAGCCGGTCGCAATCGTGAGAGCCATGAGAGACATATTATCGAGTTGATACCCAACCAGAGCCATAAACCCGAATGTTCCAATAATAGAAACAGGGACAACAAGAGCTGGGATCAGAATGGCTGATACACTTCTGAGAAAAAGCAGGACGACAATAATGACAAGAGCAACAGCGATGATAAGGGTTTGCTTGGTATCTTGTAATGACGCTCGAATAGTTTGAGAGCGATCAATCATAATATGCAGAGATGTATTGCCGGGAAGGGCCGTTTTTAGGAAAGGTAAGCGGCTGCGGATGCCATCAATTGTTTGGATAATATTTGCACCGCCCTGTGTGAAGATAACTCCAATAACAGCTCGGTTCCCATTGAAAAAACCTGCTTGGCGAATATCTTCAAGACCATTTTGAATGTCTGCGACATCTGTGAGTTGAACAGGCTGCCCATTGCGATACGCAATAACAAGATCATGGTAATCTTTGGCATTCGTTGCTTGATCATTGGTCGTAAGGGTGAGGCGTGTGCCGTGTGCGTCAATAAAACCTTTGGGAGTATGAGCATTAGCTGATGCTAAAGCAGCACGAACATCTTCAAAGCCAATTCCATAACGAAATAATTTGAGAGGGTTTAATTCAACCCGAACGGCAGGGAGGGCACCTCCATGAATATCAACTTCCCCAACTCCTTGAATTTGGCTGAGTTGCTGAACCAAAACATTGGTCGCAAAGTCATAAAGTTCTTGTGGGGTATGTGTAGTGGAACTAAGCGTGAAGGCCATGACGGGTGGCCCATTGGAATTGGCTTTTCGGTAGGTCGGGTTTGCTCTGAGGGAAGAAGGTAAGTCTTGACGGGCATCTTGTAGAGCAGACTCTACGTCTCGGGCAGCGCCGTTTATATCCCTTGAAAGATCAAATTGGAGAGTAATCCGTGTTTGATTGACGGTTGATTCTGAGGTCATTTCCGTCACGCCGGAAATAGCCCCTAAATGGCGCTCTAGGGGGGCTGCAACCGTACTTGCAATTTCTGATGGAGCACCGCCTGGTTGGTTGGCGGTGACCATGATGACAGGAAAATCAACATTAGGAAGATCAGCAACAGGGAGATGTAAATATCCGATTAATCCTCCAAGCAGAAGCGCCAAGGCCATGAGAGACGTGCCCACAGGCCTCATGACGAAAAGGCGTATGAGTTTCATGAAGCATTATTGGGGTTATGGTGAGGCGGACGTGTTGGTGAATTGCGTTTAAAGAGGGACTTCGTTTTTTTGCCCAGTTGATCCATGAAAAGATAAATAACAGGTGTTGTGAATAAAGTGAGGATTTGAGAAAGAATAAGTCCGCAGACGATAGCAACACCAAGTGGGCGCCGTAGTTCTGAGCCAACGCCATGGCCAAGCATGAGAGGAAGGGCCCCGAACAGAGCTGCAAGCGTGGTCATAAGGATAGGGCGAAAGCGCAAGATAGCTGCTTGCCGGATAGCGTTAAGAGGAGATTGCTTTTCAAGCCGTTCAGCTTCCAAAGCAAAATCAATCATCATAATAGCGTTTTTCTTCACGATCCCGATCAGGAGTACAATTCCAATAATACCCATAATATCAAGATCCATCCCGCAGAGGTAAAGCCCAATTAAGGCACCGATGGTGGCTGATGGCAGAGTGGACAAAATGGTGATGGGATGGATCAAACTTTCATAGAGAACGCCGAGCACAATATAAACAGCGATAATGGCAGCAAGAACTAACCAAACTTCATTTGACAATGAGGAACGGAAAGCCGCAGCGGTTCCTTGGAAGGAGGTTTGAAAGGCTGGGGGAAGGTTGATTTGTTTTTCAACACGTTCGATAGCATTTGTCGCTTGCCCCAGCGAATATCCTTTGGTCACATTAAAAGAGATGGTCGTAGCAGGGAATTGCCCATAGTGGCTGATGAGCAGTGGAGCAGTGCTGTGAGTAATGGTCGTGACCTGATTAAGTGGCACAAGACCAGAAGTGGGTTGACGTGCTGGGCCAGTAGTGCTTCCGCCTGCTTGAGAGGAAATTCCCGGAAGGTAGAGGTGGTCAAGAGAGGTTAGGTCATGCTGAAGGGTGGGCATAGCCTCTAAGATGACGCGATATTGGTTGGCTTGAGTATAAATCGTTGAAATTTGGCGCTGGCCATAACTGTCGTATAGGAGATTATCAATGGTTTGTGGTGTGATGGAGTAACGTGCTCCCGTCGCCCGATCCAGATAGATTTGCGCGATTAACCCTTCTGCCTGCAGATCAGAGGTTACACCAGATAAAGATGGTTCATGCTGAAGGGCTGAAATAAATTTGGGAACCCATGTTGTGAAAGTGTTATAATCTGGGTTCTCTAAGATGAATTGGTATTGTGTGGCAGAAACAGAGGAATCAAGAGATAGGTCTTGAATAGGCTGAACATAAAACTCTGCCCCGACAACGTTATGGCTGATTTGGCTTAAACGGTTTAACAGCGTTGGAAGGTCTGAAGTGCGCTGTTCTTGTGGCTTTAGGTTAATTAAAAAACGACCCACATTAAGGGTCATGTTCTGACCATCAATCCCAACAAAAGAGGAGAGGCTGGCAACATCAGGATCTTTGAGGATTTCATTTCCTAAAGCCGCTTGTTTTTCTTGCATACCATCGAAGGAGATGGCTTGAGGCATAACGGAAATGCCTTGAATAACGCCTGTATCCTGTGTGGGGAAAAATCCTTTTGGAATGGTGTAAGCGAGAACGCCGGTGAGAATGATCGTTCCAACAGTGACAATTAATGTTGTGGTTCTGAAGTGTAAAACCACATCCAGCCACCGGCCATATGTGGCAATGATCGCGTGAATAATATCTTCTGTTTTATTCGAAAACCGGGCCCAGAGGCTATTGCTTTGAGAGTGCGCATGCGTGTCCGTTAGCATTCGGGCGCACATCATTGGGACGAGGGTTATGGAGACAATGGCGGAAATAACGATCGTTACGGCGAGCGTCATGGCAAACTCATGGAAGAGCCGCCCGACAACGTCTTTCATGAAAAGTAATGGAATGAGCACCGCAATAAGAGAGACGGTGAGTGAAATGATGGTGAAGCCAATTTCCTGAGAGCCTTTAAGGGCTGCTGTATAACGATCTTCACCAGCCTCGACGTAGCGTGCGATATTTTCAATGACGACAATCGCATCATCAACGACAAATCCCGTCGCAATGGTGAGTGACATAAGAGACAGATTATCGAGGGAGAAGCCAAGCAGATACATGGCGGCCATCGTCCCAATTAGAGATAATGGAACAGAAAGGCTGGGAATGATGGTGGCAGGGATATTGCGTAGAAAAACGAAAATCACTCCCACGACCAGAACCATGGCAAGAGTGAGTTCATATTCCACATCTTTTACAGATGCACGGATTGTCGTGGTGCGGTCCGTTAGGGGAGTGATATCGATCCCAGGAGGAAGATCTTTCTTCAGTTGAGGAAGGATAGATAAAACGTTGTCGACTACACCAATCACATTAGCGCCGGGCTGGCGCTGGACATTGAGAATGAGCGCAGGCGTTCTATTGCTCCACGCCGCGAGCTGAGAATTTTCTGCGCCTTCAACAACCGTAGCAATATCTCTTACACGAATGGGGCCGTTATTTTGATAGGCAATAACCTGATTCATTAACTGATCCACAGATTGGATCTGCCCATCAATGCGAAGGGATGTTGCTTTTTTCGGCCCGTCAAACGTTCCTGTCGGGGAGTTGACGTTTACGGTTGTAATGATGGTGCGTAGGGTATCAATGGCGATACCGTAAGAGGTGAGTTTGGGTATATTAACCTGAATACGATAGGCTTTGCGGTTCCCACCAGACAGGGAGACAAGCCCAACCCCCGAAATTTGACTGATCTTTTGTTCAAGTCTTGTGTTGACGTAATCCTCGACCTCAGGAAGCGGTAAGGTTTTGGATGTGATCCCTAGAGTGAGAACGGGCGTGTCTGCTGGGTTGACCTTGGCATAAATGGGGGGAGCCGGCAGGTCGGAAGGTAGGAGAGAGTTGGCATTATTGATTGCTGCCTGAACTTCTTGCTCGGCAACATCCATAGACATATCAAGATCAAAGCGCAGTGTAACGACAGATGCCCCACCTGATGATTGGGATGTCATCTGATCAAGCCCCGGCATCTGGCCAAGTTCTGTTTCTAAAGGGGCAGTGATGGACGTGCTCATCACATCAGGCCCAGCGCCCGGGTAGAAGGTTGATACGGTTATGGTGGGGTATTCAACTTGTGGTAGCGCAGAAACAGCAAGGAAATGATAGCCAAGCAAACCACTTAGCAAAATAGCGAACATTAGGAGGCTGGTGGCAACGGGACGTTCGATGAACAAGCGGGACGGGTTCACGGTCTTGCTGTTCCTTAAAAGAAATTATGAATGTTTGTCGTTTGGGATGGAAACTTTTTGCCCGGGTCGTAAATGGCTCACTCCATCTGTAACCACACGGTCTCCCGCTTTTATTCCTGAAAGGATGACAGCATTCTGAGTGTCTGTGTTTCCAACTTTTACGGCAATATCTTTAACCGTCATATCCGGCTCAACACGGTAGACGAATGGGCCTTCTGGGCCAGTTTGTAATGCTTCCCCGGGGAGAATGAGAACATTATGAAGTGTTTTTACGAGGAGGTGAGCATTAACAAATTCATTAGGGAAGAGGTGGAGGTCTTCATTAGAGAAAATACCACGTAAGCGAACAGTTCCCGTCGCTGTGTCAATCTGACTATCTAAAGCTTTAACAGTGCCAGAGGCAATTTTTTGTGTGTTGTCACTATTCCAAGCATCTACTGTTAGAGCACCAGCTTCCCGGAGTTGGTCTGCAACAGTTCCAATTTGGTTTTGGGGTAATGTAAAGATAACAGAGATGGGTTGCATTTGGGTCAGAATGGCTAATCCGCCTGATTGCCCCGCGGTGACATAGTTGCCTTTATCGAGGGCGCGAATACCGACGCGTCCATCAACGGGGGCTAAGATGTGGCAATACATTACATTGAGTTCGGCATTACGGACATTCGCTTCATCGAATTGAACCGTACCTTCCAGTTGCTGAACGGTAAATTCCTGATCCCGGGCGGTCATGGCAGACGTGGAGTTCTGGCGGATGAGGCGTTGGTAACGTGCGTTATCCACTCTTGCTTTTTCGAGTTGAGCGCGGTCAGCAGCTAATGTGCCTCGATATTGGGCTAGCGTTGCTTCGTAAGGGCGGGGGTCAATGAGCTCAAGTAAATCGCCTTTATGAACGTATTGCCCTTCTTGATAATACACATCCAGAATATGGCCATTGACACGCGGTGTGATGGTTACATTTGTAATGGGAACAACAGTACCAAGTAGCTGTAAGACGACGGGCATGTCATCAATATGTGCGGTGGTTACTGCGACTGGCTGAACGTTGCCAGCAAGGTTATTTGTTTTATGGGAGTGCTTTGTGGGATGAAAAAAAGCAAACCCGATTAGGAGAATAATAACGATAAGGATAAGCCAAATCAGCCAGCGTTTGCGAGAAGCTTTTTTTGCATGATGAGCATGGCTATCGTGATGGCGGTCGCTGGTGGTGTCGGCCGTCGGCTGATCCATAGTCGTTAGTCTTTCGTATTCAGCAATATGAGATTGATTCTATAATAACAGGAAGAAACGACCTTACCTATTTTAGCATATTGATAAAGAAGATACTGAATATAGCGAAGGACAGGAAGCTAAATAAATGTTAAGTTTTTGCAATGAATTTGGGGTTCAATAGATCTCTCTAAGCAGATTTCAACAATGTGATAATCAATATGTGATGACCTCTTGTCTCTTGGAGCGTTCGTTGCTTAATCTTAATGCATCCATGTGGTTCATGTTTCGTTAAGCAGATATGAAACACGGTTTTGAGGAGATAGAACGTGGTTGATACACTAAAAACAAAGGCAGAAGGTCTTCTTGATGAAGCAAAAGGCCGCGTTAAAGATGGCGTTGGCGGTCTTTCTGGTGATCTAGGAATGCAGGCTGATGGTAAATTTGACCAACTTTCTGGTATGGCTCAGCAGGAATTTGCTGATCTTTACGATGAAGGCGAAACAAAGCTCGAAGCTGCAACAGCTTTCGTTCAAGACCGTCCATTGATTTCTGTTGTCATTGCGACTGTTGTTGGCATTATCGTTGGTGGATTGCTGTTTGGTCGTAAAAGCAGCTAATTCTCTTATACGAGAAAAATGTGCTAGAAGCCTCTTGGGTTTATCCAGGAGGCTTTTTTAATGGAATGGTTCTATGAAAATAATGGGCAACAAATAGGACCTGTCTCTCGAGATGAGATTTTGCAGCTGATTGTTCAGCGGAGGATTGGGTTAGAAACGTTAGTATGGACGTCTTCTTTTGGAGATGAGTGGAAGCCTGTCGCAAAATCTGGATTAATATTGCCATTATCTGGGTTAACGCGCTTGCGTTCGGGGAAGATACCCGAATACTGGGCATGGATTATGTTGGTTGGCCCATGGGCAATTGATCGGTTAACATTTTATATTTTTCAGTGGCGGCATGTTGCTTCTGAGCAGGCTCAGCAAGCAGCATCTGTCATTTCATTTATTATATTTGTTCTTTATTTTTTAGCCTTAACAATGGATCGGAGCTTAATACGTCAAACCAATAAAAAACCGCCTAGTTTTTGGTGGTGGATATTTTCACCGGGTTATTTTTGGAAAAGGCTGAAAATTTTAAAAAAGGGACGGCTTATTTTTGCTGTCAGTGTCGTTTTGTACGGAGTTAATACGATAAAGGTTTTGCAGGAATGGCCGCAGATTCAGCAACAGATCCGCCAAATTCACAATCAAAACTCTGAGGGAGCGTCACATTCTTCTAATGAACCTCAATCAGACGATCATGCAGAGTTGTAACGAAGCGTTGAAGAGAGTCCTTTAAGACACATTTAAGTTATATTTTTGAATTTTTTTAAATTTAGGGCTTCCCAGCCGAGTCGCTATGATTCATAACCGATTCGGTAGAACTGGATTGCTGGAGAAACAGCCCTAATATGCCTGATTACGCCCTTGAAGCAGCCCATGGTGGTTTAGTCGTCGGTATTGACGAAGTGGGGCGTGGTCCTTTGGCAGGGCCTGTTGTAGCTGCAGCAGTGGCTTTTACCTCTCCTCCAGAAGGGGACATGCTTTTACTCTTGGATGATTCCAAAAAGCTTTCCTCTAAAAACGGATGATGGCCTATCAAGCACTGAAGGCTGCTCCCGATTATTACATAGGAATAGGAGCGGCTTCCGTTGAAGAGATTGAAGAGATCAATATTGGACAGGCTACGCATTTAGCCATGAAACGTGCTCTATTGAACCTTGGTCATATACCTGATCTGGCATTGATTGATGGGAAACACGCCCCCAAAAACATGCCATGCCCTATAAAAATGGTGATCGGAGGGGATCATATCAGCCTCTCCATCGCAGCAGCTTCTATCGTTGCTAAAGTTACCCGAGACCGTCTGATGGAGCGTTTAGCCCGGCGGTATGATGGATATGGATGGGAAAGAAACGCGGGGTATGGGACGGCTGCTCATTTGAGCGGCTTGAAGATGAGAGGGGTAACTCCTCATCACAGGCGCGGATTTGCGCCAATTCGTAGTATTATTGACGCAAAGGCAGATGCAGTATGAGTAGTGAGTTCCCCTTAGACCAAATACTTAGAGGCGAATGCATTGAAACAATGAGAATGCTGCCTTCTGGAAGCGTTGACTGTATTTTTGCTGATCCACCTTATAATTTGCAATTGCGTGGAGAGCTGCGCCGTCCAGATGAAACCATTGTTGATGGTGTTGATGACGAGTGGGATAAGTTTGATGATTATGCCACGTATGATCATTTCACACGGGAATGGCTAACAGAAGCACGCCGAATTTTGCATAAGGATGGCTCTATTTGGGTTATCGGCTCTTATCATAATGTGTTTCGGTTAGGGACATTATTACAAGATCTGGGTTTTTGGATTTTAAACGATATTATTTGGCGTAAATCCAACCCGATGCCGAATTTTAGAGGGCGTCGTTTTACGAATGCGCATGAGACATTAATTTGGGCAGCGAGAAGTTCTCAAAGTCGATATCGATTTAATTATCAGGCCATGAAGGCTCTGAATGATGATTTGCAAATGCGCTCGGACTGGTACTTGCCGTTATGCACGGGCAATGAGCGTTTAAAGAACGAGCATGGGTTAAAATTACACCCTACGCAGAAACCAGAAAGTTTGCTGCACCGTGTTTTAGTCGCATCAACGAATGCAAATGATATTGTGCTGGATCCTTTTTGTGGAACAGGAACTACGCCGGCTGTTGCCAAGCGGCTTGGACGACACTTTGTTGGAATCGAACGCCACCCTGATTACGTGGCTGCTGCCCGTGAGCGTGTGGCGCGTGAAGAATGCCTTTCGTCTGAACAGTTAGCCGTTACTCCTGCAAAAAGAGAGCAGCCTCGTATTCCGTTTGGGAGTTTTGTAGAGACAGGGCAGCTTCCAGCAGGCACAAAATTATATGATCGTCAGAAGCGATTACAAGCAACCGTAACGCCCGATGGCACTTTGGTCTCAGGTAATCAGCGTGGCTCAATCCATAAATTGGGAGCAATGTTGACGGGTGCGCCATCCTGCAATGGCTGGACGTTTTGGTATTTTGAACGTGAGAAGCAGTTTGTTCAAATTGACGTATTACGTCAGGAGAGTGTTGCGTTGCGCAATGTTGGATAAGGTGTAATTGCTTTGAAAAGATATAAAAAAGCCGGGAAAGAACGCCCGGCTTTTTTGTTTTTATCTTCCTGCGAAACCTAAGAATCCAGAGGCCGGATCAGAGTGTGATCCTTTCTGATCAAAGCGTGGTGCAACTGGGCGAGGAGCCATTTTCTTTGCTGTCGTCCCGCCAATAGAGAGATGGCCGTTCCCATCTTTCATAACAATACCATCGTCTGAAATATTAGATTCGATGTGCCCATCAGGGTTATAGGCGCGCATAGAGAGAAGCAGAAACATGATATCACGTCGATTTAAGTCAATCGCCATATCAAGTGGTGTTTGATCGATAACGTTGTGTGCGCCTGTATCTGCACCACGGTTCAATGCTTCTTTTGCAGCGTTGAGTGAGCCATTATTAATAGCATCAAAAAGGGCATTGGTTGGGTTTACGTCTGTACGTGCGTGCCCACCTCCATCATCGTCTGATGCTTCTGCCCCAGGAAGAGCAGAGGGAGGAGCAGCACGTTTTGCAGCCTTACGAGCTTCTTGCTTCTTGGCTGCATCTTCCGCTTCTTGCTCAGCTTCTGCGTCATCCGCATCTTGGGCATGTGCTGAATGCCAAGGCACCAAGATGGTTGGTGTTGTGCTAAGGGCTGCTATAAGCAAAAGGCGGGGGAAGTTCAGAGGCAGTCTCATGAATCCATTATAATGGGATTTTTTATTTCGCGCGAGTCCTGAACGTGTAATCTGATACAAATTATCTTCCCTCTCTCCACCAACCAACTCCTAAGAACATAAGGGAGAGTAGCATGGCAACCCATCCTGATAAAAGATTATGCGTTCGCGTTTCTCCTGCCACAGCAGCTTGTGAAACGGGAAGGCCGATCCAGCCATTGCCAGAAAGAGGTTGACCAGCCTGCACTTGGCGAAGGGCAGGCATTTTCTGGCCAATCCATGAGATACTGCCCTCAGAGTGTTGTGACAGAGGTCCCATAAGTGTGGCGGTAGCGCGTAGGTCTTGTCGTTCAAGAGGGTCTTGTTCTGATGGGCTGGCAAAAGCAACCAACCCATCTTGCCGAACCGTCCAAATACCGGATCCATGGATCGGCATTTTTCCATGCCAAAGGCCCTTTTTATCTTCGGCAAGATGCAATAATGATTTTTGGCCATTGGGAAGGATCACGACTGCTTCAGGAGTGACATTCCCTTTGCTGAGCATATGTCGCTCAACAATCAGCTGGTTATTACTGATTTGTGCTGTCAGGCGGTTTTCTTCGAGATCGGGTTCTTTCATGAGCCAATGAGAGAGACGACGTAAAAGTTCAGCCTGTGGTCCTCCGCCTCCTTCTCCACGAGCCCACAGCCAGAGTTGATCAGATAAGAGCATAGCGACACGTCCTTTATCGACGTGGTCGAGAAGCAGTAGCGGGGTATGATCGGGCCCGCTCATGATGTTTTCTCCGTGGAAATCATCCACTTTGGCCGCGCGGTACCATGGCCCCCAATTATGACTGTTGCCTAGTCCGGCTGTGACAGGATGAACCTCACCAAGTTCAGTTAACGCTGGGCGGAAAGATTGTGTGATAATGCCATTATTAGCAATATGAGCCGGCAAAACTTGAGCTAAGCTTGTGTTTTGTAACGAGCCATCCTGAGTAAATTCAGGGCCTGCTGTGATAAGTAGTCCTCCTCCATTGCGAACATAGTTTGCGATATTGGTAATATATTCTTCGGGCAAAATATTAGTGTTGCGAAAGCCATCTAAAATGATGAGGTCAAAGCTGCTAATCTTATTTTGAAAAAGTTCTTCAACGGGGAAGGGAATAAGAGCGAGATCAGACAGCGGGGTGTCATCATCCGCAGAAGGAGAACGTAAAATCGTAAAATGCACCAGATCAACAGAAGGATCGGCTTTTAAGAGGCGTCTCCAGACACGTTCGCTTTGATTGGGGATACCAGACACCAGCAAGACTTTTAGTCGATCACGTACCCCACGAATATGGAGAACATCACTGTTGTTTAAGTTTGAGACCTCACCATCCAGAGGAGAAACGGATAAGTTAATAAGCGTTTCTCCAGGTTTTTGAATGGGGATGGTAATATCTTGAGGCTGACCGACTGTAATGAGCCGAGTGGTCGGTGCTGCATCTCCCGTGCGAACAGAAAGAGTTGCTGTCTTTCCCTCTGGTGCACCAAGGTCATCCACCTGCACACGGATTGTCGCTTTCTGGCCGACAATCGCAAAAGGAGGAGTGTTGAGAATGCGTAAACGGCGGTCAGTTTCTTCCCCTTGGCCCGTAAGTAGAAGATGGAGCGGAAGAGGGGAGCCATTTTTGCGCTGAAATAAAGACGGAAGATGATGGGGAACATCATGATCCATCCCATCTGTGATAACAATGGCGCCAGCAAAATGACTACGCGGAATATCGGCTTGGGTGAGAGCATGGAACAAACGCGTTCCGTGGTTATCTCCGCCAGAAACATTAATGCGGTGAAGGGTGAGGCCGGGAAGTTGGGTTGCTTCTTTTGTGAGTTGTGCAGCAGCTTTATCGGCAAGTGTATTTCGATTTTTCTCCTGCATTGAAGGGGTTTGATCAACGATAAGCAAAGCGTCTTGTGGAACTGCTTTATAAACCGGATGAACAGAGCGCGGCCCAGCGATCCAGATTAACAGAACAAAAACAGCAAGAGCACGCCATATGAGGCCTTTTGCTCCTTTAATGGTGCCATAAAGGGTGGCTCCTATAATAATAGTCGCGACACTTCCTAGAAGCCAAAAAGGAAGAGCGGGGGCAAAGTCAAACATCATGGTGCATTTCCCTCCGCGCCTTGGGAAGATGGATCATTGGGACTATTCTGCCCTAAACGGTGGAGCATTTCTGGGTAGTGCGCCTGATCTGCCTTGTAATTTCCCGTTAAGGCATAGAGCACAACGTTCATTCCAAAACGATAGGCTAATGTGCGTTGATCTTCCCCTCCGGGAATAACGGCATAAGGGTGATTCCCAGACGTATCTGTTGCCCAAGCATGCGCCCAATCAGCATTTCCAATGATAACAGGGCTGACGTCATCATTAGCTTCATCGCCTTCACGGGCGATGTAAACAGGCTCTCCACTGATACGGCCTGAGAAGTTATTATGCAGCAGATAGAAAGTATGACTCAGAACGTTTTTGTCGTTTAACGTGGTTAATGGGGGAATGGTCAAACCATCTGTTACACGTTGTAAAGCAGTACGGATTGCGGTCATAGAACTTGGGTTGACTTCTGTTCCCGCTCCTTGCTCGTCAATGAGTAGAATACCTCCGTGCTCCATAAAGGCGTTGAGGGCTTTTATGCGAGCAGGATCAGGCTGTGCATCTGCTGTAATCGGCCAGTATAATAAAGGGTAGAAAGCTAGGTCATCTTTTCCCGGAATGACCCCGTCTGGATGGCCTAAGGAAGCAGAGCTGCGTGCGCTGGTATAGTTTGATAGTCCTTCAAGCCCTGCACGAGACGCTGCATCAATATCATCATGACCCGTGATAATATAAGCAAGGCGTGTTTCAAGTGCGGCTTGAGGAATCTGAGTGTCTAAGCTTGCTGAAGGTGCGTTGCTTTGTGCGTAAGCTTGATAAGGGAAGCCGCATATTAAGAGCATTATGGCAAAAGGTACGATGCCACGACGTTTAAGAGAAAGAGTAAGGTCCACGAGCAATAATATTAAACCAGCAAAGATGAGGGAAGGCCCTAAAGGACGTTCGGGCTGCGCTCCATCGGGAGAGATAGCTGTGCCGAGTAAAGGCTCTGTGTGTAAAGTTGGAATATGATCTGCAAGGTTAAGGGCATGAGTTGCACGCGCTGGGCCATAAAGCCCGACAGGATGAAACACATTGATGTCGGTTGTTTTAAAATCCTTTGCGTGTATCGACGTTGCGGCTGGTGACGGCGGAGTAAGCTCTCCGTCCACACTTAAAATCCGCCAAGGCATTAAAGAAGAAGGGGTTTTTCCATTAATACCAGCAGAGCGGTTGATGAGACGCTCCAACATATCTGGGAACAAGCCTGAGAGAGGCAGATTAGACCAATCGGGTGCAGAGGTAACATGGAATAAGACGATTTCCCCATTGCCTTCTGCCCGAGCTGTCACAAGGGGGGTGCCATCTTGGAGAGACGCCCAGACGTGCTGGCTTAAGTCATTGTCGGGTTTAGCTAAAACCTGACGGGAAATGTTGACTTCAGCTGGAATAGTCAGTTCTGCAAAAGGAGATGATGCAGGGAAAGAAGCCAGAGCTTGAGGCTTCCCCCAAGACATAGGCCCTCCTAATTGACGCATGCCATTCATTAAAGGAACAGGAATGAGCGGGTCGGATTGAGATGTGCCTCCAGTCTGATTTTGATTTTCCGATGGCGCGGCAAGGTCTGGTCCAGCAAAACGAATAAGCATGCCACCATGACGAACCCAAGCAAGGATTTTGCTTTTAGTTTGATCCCCTGAAAGAGCCCCATCCGTTGCGATGATGACAGAAAGAGGGGACGAAAGGAGAGTATTGGCGTCTCCTGTGCGTAGTTCAGCTTGCGTGTCTAATGCTTGTTTGAGGTAAAAAGCAGACCCTAAAAGAGGTGTTGTATCTCCGGGTGTTTGTAAAACTCCAACGGGTTTACGATGATTGGCATCCCCTAAGAGGAAGGTTGTGGCAGGTCCTTTCATCCCTTCCAGAGAGAAATGATCCAGCTGATTACGCGCTAATACAGGCAACGAAACAGAAAAGCTTTTCCCTATCTTAAGAGGAAAAGAGGCAAGAGTATTCCCTTCGGAAGTCATGGCGCGAAGGGAAAAAGAAGTGTCGGCACAAGGGGAAAGAGTTTCTGTTTTTGCGGTGAAAGCTCCATCTTTGTCAGGAGTAATATGCAGAACAAAAGGGCCGCATCCTTTCCATCGCATATCTTCTACAGAGGAGCTTTTCTTCAAAGCATTCTGGAGTTGTTCATCCGAAGAAGAAGCAACGCCATCAGACAAAATGATAATATCCTGAGAAGCAAGATTGTATTGTGTTACTACTTTAGTAACAGCGCTACGATCTACCGGCCATGGTTCAGGTTGGATATGAGAGAGATAGTTTGAAAAGGCGCGATCATCTTGAGTAGTAAAAGGCTCTGGCAAACTACCATCAGCTGTTCGAGCGGCAAGCAGAATTGTGACGGGATGGCCATGGCGTAAGGATGCTTGGCCAAGAACTTGCGCTGCAGCCACACGATCATTCCAATGCGGGATGGAAGCCCAGCCATTATCAATGATTAAAGTTAAAGAATGACGATGGGTATAAGCTTGTGTCGGTAGTAAAATAGGTCGGGCAAGCCCAAAGATAATGAGAGCAACGGCGAGTATACGTAGAAGCAATAACCATAAGGGAGCGTGCGTTGCATCCTCTCGGGTGAGTTTTAGTCGCTCTAAGAGTATTAAAGAGGGAAAAGTAGTCTCGCGAGGAGCCGGGGGCGTAGCGCGGATCAGCCACCATATAGCGGGTAGAGCAATGAGCCCCAACAGAACAAAGGGAGAAAGCAAAATCATTGGCCAGATCCCAATGTAGCGTAAAGAGCGAGCAAAGCAGGCAGGGGGTTATGAGATGTTTCGTGTAAAATCATCTGTGTATTAAATTGAGACGCATGGGTTTGGAGTATTTCCAAATGAGCATTCATGGCTTTTTCGTATTCTGCGGTAAGGGTTTCCATCGCAGGAAGCACTAAAGCCCCTCCTTCCAAACCAGAAAAACGGACACGTCCAGACTGATGTAAAGATCTTTCTTCTGGGTCAAGAACACACAAGAGATGAATCCTAGCCGGCAAATTGGAACTTTGTTTTAAGAAAGTATGGAGTTTATTGTCTTCCCATAGAAAATCACTGATTATGACGATATCTGAGCGAGGTGGTATTCTTGCAAGATCAGGAAAGTCTGCATCTGAAGAAGAGGGGTAGAGGAGTGCTTCCCCAATTTGTTCCAGATTATGCTTACCTGAAAATGTTCGGCCTGCTTCTGGCCCGTTTAAAAGACCGACGCGCTCATGGCCACGCAAAGCAGCTGCGGTGAGAGCCAAAGCACAGAGTTGAGCACGTTCTTTTTTGGGAGGAAAATTTTCTGAAGAGCGCCAGTTCATGGATGCGGATGGATCACACCAGATCAGAAGATTTTGGGTTGATTCTTGCTCTCTATCACGAACCCACAAAGCTCCTTCTTGCGCAGAGCGAGCTGATTGTTTCCAGTCAATCGCTGTGATGGGTTCATCTGAGCGGTAGGGACGGAACTGCCAGAAATCTTCTCCACTTCCAGAACGCCTGCGTCCATGCCGACCATCTTGTATATTTGCAGCCAGTCTTTCGGCCTGCAGCAGTAAGGTCGGCAGACCAATGCTTTCAGCCTCAGCCGCGATAGAATGTGGCACGGCAGTACTCTTGCGAGAGAAGAGATTACGAAACGTTCTAGAAGGGTTTTTCACAGTTTTTAATCTAAAGGATGGTTTGAGCCTGTTTGCGAATTAAAGCCTCACTTCTGAGGCCTGATGTCCGAGCCCCAAAGCCCAACCCAATGCGGTGAGCTAAAATGGGTTCCGCTAAAGCGATGACATCATCCAAACTTGGAGCAAGACGCCCTGTAAGAAGGGCGCGTGCCCGGGTAGCAATCATGAAGGCTTGTGCAGCACGTGGGCCAGGGCCATACGTAACAGCGTCGCGCACTTCTTGAGAAGCTGTTGGATCTTCTGGGCGTAAGGCGCGTGTAAGATCTAGAATGGCTGTCACAACTTGCTCTCCTATCGGAAGGCGCCGGACAAGCTGCTGAGCTTCTATGATTGTTTCTGGGCTCATGAGAACAGGAGGCTGGATAAGTGTAGCGCCTGTGGTTTGAAGCAACATTTGGCGTTCTGCATCTTTTGGAGGAAAATCCAATGGAATGCGCAGCATAAAACGGTCGAGCTGTGCTTCAGGAAGAGGATAAGTTCCTTCTTGCTCAATGGGGTTTTGTGTCGCGAGCACATGGAAAGGAGAGGGAAGAGCATAATTTTTCCCTCCCTGCGTAACATGATGCTCGGCCATTGCTTGGAGGAGAGCAGATTGAGTTCTTGGACTGGCGCGGTTAATTTCATCTGCAAGGACAAGCTGGCCAAAGATCGGGCCGGGAAGAAAACGAAAAGCGCGTCTTCCACTTTCATCCTGATCCAGAATTTCGGCTCCAGTAATATCGGATGGCATGAGGTCTGGTGTAAACTGAATCCGTGTAGAGGCGAGCCCCATAACATGGGATGTCGTATTGACCAGAAGGGTTTTTCCAAGCCCCGGTGCGCCAAGAAGGAGAGCGTGCCCTCCTGATAAAATAGTTACTAGAACATGATCAATGACATGCTCTTGCCCCAAAACGATGTTACCAATCGCACCTCGGACTTGTTGAAGAAGTGAGGTTAAACGATCAGCCGCAGCGACATCTGTGGCTTCGTTTTGAGTGTTATGGGAGATATCGGGGGAGTAATACTGTTCGCTCATATCAACAATCTGACAGAAGTGGGGCTTTTATCAAAGCTTGTTTGTACCCAATTGGGTAGGAGAAGAGAAATTTGTCATTAAAGCCGGAGGGAAAATTGAACATCCAAGACTGTAGGGAGATTACCCAACCAGATGTTTTCTCGACGGCAGAACGCGCCAATCCTGATGTGACATCAGTTTCTCAGTCTCCTCAGTTTCCTTTTTTGATCCGTAGGGATGGAACATGGCTTTATCGTGGCTCACCCATAAAGCGTAAAGCAATGCTTTGTTTTTTCTCATCCATGCTTACACGTGATTGTGATGGGGAATATTGGTTAAAAACACCAACGGAGTACGGAAAGATACAAGTAGAAGATGTTCCGTTCATCGCGGTGGAACTTTCATTCAAAGGAACTTGCGGCCGTAATCAAGCTCTATGTTTCCGTACAAATATGGATGAGATTATTTGCGTTGGCCCTCAGCACCCGATTGTATGTGATTGGGACAAACCCACTGAAGGGCATGGGGCTATCCCCTATGTCCATTTACGGAACGGGGATGGTAACTTCCCAATTTACGCACGAATAAGCCGATCTGTGCTTTTTGAGCTCGCGGCATTGGCTGTTTCTGGACACGTCAATGGTGTGCCTTGTCTGGGTGTATGGAGCCAAGATCGTTTCTTTCCCTTATCTAGGCAAACATGATTCTACAAAATACTCTTTTAAAAAATATCGAAAAATCAGAAGGGTTGGCTCGTTTATGGACGGTCTTGCCTACGGCTCGCCTCGTGGGAGGGTCCGTTCGGGACTTGTTGTGCGGCCGAAAAATTAATGATCTCGATTTAGCTACACCAGAACCACCGGAGCGTGTTCAGGAGCTTTTAGAGGCTGCTGGGATTACGAATATTCCAACCGGTATTTCCCATGGGACGATTACCGCAATCATTAATCGTGAGCCATATGAAATAACGACATTGCGGCGTGATGAAGAAACCGATGGTCGTCATGCTGTTGTTGCATGGACCTCGGACTGGAAAGAGGACGCGGCGCGAAGAGATTTTACCATCAATGCCATGTCTTTAGATCAGAACGGGGTTTTATATGATTATTTTCATGGCCAGGAAGATCTGGAAGCAGGGCATGTTCGCTTTGTCGGAACAGCAGAAAAGCGGATTGAGGAAGACGCTCTGCGTGCTTTACGGTTTTTTCGCTTTTATGCGCGCTATGGAGAAGGAGCACCCGATCGGGAGGCGTATCAGGCCATTCAGGATCATTTAAATTGGATGGATGGTCTTTCGGCAGAGCGTATTGCGTCTGAACTTTTAAAAATCCTCGCTGGGCCAAGAGTTATGGAAACATTACGGCCAATGGACAAGTGCGGTTTATTGCCGCATCTTTTAAAAAGGCCTGATCTTGTTTCGTTGGAGCGTTTGCTTAACTGTGATGCCCCTGTAGATTCTATTTTGCGACTGGCGGCGCTTTACCCTGATAATTTAGATGTGGGCGTGCAGTTAAAGTTGTCGAATGCTGATAAAAAACGCCTTACGATGATGCGCGGGGAGGACCCTGTGTTAGAGCTGAATATGTCTGATCATGAGATGAGACGTTTACGCTTTAAATTCGCTTTACAATCTATCTTAGATAAAAGTTGGTTAACGCAGGCGCAACGGCAGGGCCATCCAGATCAGCAATGGTCTGTTTTTCGTGAAGCTCTGTCTGGTCTGGAGCAACCTGTTTTTCCATTAAGTGGAAAAGATGCACAAGATGCTGGTATTCCTGCAGGGCGTTTCATCGGTATGTGGTTACAAAAAGGGCAGGAATGGTGGATGGCACAGGGGTGTGTTCCGAATAAAGACGAGTGTTTAACGTATTTAAAAAACCATCCTCTACAAAATTAATTTGTAAAAAAGGGGGATGGATCATTTCGTGCTGGGGGCAATGCCTGCTACACCCGTCTGTATGAAAAAAAAAATAGCCCTTGATATTGATAGTAAGGTTTTAGTGCGACGGATTTGGCACGAGGAAATGCGCAAGCATGTGAGCCAAATTCTTCTGGTTATTGCTCTTACAATAGTGATGGCAGGGCTAACAGCCTTATACCCAGTCGTGATTAAAAGGGCTGTTGATATGTTCTCAGCTCAAGATCCACGTATCTTATACCAAGTGCCAATTCTCGTTGTTATCGTCACGAGCTTAAAGGCTGCGTCCCAATATGGGCAAACGATTGCCGTTCAGAATTTGGTTTTGACGGTTATTCGTGGTTTGCAATCAAAAATGTTTCAGCATGCACTGCAAACGGATGTGTCTTGCATTGAGCGCGAGGCACCTGCTCAGTGGGCTGCTCGGTTTACAACGGATGCCATTTCCATACGTGAAGCCATGATTAGGGTCGTGAATGCGCTGGGCGATGTGGTGACGGTTGTAGGACTTGTTGCTGCTATGTTTTGGGCCGATTGGGAGCTAAGCCTGATTGCTCTTGTATTGTATCCTGTTGCCGCGGTCCCTATCCAGAAGTTGGGCAAAAAAGTTCGGCGTGCGTCAGGTGGTATGCAAGAGCAGATAGGAGAAACATCTGCGTTATTAAATGAGAGTTTTGCTCTTGCGCGCCAAGTTCGTATTTATCGGATGGAAGACCGCGAAAACCAACGCGTTGATCATTCTCTCAGCCTTTTACATGCTGCCTTTTTGCGGATTGCAAAGGGGAGAGCGCGTGTCGACCCTGTTCTTGAAGTGCTGGGGGGGACGGCTGTCGCGGCTGTTTTAGGATTTGCTGGATGGCGTGCGGCGATGGGCGGTGCGACATTGGGGGACTTCACCGCTTTTATCACAGCGCTATTAACTGCTGCACGGCCTATCCGTGCTTTAGGATCCTTAAATACAGCGATGCAAGAAGGTTTGGCAGGCTTAGCACGTGTGTTTGCTGTGATTGATGAGCCCCCGGCTGTTCTTGAACGTGATAAAGCCACAGAACTTCCTTCTGGAAAAGGCCACCTTGTTTTTGAGGATGTTGCATATCGGTATGAAGATGGCAGAGTAGGGCTTGCAAACTTAACTCTGGATGTTCAACCGGGACAAACGGTTGCATTAGTAGGGCCTAGCGGTGCAGGAAAATCAACAGCATTGTCTCTTATTCCACGCCTACATGACGTTAGTAATGGACGTATCTTGTTAGAAGGAATGGATATTCGAGATGCGCGATTATCTTCTTTAAGAGATGCGATTGCTTACGTCAGTCAGGATACGACGCTTTTTGATCTTTCTTTGATAGAGAATGTTTGGATTGGGCGGCCGGCAGCAAGCCGAGAGGAAGTTGAAGAGGCATGCCGCATGGCTGCGGTAGACTTTATTGATAATCTACCGAATGGATTAGAAACGAGAGTTGGTCCAGGTGGTCGGCGTCTATCTGGCGGGCAGAGACAACGTGTTGCCCTCGCACGAGCATTATTGCGAGATCCGCGTGTATTGCTTTTAGACGAAGCAACAAGTGCTCTTGATTCACAAAGTGAAGCAACTGTGCAGAAAGCTCTTACAACTTTAAGAGCAGGACGCACGACTATTATCGTTGCCCATCGCTTAGCGACAGTTCAAACAGCGGATATTATAGCTGTTATGGAAGAGGGGCGTATTGTTGAAATAGGCCCCCATGCAGAATTGATACGTAAAGATGGGCTTTATGCGCGTTTGGTACGGATCCAATCCTTAGAGGCTGCTTGATAAATATGTTCTAATTCTGGAAGGAGCTTTTCATAGAGCTCTCTTTTAAAACCAAGATTGCGTTGTAAAAGCTCCTGAGGGGGAACCCATTCCCACGCGCTAAATTCAGGGGGTGTGTGTAAGTCTAAACGAATATCATGATCATGACCGTCAAATCCGAAAACATACCATTTTTGGGTTTGACCTCGGTATTTCCCACCTAAAGCGCGACCAATCAATGCAGGGGGCAGATCATAAGAAACCCAGTCTTTTTTCTCACCAAGAAGAGTGGCTTGTTTACAGCCTGTCTCTTCATAGAGCTCTCTTTGAGCTGCTTTTAATGGATCTTCTTGTTCATCTATTCCACCTTGGGGGCATTGCCAAATCTCCCCGGGAAGATCTGCCCTTTGAGCGACAAAGAGTAAACCCTGAGGGTTGAAAAGAGCAATTCCGACATTGGGGCGGTAAGGAAGGCTTTGTGGATTATTCATAAATATCCTCAATAATTAGAGAGTATATATTACTTGATTTCTGCAAGAGTGGATGGTGGCACGAGAGTAAATTTTTTTGCTTCTGGGCTATTTAGCCAGATTTTGAGTTTTTCTAATGCTAATGGAGTTAGGGGGCTAATCATAAGCAGCTTATATGGGGTTGGGGTGGACAAAGAACTGAGCTGGGAAAAATCTTGATCAAGCGTTGCTGGGTCTGTGTCCCCGTCCATCCATTGTGAAACAGTCATTCCTTTAATGTGGCTGATTGTATTGGGTGAACTACTCAAATAGAGAAGCTTATGTTCTTCTATTATTTTTGCGATAGGTAAAAAATCAGGTGTGGTTGCATACCCGCCGCGAGATTGCTCATCTTTTGTACCGTAAGCATCCGTTAGGCCAGATGCGCCCCGTGCTTGGGATAAGCACCAAGCTAACTCATGCAGATCATCTTTCGGGGTGTTGCCATACCCAAGCATATGCGGCTGTTTGTTGTCGTATTCTGGAGAAGAATTTTGAAGAGGCAGCGTGATATATATTTCCCTATTCGCTGCTTGTGCTTGAGCGATAACATCGTGAATATTATCGATATAAGGTGAAACGTTTACCGCAACAGGAGTAGGCACTTCTGAGAGAACGTCTTGGCTTAATGCTTCAGAAAAACCAAAGCCTTCCAACACGATTGCAAGAGGGGTTTTGTTGGATTTTTGAATTTCAGCGAGCGTAGGAGAAGAAGGAGGCTTTATTATCTCTTTATGTGGAATTTGAGACAGAAGAGAAGGTTGATGTTTAATCGTCGTAATTAAATTATTGCGATGTGTGGGTATATGGGGGCTTGTGGCGAATAAGAGGCTTAAGCCCACAAGAGCACAGGCCCAGAATATTAGAAGGGCTCGCCCTGGAAAAGGAAGGTGCTCCCAGACCATACAAGCAGGTTTAAAAACAAGTTTTTTCACCATGGTCTGGGAAGCCTTTGATGTTCGTTTAATGAGTGTGCGGAACAGGGTTTTTGCTATTTGTAGATGTTTTTTTGACTTCTGTTGCTTGAGTTGTTGCAGCTGGAGGGTTGGAGATGCCTGCCATTGCATTCACAACTTTCATAGCTTGTTGAAGCTGGAAGTCTGTTGATGGTTTGGTTGGGTCAAACTTAGGCCAATCCGCCGGAGGTGCTTTTGGAATACTTTGAGCGATAGGAGGTAGATCAGTACGAGGCTTTTCTACTGTACGGTTTCCGCCAATATTGGTTAGGATATGAGAAAGATCAGCTTCACGGAAGCCAAATGTATCGTCATCCTTTGTTTCTGATACGGGGATATCAGGTGTAATGCCTAAACCCTGAATAGAACGGCCAGATGGTGTATAGTAACGTGCTGTTGTTAAGCGAACGGCTCCTTGGTCTCCAATAGGAATAAGTGTTTGAACAGATCCTTTCCCAAAGGTTTTTTCTCCAAGGATTATAGCCCGGTGATGATCTTTCAATGCGCCAGAAACAATTTCACTTGCAGAGGCTGACCCACCATTTGTTAAGACGACGATAGGGAGGCCGTTGGTGATATCTGTTCCGCGTGCATCCCATCGTTGGTTATTTTCTGGGTGACGTCCTCGGATAGAAACAATTTCTCCGTCTTTTATAAAGTCATCAGAGATAGAAATTGCTTGGTCAAGTTTACCACCGGGATTGGAGCGTAAATCAAGAATAAGGCCTGTGAGTTTATGCGCTGGACTATGAGCCGCTTCTGCTTTGAGCTTTTCAAAAGCTGTACGCATTGTGCTTTCCAGATCGTCATCAAATTCTGTCAGACGAATATAAGCCGTACTACCATAAAGAGCAGATTTGACGATTTGAACATGAATAATTTCACGTTTCATGTCGAAAGTAAGTGTTTTACCTGTCTTCGGGCGAATAACTGTGAGGCTGATTTTTGTTCCTGGGTCTCCACGCATTTTCTTGACGGCTTGGTCAAGGGACAGACCATCAATACTTTTGTGATCAACCATTGTGATGAAATCACCAGGTTGAATGCCTGCGCGTGCTGCTGGTGTGCCATCGATAGGGGATACAACACGAACGTGCCCAGACTCACCCTGAACCTGAAGGCCTAACCCACCAAATTTCCCAGAAATTTCGGTTTGCATGTCCTTAAATTGTTCGGCTGTCATATAGGATGAATGTGGATCAAGGTTTCCGACCATACCATCCAGAGCGTTATTAATAAGCTCTTTATCAGAAACTGGGTGGACATATTCTGCTTTTACAACGTCCATCACTGTACCCAGTAAGGTCAGAAGACGAACGGTTTCGGCGCTGTTATCGTGAGAGACATCACGAGCGAGAGCTTCACTGGGGAAGCTAGGAAGAGACCCAACGAGACGCAAAGCGCCCGGTCCAACAGCTAATCCAGCAAGAAAGGCAGTGCCTAGCAATAAGCCAGTACGGAACTTCATGTGATCTCCATCCTTGGGAACGGGGCATATGCAAAATATCAGCGTCTCACATTTTGTGATTAAGCACAAAACAGGTTGCTGAAAGGTTAATCAAATTCTTCTACTATGTCCTATAGCATCAGAAAATAGCTTCACAAAAAGGGAGCTGGGCTAACTATTTTTGTGCCATGTCGTAATTGTACAAAAAGCAGTCCGTCTGTTGCAGGCATAGAGCCAAGAGAGGCGGCTTTCTTAACGTTTTGGCCTATAGAAACATTTAAACTCCCTAATCCGGATAAAACAAAACGATAGTTTTGACCGCAGTCGAGAATCAACATTTCCCCAAATGAACGAAAGGGGCCAGAGAAGACGATTCGTCCGCTACATGGCGCTTGCACGAGCATTGCAGAGGATGTGGCGTATGTGATGCCGGTGGATGGGCCCGCTTCTGTGTTCTCCCCCCATCGAACTGCGATTCTACCTGCAACAGGGGCATGACCATTTCCTGAAGAAACACCATTACCGGCAGAGAGTGCTTGTGCTTGTGCCTGCGCTTTATGGGCTTGTTCCATCTGGTGGCGTTTGGCGAGGGTGCGTGCTTCAGCCTCTAATGCAGCTTTCGCTTGAGCTTCTTGCCGTGCGAGTGCATCAATTTCATTTGAAAGATCAGCGGATGCTTTCATAGCGAGGGCTACGGAGTGTTGCGCTTGCAGTGCTGTTTGGCGAGCCTTATTTTCTGTTTGAGTAGCAATCTGAGCTTTCGCAGTAATGACGTCGCGTTTATGTGACTGGGTTTTTAAAAGCGTATCCAGCTCTTTTTGGCGAGCATCAAGCGAATTCCCAATGGATTGTAATTCAGTTTCATTATCTTGAAGTTGATTAATTTTCTGTCGGGTTAGACGTGAAAATCCGGCGAGAACAGAAAGTGCTGTCACATTATTTTTAATGTTTCCAGGCGTTGCTAATAAAGCAGCATTCGGGGCGATGGAAAGCCGAACAGCGATGGGTAAAAGAGGCTGAATTGCTGCATTTTGTTGAGTAATATTTTTTTCAACAAGCGTTTTTTTATAGAGAAGGGAATGAATTTCGTTTGATAGATGAGCAATATGAGCGCGGGTGGAAATGACGGCATTTTCAGCTGAATTGGATTGATGGGTCAGCACATTCTGGCGGATTTTATCTTTTTGTGCTTCGCGTTGGGCGGCTTGTGCAGCCGCTTGTTGTAAAAGAAGATCTCGTGCTGCTTGAGCCTGTTTTGCTTGTAATGCTTTTCGTGCTGCTTGTGCTTGCGCCAGTGCCTTTTGACCTTCACTGAGTGAAGACCCTGATTGTGAATGGCGGTGATGGTGTTTGTGAGATGACTGAGCCAATGCATGTATAGGCGTTAATAGCGAAAGTATCACATATACGGGCAAGGAGAAGGTGGTCTTCAAGGTCAGAAAACGCCTATCAAAGCAGGTGTTGAGAGGAACGGGGGCTCAAATCAAGTCTCATAAAAGATGTAATCTCAAAACAGGGAATGTCTTTTCAGGTTTTATTGTAAATTCAATTTATTAAAAAAAAGAACAATTTTATAGGATGAACTAGGGTGAAAGACGTCATACTGACCTGACAAAATTGCTCAGAGTTCCCATGTAGTGAGGAGCAGAAAAGATGAAAGTGTGGAGGATACATCATGTCTGGCGGGTGTGGTGCTCATTTAACGCCTGAACAAAAGCAGATTTTACTTGAGCATGGGACAGAAAGACCGGGATCAAGCCCTCTTAATGATGAAAAGCGTGCAGGAATATATGCCTGTGCGGCATGCGGGCGGGATTTATTTTCGTCGGAAACCAAATATGAAAGCGGAAGTGGCTGGCCCTCTTTTTTTGATATTTTAGATCACTCTGTTGAAACAACGGAAGATTCTCGGTTTGGGATGGTTCGTACAGAAGTGCATTGCGCCCAATGTCATGGGCATTTAGGCCATGTTTTTCCTGATGGGCCGCCGCCAACAGGTTTGCGGTATTGCATGAATGGTTTGGCTCTGAATTTTAAACCGGCCAAAGAGGGTTAAAAATATTATGACACAGACGATTTCGCCGATTGTGCTGGATCATCCTTTAGTAAGACATAAACTGACCTATTTGCGAGATCGGAATACCTCAACAGCAGATTTTCGTCGTCTGACACGAGAGCTGAGTCTTTTGCTTGCATATGAGGCAACGCGTACGTTGTCTTTGGTTCCTTATAAGATTGAAACACCCAGTGGTGCATATCAGGGGGAGCAACTTGATGGCAAAAAGTTGTGTTTTGTTTCTATCCTAAGGGCGGGCAATGGTCTGTTGGATGGGATGCTGGATCTTATCCCTTCTGCGCGCGTCGGGCATATTGGGCTACGACGAGACCATGAGACGTTAGAGGTGAGTGAATACTACTTTAATATGCCAAGAGATGTCCCAGGGCGAACATGCATTGTTTTGGACCCTATGTTAGCGACAGGTCACTCTGCTTCCGCAGCAATAACAAGAATAAAGGAGGCGGGGGCACATAAGCCTATATTTGCATGTTTATTATCGGTCCCAGAGGGGATAGCATATTTACAGAAACATCATCCTGATGTTCAGATTGTAACATGTAGCATTGATCAAAAATTGGATGCTCATGGCTATATCGTCCCAGGTTTGGGCGACGCAGGCGATCGTTTATTTGGTACTCGATAAAGGAAGAAGCTATGTCAGCTTATATTATATTTAGGCAGAATGAAGTAACAGATCCGGTTGAGTTTAAACATTATACTGATAACGTTGCTCAAACTTTACAGGGCACGTCTGCAAAGGTTCTTTCCCTATATGGAAAGCACGAGAATTTGGAAGGGAAAGAAACGGAAGGTGTTGTCGTTCTTGAATTTCCAACAATGGATGATGCACGGGCATGGTACCATGGTTCTGCCTATCAGAACGTCGTAAAACACCGTTGGAAGGCTGCTTCTTTTGATGTTGTTCTTGTCGAGGGGGTATGAGCGTTTACGCTCAATCCCTTCGAACGATATAATGACGGGCCAAGTCTGTTTCAATTTTTTTGGCATGTTGTGTGTCACGCGCTTCGATCATGACAACAAGTTCTGCGGTTTGAACAGAAGGAGCCGCAAATAGGCGGTGGTGGTAGACTTCAATAATATTTCCACCGTAATGACCAATGCGAGTGGAAATATCTGCAAGTGTTCCAGGACGGTCTGGAATTTGAAAGATAAGACGTAAGATACGTCCATCTCTGAGTAATGATCGTAAAATCGTATTGGCTAGAATACGAGCATTAATGTTGCCGCCTGAAATGGGCAGGGCGACTTTCTTTCCTTTAAAAAGCTCAGGGTATGCAAGAACCGCGGCTAGGCCTGTGGCGCCTGCTCCTTCACAGACTTGCTTTGCTTTCTCCGCCAAGGTGGTAATGGCACTTTCAACTTGAAGTTCATTAACGACGAGAACTTTAGAAAGATGATCTTTAAATGCTGTAAAGCAGTGAGAACCAACTCTCGGAACTGCAATCCCTTCCGCAATGGTCGAGCCACCTAAGGTTGGGGTGTCATTTTTGTTCGGAAAATTGGCTAAAGACGCATAAGATTCAATCTGAACACCAATGATTTCAATATCGGGTCGAAGTTCAGAGAGAACCGTCGCAAAACCACTTAATAAACCGCCGCCTCCGATGGGGATAACGATCGTGTCAATATCTGGAGCATCTTCAAGCAGTTCTAACGCAGCTGTTCCTTGGCCTGCAATGACCGCAGGGTCATCAAAAGGGTGAACTAGGATACGACCTTCTTCGGCCTGAATCTCAGAGGCGCGTGCAGCCGCTGAAGCAAAATCTTCTCCAGCTAAAACAACGGTGGCTCCCCACGCTTCAGTTGCGGCAACTTTCGTAGCCGGAGTAAAGCTTGGCATAACAATTTTTGCATTAATGCCAAGTAAGCTCGCTTGCCGGGCAACACCTTGCGCGTGATTTCCCGCTGAAACGGTAATGACGCCTCTTGCACGTTCTTCTGCTGTAAGAAGGGCAATTTTGTTTGCTGCCCCACGCTCCTTGAAGGATCCAATTGCTTGAAGGTTTTCAAGTTTCAGAACAATATCTGCTCCAGCTATGCGGGAAAGAGCAGAGCTGGCTATCGTGGGTGTTCGTACTACGGATGAAGAAATACGTGCATGTGCCGTTTTGATTTCTTCCAGAGTAACGACCGGTGTCGAGTGGGGCAGCTTAGCAGACATTAGCGATAAGTGACTTTAAGAATTTCGTAAGATCGATCTCCACCTGGAGCAGGAACAGAGACCGTATCTCCTACATTTTTTCCAATAAGAGCTTTCGCTAATGGGGAAGAAATGGAAATCAGGCCAAGCTTGATATCCGCTTCATGGACCCCAACAATTTGATACGTGTTTTCTTTTTCAGTTTCTTCGTCAACGAGCTCAACATGAGCGCCAAACTTAACGCTTGTGCCTGAAAGTGTTGAAGGGTCAATAACTTCAGCGCTTGAAATGATGCTTTCAAGTTCAAGAACGCGGCCTTCAATGAAAGACTGACGATCACGAGCAGCATGGTATTCAGCATTTTCAGACAAGTCCCCGTGAGCACGAGCTTCTGCTATTGCACGAATAACAGCGGGACGATCTTCGCTCTTGAGGCGGCGTAATTCGTCTTCAAGACGCTGTTGCCCCTTGGCGGTCATGGGGATCTTCTGCACTTTGAAATCCTCGAAAAAGCATAATAAAATCTGATAATCAGTGTAGTCAATATACGGTTTTTGTAAAAATTCTGCAAGGTTTAGACGAATTTTTATTGTAATTCAGCAAATACAAAAGTGATTTAATCGAGTAAGGTTTCATTTACAGAATGATGGTAAGACTCTCAAGGCTGAAGATTAAAGTATAGTCGTAAGGGGTAAGTATCTGGTGCCAATCAAGGTTATGCTAGATGCAGTTCTGAAAGAAAAAGGACTGTCTTTGACAGAGCTTTCCGATCAGGTTGGTTTAACTCTGTCTAATCTTTCCATATTGAAGACTGGAAAAGCTAAAGCAATCCGGTTTTCAACATTAGAGGCTTTATGCCGTGTTTTAAACTGCCAACCGGGAGATATACTTTATTTTTCTGATGAATAATTGTTTATTCTCTACCGATTGATTTGAAATCGGCAGAGAATAAGTAAGGGCTTACTTTTAGAAAGTGCCTTTGAAGTAAGATTGTAGTGGGGCAACTCCTAAGTTGTCTTCCTTCAAGACAGCGATTGCATATGTAGCAGCTCGAGCGCCTGCAATGGTCGTGTAGTGAGGGATCCCCATCGTTAATGCGCTACGACGAATATCGTAACTGTCACGGGCGGCTTGTCCTCCTTGAGACGTATTGATGACCATCTGGACATCGCCTGAGCGGATAGCATCGACGCAATTGGGTCGGCCTTGCATCACCTTGTTCACACGTTTGACTGGAATATTAGCTTCCTCAAGGCGTGCGGCAGTACCGTTTGTAGCGAGAATGGTAAAGCCCATGGAAACCAGCTTACGGGCAATTTGCTGAACGTGCTTTTTGTCGCTGTCTCTTACGGATAAGAAAACAGTTCCTTCAAGAGGAAGCTTTACGCCCGCAGCAAGTTGAGATTTGGCAAAAGCACGCTCAAAGTCGGCGTCTAGTCCCATCACCTCACCAGTGGAGCGCATTTCTGGCCCCAAGATTGTATCTGCATTAGCGAAGCGGTGGAACGGGAATACTGCCTCTTTAACCGCGACGTGTGGTGCTACGGCTTCTCCATCAAGCTGGCAGTCGGATAATAAAGCCCCCGCCATGATACGAGCGCCAATCTTTGCAACCGGAATGCCTGTTGCTTTAGCAACAAAAGGGACTGTTCTCGATGCGCGTGGATTAACTTCAAGAACAAAAACTTCGTCATTCTTGATTGCATATTGAACGTTCATTAAACCACGAATACCCAACTCACGCGCCATGGCTTCAGTTTGGGAGCGTAGCTCTGTCACTAATGCTGGGGAAAGGGTATAAGGTGGCAGAGAACACGCAGAATCTCCAGAGTGGATACCTGCTTCTTCAATATGTTCCATAACGCCTGCAACATAGACGTTTTTGCCATCCGAGATGCAGTCGACATCGGCTTCGATAGCATCATTCAAATAATGATCTAGCAGAACAGGGCCAGTTGATACTTCCGGTCCAGCGGCATGCAACACTTCATTAAGGTAGCGCTTTAAGCCGGCCGTGTCGTAAACGATTTCCATAGCGCGGCCACCCAAAACGTAGGATGGGCGTGCGACCACAGGATAGCCGACTTCTTCAGCAATTTTTTCAGCCTCAGCAGCATTGCGTGCGATACCATTTTTAGGCTGCCTTAACCCTAGCTTACGCAACATGGCTTGGAAGCGTTCACGGTCTTCTGCACGATCAATCGCATCAGCCGGAGTGCCTAGAAGAGGGATGCCCGCTTCTTCTAAAGCGCGAGAGAGTTTAAGAGGGGTTTGTCCACCATATTGGACGATGCACCCCAGAACCTTTCCGCTTTCTGCTTCGGTTTTGATAAGTGCAATAACGTCTTCAGCCGTTAAAGGCTCGAAATAAAGACGATCGGACGTATCGTAATCCGTTGAAACAGTTTCTGGGTTACAGTTGACCATAATCGTTTCAAACCCAGCTTCACGCAGTGCATAAGCTGCGTGAACACAGCAATAGTCAAACTCAATGCCTTGACCGATACGATTAGGCCCACCTCCTAAAATAACAATTTTATCTTTATTTGTAGGCCGGCTTTCGCATTCAGGTATTCCAAAACCACCTTCATAAGAAGAGTACAGATAAGGAGTATCAGATGCGAACTCAGCAGCACATGTATCAATGCGGCGATAAGCAGGGAAAACTTCTAATTTTTCTCTGAGTTTAACAACGTCTTTGATGGTTTGTCCCGATAGACGCGCTAATTGTGCATCTGAAAAGCCTTGAGCTTTCAGGCGGCGCAGGTTGTAAGCGTCTTGTGGAAGGCCGTTTTTCTCAATTTCACGCTCGGAGGCAATGATATCTTCGAGTTGTCGGAGGAACCAAGGCTCAAATTTGCAGGCTTCATGGATCTCTTCCACGCTTAAACCTGCACGGAGAGCTTGAGCAGCCATAAGGATACGCTCGGGGCGTGGTTCAGCTAACGCGGCCAGATAGGCGTCTTTTGAGCCATCGCCTGGGGCTTCAACAGGGTCTAGTCCTGTTAGGCCCGTTTCCATGGAGCGTAGGCCTTTTTGGATCGCTTCGGCAAAAGAGCGCCCAACGGACATCGCTTCTCCAACAGACTTCATGGATGTTGAGAGAAGGGCAGGAGAACCGGGGAACTTTTCGAACGTAAAGCGTGGGATTTTGGCTACGACATAGTCGATGGTTGGTTCAAAGCTTGCTGGAGTTGTACGCGTAATATCGTTTTTCAACTCATCCAGCGTATAGCCAACAGCGAGTTTCGCAGCGATTTTGGCAATCGGGAAACCTGTCGCTTTGGAAGCTAAAGCTGAAGAGCGCGAAACGCGTGGATTCATTTCGATCACGACCATACGGCCGTTTTCTGGATTTACACCGAACTGAACGTTTGATCCGCCTGTTTCAACACCAATCTTTCGTAGGCATGCGATGGAGGCATCACGCATGCGTTGATATTCTTTATCCGTCAACGTAAGGGCGGGAGCTACAGTGATTGAGTCCCCTGTATGCACGCCCATTGGATCAATATTTTCAATAGAGCAGATGATGATGCAGTTATCCGCCTTATCGCGGACAACTTCCATCTCGTACTCTTTCCAGCCGAGAACAGATTCTTCGATGAGAACTTCTGTTGTTGGGGAGGCATCTAGACCGCCTGCAACGATTTGATCGAATTCTTCTCGGTTATAGGCGATACCACCACCTGCACCGCCCATGGTGAAGGAGGGGCGGATAATTGCAGGAAGGCCGACGTCCTCAAGTGCGGCGCGGGCTTCTTCTAAAGTATGGGCAATGGTGCTTTTGGGGCTTTCAATTCCAATTTCATCCATCGCTTCCCGGAACTTCTGGCGATCTTCAGCGCGATCAATGACTTCGGCATCTGCACCGATCAGCTCTACATTGTGCTTTTTGAGAAAGCCTGACTTATCCAATGCCATAGCGGCATTAAGAGCTGTTTGACCACCCATTGTTGGGAGAACGGCATCTGGTTTTTCACGTAGGATGATGTGTTCAACAAATTCAGGGGTAATAGGCTCAATGTAGGTAGCATCGGCTAACCCCGGATCTGTCATGATCGTGGCGGGGTTGGAGTTGATCAGGATGACGCGGTAGCCCTCTTCTTTTAGGGCTTTACAGGCTTGAGCGCCAGAGTAGTCAAACTCACTGGCTTGACCAATGACGATGGGGCCGGCCCCAATAATCAGAATAGATTTGATATCTGTCCGTTTTGGCATGGTTCAAGCTCCTGCGTTAGCGCGGCGATCCATGATCGCGACAAAGCGTTCAAAAAGATAAAAGCTATCTGAAGGGCCGGGGCTGGCCTCTGGGTGATATTGAACAGAGAAAGCTTCTTTCGTGGTGGAAGCAATTCCTTCGTTGGACCCATCAAAAAGGCTGATATGCGTAACTTTTACATCTGAGGGTAAAGATTTCTCGTCAACGGCAAAGCCGTGGTTTTGGCTTGTGATTTCAACTCGGCCTGTGGTCAGGTCTTTTACGGGCTGGTTCGCTCCACGATGACCTTTTTCAAGCTTATAGGTTTTGCCACCAAGAGCTTGGGCAAGAAGCTGGTGTCCAAGGCATATTCCAAAAACAGGAACGTTCGCATCAAGAACTTTTTGGATTGCAGGTACAGCATAGACAGCCGTTGCTGCAGGGTCGCCCGGGCCATTAGAGAGAAAGACGCCTTCAGGTTTGAGAGCAAGGATTTCTTCGCCTGTAGATGTGGCGGGAAGAACCTCTACATCACAACCGGCGGATACAAGGCAGCGCAAAATATTATCTTTCGCGCCATAGTCGAGTGCGACAACACGGCGGCGATTTTCGGTGCGTTCTGGGCGCGGGTTTTGCCAAATGCCTTCGGTCCATGTTCTTTTGGGGCGCGTAACCTCTTTGGCGAGGTCCATTCCTTCTAGACCCGGCCACTGACGGCAACGGTTTAGAAGGGGCTCAATATCGATTTGGCCATTTTTAGGGTAGGTAAGAAGGCCTGTTTGTGGGCCTTTATCTCGGAGTGAACGTGTAATTGCGCGGGTGTCAACACCACAAATACCAGTGCGGTTATGGCGTTCAAGCCACGTATTAAATGCCTCGTGAGAGCGCCAGTTGGCTGGGGTTGTAATATCTTCTTTAACAACGGCTCCTAATGCAGCCATCTGAGGGGCTTCATTATCATCTGCATTGGTGCCTACATTTCCAATATGGGGAAATGTGAACGTTACGATTTGGCCTGCGAAAGATGGGTCTGTAAGGGTTTCCTGATATCCGGTCATGCCTGTAGAGAAACAGAGTTCCCCGATGGCTGCTTCTGTATGGGCGCCAAAGCCTCGCCCCCAAAGGACTGTGCCATCTGCAAGAATAAGGGCAGCTGTTGCGCCTGAAGGGCAAGGGGTGGACATATTTGTCTCTCTTTCTTGCAAGGTTTCAATATCAGTAAGATCTTGAACAGTGATACCGGGAACATGGAGAAGAGCTGGCCAGTGTTTTGTGGGAATCGCTTTGGATTGTCGCCATTTTCGGACGGCTTCTAAGCCCACCCCGGTTAGAGCTGCAATTTCTTCAGCTCCTCCGGCTTTTTCAATAATTCCGTCAATATCCATAATTGCCGGTCCTTGGCCAATGTTCAGTATGGTGCTTAATGTAGGCGATCAAGGATGGATTGGGAAGTTTTTTCCGAAAAATATTTTGATCAACGACCTGTTTTGAGGTGGGAAAAATTTTCCCAATTTAGGTAAGTAATCTATAATAAGCATGATTCAGTTTGGTTAAGTAGCGCAAAGAGATACATACTATACCTCTGACGAAAAGAATGGGAGCGAGAAAAATGTCACTTCGTACAAAGATTATGGATGATTTAAAAATTGCAATGAAGGCGGGTCAATCTGAGAAAGTAGCTCAGATCCGTGGGATAACGGCAAAGCTTAAAGACCTTGAAGTTGCAGCTCGTGCAAAGACAGGGGAAGTGAGTGAGGCGGACATTATCTCAACGCTTCGCTCAATGATTAAGTCACGTAAAGAATCCGCAGAGTTGTATCGGAAAGGTGATCGCCCTGAGTTAGCGGAAAAAGAAGAGGGGGAGATTGCGACTATTCAGTCCTATCTGCCGCCCGAGTTGGATGAGAATACTTTGAAGTCCGCTATAGATGAAGCTGTTATCAAAGTCGGGGCTGAAAGTATGAAAGACATGGGTAAAATAATGGCGGAGTTAAAAGAACGCTTTGGTACAGATTTAGATCCAGCTAAGGCAAGTAGTTTGGTTAAGGCTAAACTTGCTTGATTTAGGAATATTTATATACTATTTCGCATGGTAAATAATCGCCCGTTCTTTTTAGAGAAGGGCGATTTTTTTTGATGCTAAATGGAGTGCGTAAAATGGGTTTTATAGAGGCTGTGAAAAGTGGGTATAAAAATGCCTTTAAATTTAAAGGGCGAGCTAGTCGCGCAGAATTCTGGCTTTTTGCTCTATATCAATATATCTTGATATTACCGTTGGCTATGATAGGAGGGTTTTTTTTTCTTCTATCTTCTTTACATGATGCACCTAACTCTTCCTATGCTATTCCTTTAATTGGTGGGGTGGTAGTATTGGTTTGTGCTATACTTATAGGTTTCCCTTCTTTTGCTTTGACGATTAAGCGATTACATGATTGCGGCTTCTCAGGCTGGTGGTTACTGGCGTTTATGTTTGTTAATTTTATAACTTTCTTGGCAATGGTTGTGGGAGTTGTTCTTGCGGCGCACGGTACGCACGAACAATTAGATGGCTCTTTGTCTGCGGTAGTAATCCAATTGGTAGGTGAGCTTCTAATGTATGTTGCAGGAGTTGTATGGGCTTTGATAATGGCTCGAAAATCAGAGCCGCGTGATAATAAATGGGGTTCACCAGCCAATCAGTTAAATAACATAAAATAATGTAGGCTTTATCTTAACAGGTAAGGTATTATCTATACGAACAGATGACCTTTGTTGGATAAGATTATATAATTTCTATGGCGTTTGATTCTGCATTTTTGGATGAACTTCGTAATCGGACGCCATTAACGTCTTTGATTGGGCGGCGTAATAAGCTGGTTCGGTCTGGGCGTAATTGGAAAATATGCTGCCCCTTTCATGGGGAAAAAACTCCTTCATTTTATATCTATGATGATCATTTCCATTGCTTTGGATGTGGGGCGCATGGGGATGCGATTTCCTATGTGATGCAAAGTGAAGGTCGGAGTTTTTTGGAGGCTGTTGAGAGTTTGGCTGGAGAGGCCGGGCTTGAGGTTCCTAAGCAAGATCCTAAAAGTGCAGAAAAAGCGAACGAAGTAAAATCGTTAACCGATGTCCTTATGTTGGTGCAGGCCAGTTATCGCCGGCGCCTTTTTAGAAATGAAGGGCAAGATGGATTGGCGTATTTGCGTCGGCGAGGGCTAACGGACGAAACGATTGAACGTTTTGGGTTGGGATGGTCAGGAGATGGCCGCTCCTTAGTAGAAGAAATGCGAACGCATAATGTCACGCCTGAGATGTTGGTGCGTGCAGGTTTGATGCGTGTTGATGAAAATGGAAACCCTAAGGGAGAGCTCTTTTTTAATCGGGTTACCTTCCCGATTAGAGACCGTCGAGGGCGGTTGATTTCTTTTGGCGCTCGTACTTTATGGGGTGGGCAACCTAAATACCTTAATGGCCCAGAAACGCTTCTATTCTCCAAACGCAGGACGTTGTTCAACCTCGATTTAGCGCGTGAAGCCGTTCATAATGGGGCTGAACTCGTTGTTGTTGAAGGGTATATGGATGTTATTGCTCTTGATCAGGCTGGGATTAAGGGCGGAGTTGCACCTTTAGGGACGGCGCTGGGGAGTGAACAGCTAGAACTGATGTGGCGTATGTCCCCATCACCCATCATGTGTCTGGATGGAGATGCCGCCGGTGCAAGAGCTGCCTTGCGGACATGCGAGGTTGCACTTCCATTGTTGTCTTCGGGGCGAACGTTAAGATTTTGCCGCTTAGATCCCAAAGACGATCCTGACAGTCTGATTAGGACACGGGGTGTTGAGGCGATGCGTGATGCGCTGGCTCATTCGACAACATTGGTTTCAGAGTTGTTTGCGCTTGTTACGGCGGGAATGATTGATCCAACTCCAGAACAAAGGGCGGCTCTACGGGATAAATTGATCTCATTATCTAAGATGGTCCCTGACCGTTCATTGGCTGGGGAATATCGTAGCTCTTTGCTGGATATGTTTTTTGAGCGGTATCGAAAAAAATGGAAAGCAAAGAATGGCTCTCCTCAAATGTCACGCTCATATAGTGGCCTAGATGCTCCTAAAACTTTGCATATTGAAGCAGGGGCTGACAAAAGGCTGAGAATTCTTACTGCGCTGCTTTTGCAACACCCTAATATTTTTCCTGATGTTGAGCAGGCTTATACGGCTTTAAATCTGCCTAAAGATTTGGACCATCTTCGGGGAGTGTTTTTGGATTGGGTTTATCAAAACCAGTCTTTAACGCATGAAAATTGTAGGGAATGGTTGGAAAAACAAGGAGTATACGCAGAGGCTCAAGCACTGGTCGAAAAATTTTTACCGAGAGATATTGAGAAAAGCGAGAACCGAGATGATGTATTAAGCGTTGAGGTTTCAGAGAGTTGGTGGCATTTTTATGGGCTTGTAAATTTTCGTAATTTTGAGCAGGAAGTGACCAACGATATACAATCGGCAATCATGAAGGCGTACACGGAAGATCATGGGGTAGAATCCTCCTTTCCGGAAAGCTTGTTAGCGCGGATGCGCGTGTTGGAAGCTTTGCGGCGTGGAGAGTCCATATAAGGGCACTTCCCGGATTAGGAATGAATTATTTTTTTACGAAGTAGTATTCTTCGGCAGCAAAGTCTTGACTTTTGAAGCAGGATCGACCACCTGCAACGCTGCCGAGTTGCTTGCTTTCGGCTGAGTTGACGGAGAGACGAATGGCGACGAAAACAGCTTCTGGTACGGAACGGAACGCGCAGGAACAAGAAGGAGATGTCGCCTCTCTCGATACGCAATCCGCTGCCGTTAAGCGGCTGATCGCTAAAGGCCGTGAACGTGGGCATATTACGTTTGACGAGCTGAATGCGGTTCTCCCACAAGACCAGATGTCTTCTGAACAGATTGAAGATGTTATGGCCGTTCTGTCTGAGATGGGTATCCAGGTTTTGGATAATGAAGATCAGGACGACGGTGAGACTGCTCAGAACAATAAAGAGAACTCCGACGAAGAGAGTGATGAGCCTCAAGGCGGAAATGTGGATGCCGAGGCCGCAAGCCGCACGGATGATCCTGTTCGTATGTATCTGCGGGAAATGGGGGCTGTTGAGCTTCTTTCCCGTGAAGGTGAAATTGCGATTGCCAAACGTATTGAGGCCGGTCGAAATGAAATGATTGGTGGGCTTTGTGAGAGCCCATTTACAATTCGTGCTATTATTTCTTGGTATGAGCGTCTCAAAGATGGTGAGATGCTTTTGCGGGATATTGTAGACCTTGAAGCAAGCCAAGGAGATGAACCCGGCCCAGAAGGTGAGGAGGCGGAAGCAGACCTCGACTCTGATGATGATTCTGACGATGAGGCAGAAGATGCAGATGGCGATGGGGAACCACAAGAAGGAAGTGGTCTCTCTTTGTCTGCTTTGGAAGAGAAGCTAAAACCAGAAATTTTAGCACGTTTTGAAGCGATTGAACCACTTTACCATAAATTGCGTGATCTACAGGTTAAAAGGCTTGAAGCTCTGGCAGCAGGTAAAGAAGCAACCAATACGTCTGAACGTGTATATGAAGAACTCCGGGGTGAACTCGTTAGCCTTGTTGAGCAGGTTCATCTTCATAATAATCGAATTGAAGAGCTTGTCGCTCAAATTAAGATCCATGTGCAGCGGTTGAATGCCATTGAAGGGCGTATGTTGCGTCTGGCAGAAGGGTGCAAAATTTCCCGTGATGACTTCTTGATGAAGTATCGCGGTCATGAAATGGACCCTAACTGGATTGACTATATTGTTAAGTTGCCCGGTAAAGGTTGGAAGACGCTTACTACAAAGTATCTTGATAATCTCCGTAAGCTCCGTTCTGAATTAGCGGTTCTTTCGCATGAGACAGGTTTGCCAGTGGGCGAATTCCGTCGTGTTTATACGACAATTTCGCGTGGTGAGCGTGATTCTACGCGTGCCAAAAAAGAGATGATTGAGGCGAACCTACGTTTGGTTATTTCGATTGCAAAGAAATATACCAATCGTGGATTACAGTTCTTGGATTTGATTCAAGAAGGTAATATTGGCCTGATGAAAGCGGTTGATAAGTTTGAATATCGCCGTGGTTATAAGTTCTCAACCTATGCAACATGGTGGATCAGGCAGGCGATTACACGCTCTATTGCTGATCAAGCGAAGACTATTCGTATTCCAGTTCATATGATTGAAACAATTAACAAATTGGTTCGTACATCTCGTCAGATGTTGCATGAAATTGGACGTGAACCTGCACCCGAAGAATTGGCCGAGAAATTGGGCATGCCTTTGGAGAAGGTTCGTAAAGTTCTTAAGATTGCAAAAGAGCCAGTCTCTCTTGAAACGCCAATTGGTGATGAAGAAGATAGTCACTTAGGTGATTTCATTGAGGATAAAACGGCAATTATCCCGCTTGATGCTGCTATTCAGACCAATTTGCGTGAGGCGACAACACGTGTTCTTGCCTCGCTGACGCCGCGTGAAGAGCGTGTGCTTCGTATGCGTTTTGGTATTGGTATGAATACAGATCATACTTTGGAAGAAGTTGGGCAGCAGTTTAACGTGACCCGTGAGCGTATTAGACAAATTGAAGCAAAAGCGTTGCGTAAGTTGAAGCATCCAAGCCGTAGTCGTAAGCTCCGTTCATTCTTGGATGATAATTAATATCTGATTATGCTTCCAGATTGGTTAATACCAAAAGGCTCATTCACAGAGATTAAGGTGAATGTGACCTTTCTCGAGATGACGCGAGATGCATTGGTTGAACCGGTCTGGTTGCCAGAAGGCTATTCAGTTACACGTTTTTTTTCGTGTGCTTTACCGCTTTATCGTTCTCTTTATGAAAAGATTGGAGAGAATTATGGCTGGTGGATGCGCCGGCCTATGCCGGACCGTCTTTTAAAAGATATTTTGAGTGACCCCTCTGTTTTTTTTATGGTGTTAAAAAATCCTGAAGGGAAAGAAATCGGTTTCTATGAATTGGACATGCGTAAACATGCAGATGCACACTTAGCATATTTTGGCCTTGTTCCAGAAGCGATTGGCCAAGGGCTCGGAAAGGCCTTACTGAATCACGCGATTAGAGAGACTTTTGAGGATGCTAATTGGAGATTGAGGGTTAATACTTCTACCTTGGATCATCCTCATGCTCTGAGGAATTATCGACGAGCTGGTTTTGTCCAGACAGCTGTAATCCCGGAAGTTTGGAATGTGTCGGATGAGTATATTACAGAGGAATTGCGTCAGAAAATAATTTCCACTTGATTTCCTCTTCTATGCATGATTAATCCAAGCCTTTCCCTGCTGGGGCGATGTGGCGTCGTGCCAGCTATACCTAATGCCTTTTCAAAAGGGCGCTATGTGCAGCATGGGTTGCAGATAGATTGGGTTGACCTTATCCGAAGGGAGTTTACATGCCACTTTATGAAAGCGTGCTGATTGCACGTAATGATGTATCCCAAGCTCAGGTTGAAGCTTTGGTTGAGACCATCAACACTTTGCTGACAGAAAACGGTGGATCCATCCAGAAGCGTGAATTCTGGGGTCTACGTTCTTTGGCGTATCGCATCAAGAAAAACCGTAAAGGACATTATGTTCTTCTCGGAATTGATTGCACACCTGATACGCTTCGTGAAATGGAACGTCAGCTTGGTCTGAATGAAGACGTTCTACGCGTTTTAACTTTGCGCGTTGATGAAATTGACGAAACACCTTCACCGATTCTTTCTCGTAAGAATGATGATCGTGGTGAGCGCAGCAGTGGCGGCCGTGGTGGTTCTAAGCCTTCTGGTCGTTTTGAGAGCGGTCGTGGTGGTCGTCGCGGTGGCGGTGATGACCGTGAAGAATATCGTGCACGTAGCGAACATGATGATGTTCGTGAAGAAGCTGGAGCGGAGTAAGAAACATGTCCGATACAACTGCCCCAGAAGTAAACCCAGCGACACGTCGTACAGCTGTTGGCGCTCGTCGTCCATTCTATCGTCGTCGTAAGTCCTGCCCTTTCTCTGGTCCTAACGCACCAAAGATTGACTATAAGGACGTACGTTTGCTCAGCCGTTTCTTGTCTGAGCGTGGTAAAATTGTACCGAGCCGTATCACAGCTGTTTCGGCTAAGAAGCAGCGTGAGTTGGCGCAGGCGATTAAGCGTGCCCGCTTCCTTGCTCTGCTCCCTTACGTCGTAAGCTAAGGAGAGCATTGTAATGTCCCAAACAGCATTGATTTTGCTTCAGCGCGTTGAGCACCTTGGTCAGATGGGTGATCTTGTCCACGTGAAGCCTGGTTACGCTCGTAACTTCCTGCTTCCACAAGGCAAGGCGCTTCGTGCAACAGAAGCAAATAAAAAACGTTTCGAAACTGAGCGTGCTCAGCTCGAAGCACAGAACCTGAAAAAACGCGAAGAAGCAGAGCGTTTGGCAGAACGTATGGACGATCTGTCTGTTATTGTTATTCGTCAAGCGAGTGACAGTGGCAGCTTATATGGTTCTGTTACAACGCGTGATATCGCGGTTGCAGCAACAAGCGCAGGTTTAACCATCGCTCGTCATCAAGTTGTTCTTGCTCATCCGATCAAGTCTCTTGGTTTGACAGAAGCACGCATTGTTCTTCACCCTGAAGTTTCTATTCCTTTGATCGTGAACGTTGCACGTTCTGAAGAAGAGGCAGAGCGTCAGGCACGCGGTGAAGTGGTTGGCGTAGAAGAAAAGGATGATAACATCCTTGGTGATCTACAAGCTGAAAATGCTGCTGAAGAAGCGGCAGAAGCAGAAGCTGCTGCGACAACTGAAGAAGATAAGAAATAATATTTTTCTCAGTTGCCGTAAATTTGACCCAGTATGTATGATCATACTGGGTTTTTTTATGGTTGGTTTTTGCTTTAGGAAAGTGAAGAAGAACTATATTATCGGTAGGGAACTGGGAGGGGGCTGTGAGAAAGCTTTTAGATTTTGTTTTAAGAAAATTTATTCAAGCTGGAACACTGCATGTTACGTTTAGCGATGGCTCTCAATGCGTATATCGTGGGGGGGAAAAGGGCCCAGAAGCTGGGCTTATCTTAAAGACATCTCAGGCAGAAAAAGCGTTAGTCCTTAACTCTGGCCTTGCTTTCGGCGAAAAATACATGTCTGGGGAGTTGGCTCCTCAAGGATGTGATTTAGAGACATTAATGCGTGTATTAATGACGAATATCGTTAAGCAAGGGCATGTTTTTGAAGAAATAGAAGATCGCTTACGTTACATTACACGGCCATTAAAAAGTTTGAATTCTTTAAAGAAATCTCGCCGGAATGTTGCGCACCATTATGATTTGAATGGCCGATTGTACGATTTATTTCTTGATAAAGATCGGCAATATTCTTGTGCGTATTTTCAGCGTGATGACATGACACTGGAAGAAGCACAACTTGCCAAAAAACATCATATCGCAGCGAAGCTAAAATTAGATAGGCCCGGTCTAGAAGTTCTGGATATTGGTTCTGGTTGGGGGGGCTTAGCCATTACGTTGGCAAAGGAATATGGGGCTCGTGTCGTTGGTATTACGCTTTCTCGTGAGCAATGGGAAACGTCTCGACAGCGCGTTAAAGAGGAAGGTTTGGAAGGACAGGTTCGTTTTGAACTAATGGACTATCGGAATGTCCGGCATCAGTTTGATCGGGTGGTGTCTGTTGGAATGTTTGAGCACGTTGGTGGTGCGCAGTTTCAGCGTTATTTCCAAGGGGTTCATGATTGTCTAAAGCCAGATGGTGTGGCTGTTATTCATTCTATCGGTCGTATGGATGGGCCAGGAACAACTAACCCATGGTTACAGAAATATATTTTCCCGGGTGGGTATTCACCTTCTTTGAGTGAAACATTTGCTGCGGTTGAAAAATCCGGTCTTTGGGTCACGGACTGTGAGATCTTGCGTTTGCATTATGCCATGACGATTGCTGAGTGGAGAAAGCGTTTTGATGCCAATAAAGCAGCTATCACAGATTTATATGATGAACGCTTTGTGCGTATGTTTGAGCTGTATTTGATTGGAAGTGAATTAGCCTTCCGTGTACAAGGCCACATGAATTTTCAGATTCAACTGACACGTGCAGTTGATACTTTGCCGATCACACGAAACTATATGTTTGAGCGAAAACACAAAGGATCATGATCGTGGATCTGCCCAACTGCTTGTAACCATGAGTAAACGACGACAGGTCCAACAAAACGAAACCCTTTTTTCTTCAGCTCTTTTGAAATGGTGATAGAAAGAGGGGATTGAGAAAGCATTTCATCCGATGTGTTTAATATGGGTGGTTCAGGAATATAATGGGTGAGAAAGGTATTAAGGTCTTCTCCCTTTTCCGACATTTTTAAGTAAGCTTGTGCGTTTAATATCGTAGCTTCAATCTTGGCTCTCGAACGGATAATATGAGGGTCGGAAAGAAGTCTCTGAATGTCTGCTTCGTTGAACTGAGCAATTTTGTGTGGGTCAAAGTGACAAAAGGCTTGTCTTAAATGCTCTCGTCGTTTGAGGACGACCAGCCATGAAAGCCCCGCTTGAAATGTCTCAAGAATGAGTGCTTCCCATAAAGAGCGCCCATCTGTAACGGGAACACCCCATTCATGGTCATGATACTGCTGTAAGAGGGGATTAGTTGATGCCCATTTACAGCGTTGTAAGGCATCATTCATGGTTAGAGCGTTTGTGAGAAGTTAAGGTGGTGTTCAGCTAAGGACGCAAATTCAGCAACTGTGAGCGTTTCAGCTCTACGCGTTGGGGTAATACCTGTTGCATCTAGAAGCTTTTCTCCCCCGATGGCTTTAAGAGAAGAACGAAGCATTTTTCTGCGTTGCCCGAAAGCCGCTGCGGTGACACGCTCCATCGCTTTGAAAAGCTTTTCAGAAGGCTGTTGTGCATGTGGGATGATAACAGCCACAGCAGAATGTACTTTAGGCGGTGGAGAGAAGGCGCCGGGTGGAATGCGTAGCGCAATGGAGCAAGAGGCGCACCATTGAGATAAGACCGCCAAGCGGCCATAGGCCGATGTATCGGGTTCTGCACAAATCCGTTCAGCGACTTCAAGCTGAAACATTAAGGAAAGCCGTTCCCAGCTGGCGGCTTGCCGTAACCACTGAATGAGAAGGGGTGTTGCAACATTGTAAGGTAAATTAGCGATGATTTGCCGAGGAGCAGGCGCAAGAGACGCTGCATCGAGTTTAAGAGCATCTTCACGAATGATGTTAAGACGATTGGGATAGAACGTCGCTAATTCTTCTAAGAGAGGCCACGCCCGCTCATCAATTTCTACGGCATCAATACGGTCGGCCGGGCTATTGAGTAAGGCGCGGGTTAATCCCCCGGGGCCAGGGCCTACTTCAACAACGTGTCGTCCTTTGAGGTCCCCTCCTAAAGATACGATGCGCTCGCAGATGTTGGGATCAAGAAGAAAGTGCTGCCCGAGAGACTTTTTGGCATCAAGCCCAAAAGCGCGAATGGTATCTTTTAAGGAGGGGAGAGACACTTTAGTTTAAAGCCGGTTTTGCTTCTGGACGAATATCAATAATAGAACGACGCTCCAGATCGCGTTGAAGCTGACGGGATGCCTGTTCGACACGCTCGTTCATTAATTGGTCCGCAATTTCTCCCGGAGATTGCTGGGCAAGGTTTTTCTGTTGGCGTTTACAGACCATCAGAAGCGCAATGCCATCTACAGAAACAAGTGGTTTACTGGCTTTGCCAACGGGAAGAGGCTCTAGAATAGATTTCATTTGAGGTGCCAGGCGCTCTAGAACCTGCGTACCAGGATCGCTGGGGTGTTTTTCTCCCAAGGATTTATTCAACGCTTCCATCTCATCACAACTATGGATGCTTGCCGAAGCGTGCATTGCCTTTTGTAGAGAGGCTTGCTGCTGAGCGGTGGGTTGTTGAGGGTTCAGAGGTGTTTCAAACGGGAAGAACGCTTGACGTATGGAAATCAGAGTTCCCATTTGTTTGCCGACAACGCGCTTGGCTTGAACCGTTGCAATAATAAAGCCACCCGCAACCTGAATTGGGTTTGAAATAGCGCCTACGGGCATTTGGCGTACAACGCTTACCACTTGTGGATCAAGGTTATCCTCCTGCACCCAGCCCATAGCCCCCCCATCAAGCGCTGATTGTGCTTGGGAGAATTGAGCAGCCACAATGGGGAACGGAGCACCAGCACGGAGCTGAGAGATAATAGTGCGGGTGAAAGCGAGTTCATTTTGATCATGGCGTGGATCCGCAACAGGAACAAAAATCTCGCTAATTAAGTATTGTGGACGGCCTTGCTCATTTTGCAGAGCTTCTTCACGTTGTGAAATCTGCGTGGCTGTTACGCGACCACTTTCTCCAAGCTGTTCTCTTAAAACTTGCATCCAGCCAATTTGAACTCGGATCTGATCAATAAGTGTTGTGAGGGAAACTCCGTCAGACGCAAGATGATCACGCAGGGCGTTGTGGGGCATGCCGTTGCGTTGTTCAATATTACTGATGGCAGCAGCAATTTGCTCCGGTGCAATATTAATATGCCGTTTAAGCATTTCCTGCGTTTTAAGGCGCTCATCAATTAATTGATGAATAATCTGTCCGCGCATGCGTTGCATAACTTCAGGGCTAATGGGTAGCCCTGTAGAAAGCACAAATAACTTTGCACGGTTATCAACATCACGTTGCGTCAGAACCTGCCCGTTGATGACAGCCAGAATTTGATCATCCGGAACGGGTTTCGTGTTCGCCGCATGTTCTGGAGCTTTTTTATGAACGCCATGATGGTGTGCCGCAAAACTTGTTCCTGCCGATAGTACACAAAGTACCGCAGCAAGAGCAGTAGAAGCGATGCGTGTAGCTTTGAACATGTTGCTCATAGGTTAATACCGAATGTACCAATTGTTTTAAACGTAAAGTTCATCAGAACGGTGGAGTAACGACGTTGGCCACCAATACGTGTGTTTTGGTCAATCACGATGAGGTCAAGCCCGAAGCAATCGTTTGAATAACCAATGGTTCCACCTGTAGCGACTTGTTCTTTGCGTGACAGGCTACGACGAATAAAGGCAGACGCGTGATAGTTACGCCATTGTGTTGAGAAACCAGCTGTTAGCTCACTAATTTCTTTCCAGTAAGGATTCCAAGATGGGATGTTTGGACGATAGTTTCCAGAATAATAGTAATAGGGTGTTACAGGCTCATATATATATCCGCCGGTGACATGGAAGAGGGGGACACCCGCTCCAATCACACCTTCACCATAGTCAAAACGCTTCCTCCAAGGGTTATAACGCCCGCGAGCGGTGACATCGAGGTAGCGATTAGGGTTAAAGCGAATACGCCCAATTGGGTCTGATAAATGATGATCTAGGCCAGAGAATGGGATACGGTTATGTGTAATATGTTGTTGGATGCTTTCACCAAAGAGCATGTCAATGGAATGGCCATTCCAACTCCAGTTTTGATGGATACCAATGTTCCCACGAACTCCGCCATCCAGACGGTCAGTTCCCATGTAACGATTTAAGGCAAAGAGTGTGGAATCGCTAAACTCGTAGGCAAAGCTATCTTCATTTGGCATGTAACGATTGACAGAATTACCGGTGTTAGGCGCTGCAATCGCTTGAACGATCGGTTCAAAGATTTGTGTTCCGTGCCCTTTTGCAAAACTTCGTAGGAACGGCCAGTTCATTTTCAAAGCAATAGTTGGCAATACCTGCCCCGTAAAGCGTCTATGAACCGTATAATATGTAGGCTGAGATTCAAGAGAAGATGCGTTGTAAATATTAGAATTGAGACGAGCCGTTAACAACCATTGCTGCCCAAGCTTGTTGCTAAAGGGGCGATCCCATTGCATCTGTACCTGACCGCGCTGATCTGACACGCCGTTGGGGCGGTAGAGGTTAAAGTCTGTCGTCTGTAGGCTAAAGCGACCTCCCAGAGCATCAGGCTGACCTTGGAACGTGTAGGTAAAGCGTGGCAGAGCCCAAGGAAGATCAGAGTTTTTGATCGTGCCTTGGTTGAGCCCCTGATATGCATCAGCATCAAAACGAGCATAAGAACCAACGCCATAACCTTCTAGGAAGATATTGGATTGGAGCGTTTCTTGACCATAACCGGAGATACGGTAATCACGCATGTAGTTGGCTGAGGACGCAACGTTAATATTTGTTCCTGTATGCCAGTTTTCATTGAGTGCAAAATCACTTTTGGCAAACAGGAAGCCTTGTAGACCATGCTCTCCCTTATTCGACTGCGGGAGACCAAAAGCGTTTGTGTCCGTACTTTTCTCATGGAGAGTGTCATACGCAACGCCGCCTGTGACATCTACTTGGCCAAAATTAAAGCGTTTACGATATTCCGCAGTAAGTTCAGGAGCGGTTTTCGTTGCGATTAAGGCGCGGACCGTCAGATCTTGAGTTTTATCGATAGCCCAGAAATAGGGGATTGTAACATATGTGCCTAAGTAACGGTCATGAGGGCCAATGCCAGGCATCAAGAAACCACTTTGGCGTTTGATTGAGGGGTCTGGCATGGAGAAGAAGGGGAAGTAAAAGACGGGAATTCCCATCATTTTCAACCATGCATGATCAAACTCAACGCGTTTGTGCTCTACGTCTTGTGTGGCGTTGTAAGCTTGGAACTGCCAGAATGGAGGCGCGTCTGGGTTGCGTTCACAAATTTGGCACGCTGTATAAACAGCATGTGATAGGTCATTGATCAGACCATTGGTGCGGCGTATTCCTGTGCCGGCAAGCTTTGCATTATCTTCCATGCGCATAAAGATGGCGCTACCTATTCCATCTCGCATTCCATGGCTAAATTCCATGTGATTGGCATAGGTCGTGCTGCCATCAGGCTCTATGATGGCAACGTGTCCATCGGCGGAAAGAATGCCGGTATTACGGTCGTACGTAATTTGATCCGCCCGGATCGCATGGTCGCCTTGCCAAACACGGACATTCCCTGACCATGTAATCAGACCATTTTTGGCATAGCTTTCAGTGTCTGACAGATAGGTTAACGGGTCCCGTTCCGATGTTGGGCGCCCCACAACGATAACATGGGTATTATCCCGATGCATTGATGCCGTAAACGCATTGTTTGGAGCAACAAGAGCTGTTCCTCCAAGAACAACACCCGCGAGAGAAAAACCTTTTCCACGCGTGTGCTTAGGAAGCCACCGGGGCACCAACATTAACCATCCTCCATGTGCAAAAGAAGCGCAACCGCAAGACAAAGCCCCGCACCGGTTGGCGCCCATGCTGCAAGAACCGGTGGCAAAGCACCTGATTCACCAAATTGTTCAGCCACTTTTGAGACGGTGAAAAGCGCAAAACCTGCTGCAATCCCTGATCCCAACATTCGAGCCACCCCGCCGCGTCGTGCAGGACGCATCGAGAACCCCGCTGATACTAATGCCATTGTACCAGCTAAAATGGGAAGAGCTAATAATGACTGAAAATGTAATCTATGTCTAATAGAAGGAAACCCAGATCGCTCTAAAAGATGAATAAAACTAGGTAAAGCAAATACAGAAAGCGTGTCTGGAGAGGCAAAACTTTCTTGAATACGCGAGACAGTGAGGTCTGAAGGAAGTGTAATATCGCCTACTTTTTGAGGGAAATGATCAGGCCGAAGTTGAGAAGAGTTCTGAAAAATCCACTGATTTTTTCCTAAAACACCGATAGGCGATTCGATTCGTAAAATAAGACGATCATGTTCATCGAGGCGGAAAATCGTGACGCCGGAAAGCTCGAGTGTTTTTTTGGTTAGGCGTACATTTTGTGCATGTAGAATCGCGACACCGTGATCGGTGAGGCTTTCATCCGCTTGTCGCAGCCATAACTCGCCACCTTGTAAGGTAAGTGGTCCTCCGCCTGTGCGTAGATATGTCTGGTCGAGAAGTTCTGCTTCTCTGTACATATTAGATGATAAATATGAAATGCCTGTGGTCGTAAACAGCCCGATAAAGATGGCGCAAGCGAGGGGGCTGGCGAGGAACTGCCATGCCGAAATACCAGCAGCGCGTGCGACGATGAGTTCAGAAGAACGCGTGAGGCGAGAGAAACAAACAATTCCCCCCAGAAGGATACCAAAAGGCAAAACATAAATAATGTAATATGGGATATGCAGCCCTGCAATTTCCAATACCAGACTGGCTGGAACGTTTGGCTTGGTGGCGGCACGGCGTAGCAGGTCGATAAAGTCAAATAATGATACAAGCCCAGTGAGGGCAAGGATCATGGCGATGCTATTTAATGTAAAATAACGCGCAATATAAATGGCGAGTGTTGTAGAAAAGCCCACCTCTGTTTCTTGTGGGCGGAGAGTATGGAGAATTGCTCTTAATTGGCTCCAATAGAGTTTGGGAGATTTTTTCATGAGCGATTTCCAATGGTGGATCGTTTTTTCTTGCCAGTCTGCTCAGAAAAGAGAAGAAAGAGGCAGATAATACCAGGAAGGACAGCTTCAATCCAGATAAGGGGAACTAACGCTAAGTTTCGCCCCGCCAGATTTTGAAGCATGAGAGAAAGAGCCTGAAGGCCAACAACCGTTAAAATAGCGGTCATGGGGCGGGTGATATTACCATGGCGTGAGAAAGCACCTCGCAACACCGCAATCAGACCAATCATTGCAAAAGAAATAACCGTTAAAGGGGAAGTAAGACGGTGCCAGCCTTCAACAGCAAATTTGCCTCGGTCTCGTGCTGAAACTTCATTTGGATTGGGATTGAAGAGTTCCCCTAAAGACATTTCAGCAGCATCACGCTCTTGATGATTATTTTGGCTTGATGATGATAGGTCGATGGTATTTCGACCAAACGTTAAAACGTTTAAACGGCCTGTATGACGGTCAATCTGTTCTCGTGAACCATTATATAAGACAACCCGTGGTTTATTATCCGATGTGACGACAAGTGTTCCGTCTTCAGCAAGAACCGTTGTATGGGCCTGAGGATCCCGATCATCTTCGACAAGAATACCATGAAGCAAGCCATTGGCCTCTCGTGAACGAACATAGATCGTCATATTGCTGGAGGTTTTTGTGAACACTCCATCTTGTAAAAGAAAAGCCGCCATTTGGTTCCGAATCTGAAATTCGTAACGGTGGAAGGCATGGTAAGACACCGGCGCTAACCAAAGGGTAAGGCTGTAACAGAGCAGGCTTGAAAAAAGAGCGCAAATAATTCCCGGTCGCGCGAGTTCAAAAGGGGAACGCCCGGCGGCACGCATTACTGTTAACTCTCGATCTCCTGACATACGCTGGTATGTAAAAAGAACCACAAGAAAAGTTGTGATAGGGAGGATAACAGCAACGAAAGATGGCAGCATCAGAGAGGTGAGTTGAATAAAAACCCCTAAGGATAGGCCGTGCTGCACGATCATGGATATAAAATGCAAAGATTGCGTTAGCCAGATTAACGCGACAGAACCGCCCGTTAGAGCCAGAAGGGCAATCAATAATTGCCGCAGAACGTAACGATCGAGTAAAGGTAATCGATGTCGTCGTGTGTTATCGGAAGAAGAGGCCATGCCCTTCATCTATCCTTAGCCTGTGACGGGATGAAGGCAGAGTGTTAGCGGAAATAAACCGAGCGGTCGACAGGAGATTTATCTGTAAGGGTATGATAAAATTCTGTGGATGCGACACCAATGAGCAGACCGGCGGCAAAACCAATAATGATGGTTACGTAGCGCCAAGATCGTTGTACGCGCTGGGCTAAAAGATCGTTCTGCAAAGAGGAATTTTTCTGCTGCGATTGATGAAAAGCAGACTGGAAAGAGCGCAGAGTGTTTTTACTACTCTCTAATTCCCGTTCAAGTTTGTGAATACGGCTGATGAGCTGGGCATTTTGGCGTTTAAAGTCTTGTCGTGTTTGGTCATTCGCAAGTTGAATGAATATATTTTTTAAGGTGCCTCCCGTAATGCTGTTGCGCTTCGCACGCAGACGGAGGGTGTCGAGTATATTGGAAGCAGATTCTTTTGGCTCTTCAATGACGAGCGCGAGAATATCCGATAGGATTTTGAGTTCTTTTGGGTCAAAACTATTCGCCATAATGAACTTAGACGCTTTTCGGCGGGCGTGGTTCAGCTGCGCGGTGAAGACGATCACGAATAGCGACGCCTAGCCCTCTTGGAGGGATAGGTTGAACTGCGATTCTTTTTAGCCCTAATTTTTGTCCTTCTGCATCTAAAAAACGCAAGCCTGCAAATAAGCGGGATGCGGCTTCTTCGAGGTTTTCTGTTGCGCTGAGGTTCCAGACTAAAGTGGCGTTTGGAGCAGGGGGGCCAAATGCAAGGAGCGCTTCATCTTTTTCAACGTGATGCGCATTTAACCGTACAGGCAAAGAGGGGGCATAGTGAGAGGCCAGCATTCCAGGGGAGGAAGGAAGTGCTTCTTGCAAAGTTTGAGCTTGATGTACGATACCGCAAACAGACGTGAGTGCTTCGAGTGTAATACCACCAGGGCGCAAAATAATTGGAATGTCCTGTGTAAGGTCAAGAACAGTGCTTTCTACACCCACAAGACACGGTCCAGAATCGAGCACAGCATCAATGCGGCCATCTAAAGAGGCGAGGACATGTGCCGCAGTGGAAGGGCTAACAGCACCAGAACGGTTAGCGGAAGGAGCGGCAATTGGTGCGTTTACTTTGCGCAGAAGGGTGAGAGTGGTCTCACTTTTGGGAACGCGCAGTGCCAATGTGGGGAGGCCGGCTGAAGCAAGGTCTGAAATGGAAGAGCAAGCCGCACGAGGTAGAATAAGAGTGAGAGGCCCCGGCCAGAAGGCTTCGGCTAATGTCCATGCTGTTTCTTTCATTTTTCCTGATAGGCTTGCATGTACAAGTGCTTGTTCTGCCGTTGCGAAGTGACTAATGAGCGGGTTGAATTGTGGGCGCCCTTTAGCCGCAAAAATACCAGCGACGGCTTTGTCAGATGAAGCGAGTGCTCCTAAACCATAAACAGTTTCTGTTCCAAAAGAGACAAGCTTGCCTTCTTTGAGGAGAAAGGCTGCTTTGTCTATCCCTTCCGGAGTGGCTGTCAGATACTCCGTAACCCTCATGATTTACTGCCCGTGCAGTAAAAAGGTGGGTTTAACCGATCTGCTTTGCCATAGCGTAGACGCTCTCCATGTTGATCCAGAATAGCACCGCCCGCCGCTTCTAAAATGGCTTGTGGGGCAGCTGTATCCCATTCCATGGTTGGGCCGAAGCGAGGGTAAAAATCAGCATCTCCTTCGGCAACACGCATAAACTTTACGGAAGAGGAAATTTGCTGAACAGAGAGAACCTTGCGTCCACATAACCAGCGTTCAAGAAGCTCTTTGTTATTATGATGACTCGAAGCGAGTACGCGTAAGCCATCAGGAGAGGGTACGGCGGTATGAATGGGGATATTCTCTTTTCCATCATACCGATGGGCGCCTAAGTTTACCCCTCCAGAGTAAATGAGCCCATATGCTGGTAGAGCGACAACTCCAAGAACAGGCTCCCCCCCGCGGATGAGACCAATATTGACGGTAAAATCCTCTCCACCGGAGGCAAAACCTCGTGTTCCATCTAGAGGGTCAATCAGCCAATAGGTGTCGTCTGCCGGGATGTTTATACCAGCGGACATCTCTTCCTCGCCAATAGCTGGAATAGAAGGGTAGTGTAATCGTAAATTAGAAAGAATATGTGCTTCAGAAGCACGATCGGCTTCTGTTACAGGCGAAAAATCTTTTTTGATTTCGGTTCGAAATCCTCGAAGACGAATGCCGTTGATAATATGGGAAGCTTCTTCAGCTAAGCGAAAAGCTAAGGCAAGGAGATTATTGTCGTCTTCGGTCGAGGGGGAAGAGTCAGAAGAAATCATGCGTTAAACTTACTGAATTGAGAAAGTTTGGCTATGCCTAAAATAAAGAAAAATCGTCTATGCAACGAAGATTTTACTCAATGAGCACACTTTACAAACTAAATTATTATTAAGGGTTAAGGTTGCGTTCTGGGTTGAGGCGTTTTCCTGAGCAGAAAATTTCAAAATGACTGGATGGTGTCTTGTATCAGACGTGAAGCTTGCCGATAACAAGGGGAAGGATTTCTGATTTCATTATAAAGGCATAGAATGCTTAACATATCTTTTAAAGCACTTCCTGATTTCTCGAAGGAGCAGTTTCAGGCTGTGGCATTAATCTGCCATGGGTCATCTTTCTTGCAAGATGAGACCTATAGCGTGTTGGATAAGCTGACAGATGGTGCTTTAGGCCGAGCCGTAAAGTTCAAAAACTTCAAAGGTGAAGCTGGGCAAAAAGTTACCCTGATTGCTCCGAATGCTTCTTTATCTTTGTTAGTTTTAGTTGGGGCGGCCGAAAAAGGGAGTGCTTCTGCAACATCAGTTGCTTTAGAGAAGGCAGGAGGTATTGCCGCGAAAGCTTTTGACCACGTTGAGGAAGGTCTTATTGCATTAACAGCAGATATTTCTTCTTTCGCGCCTGAAGTTGCTTTGGGAGCTCGTTTGGCGCGCTATAGTTTTGACCTTTATAAAACTCAGAAAAAAGAAGCCGAAATAGGCCTTAAGTCAGTCATTGTTGCTTCTAACCTACAAAAAAACGATGACCATCAGAATCGTTGGAAGGCTCTGGACGCGGTTTCGCACGGTGTTTTCCTAACGCGTGATTTGGTGAGTGAGCCTGCTAACGTTCTTAACCCAGAAACTTTTTCGTCCCGTATTGAAGCGTTAAAAGAGCTGGGGCTAGAGGTTGAGGTTTTAGACGAAGAGGAAATGACCAAGCTTGGTTTTGGCGCTTTGTTGGGCGTGGCTCAAGGGAGCGCTAATCGTCCACGGACGGTCATTGTCCGCCACAATGGCGGAGGTGAAGAGGCACCTTTGGCCTTTATCGGCAAGGGTGTCACGTTTGATAGCGGCGGTATCTCAATTAAGCCTGCAGCTGGTATGGATGAAATGAAAATGGACATGGGGGGAGCTGCAACCGTTATCGGTTTGATGAGTGCTCTGGCCCGTAGAAAGGCTGCCGTTAATGCGATTGGAGTGGTCGGCTTGGTTGAAAACATGGTTTCTGACCGTGCGCAGCGTCCAGGAGATATTGTAAAGAGCTATAGTGGTCAGACGATCGAAGTGTTGAATACTGATGCTGAAGGCCGATTGGTTCTTGCTGATATTTTATCTTATACGAAAGACCGTTTTGCGCCTAAATTGATGGTAGACTTGGCTACGTTGACCGGAGCAATTGTGGTGAGCCTTGGCGAAGAAAACGCTGGTTTGTTCAGCAATAACGATAATCTGGCTTTGGCTATAACTCAGGCTGGTCAACAGGTGGGTGAAGGTGTTTGGCGGATGCCAATGGGAGAGGCATATAATCGTGAACTTGATTCTCCCATTGCAGATGTCAAAAATATTGGGGGCCGTGCTGGTGGTGCCATTTTGGCGGCTGAATTTCTGAAGCGCTTTGTTGGAGATACAGACTGGGCTCATCTTGATATTGCTGGCACGGCATGGAGAAGCAAAGCGTCTTCACTTGGCCCAAAAGGAGCAAGTGGTTTCGGTGTTCGATTGCTGGATTGTTTTATTCAGTCTTACGAGGTAAAATCCTAAGGGTGGATGTTGGATTTTATCATTTAACTCGAACGCCTTTGGATGAAGCTTTACCAGCTTTACTAGGCAAAACGCTTGATGCAGGAGAGCGGGCTCTTGTCCGCTGTCCTGACGAAGCATCTGTTGCGCAGCTAGATGAGGCGTTGTGGAACGTGCGTGATCCTGTTTGGCTGCCCCATGGAACAGAGAAAATGGGGCATGCGCCGTTTCAACCGATATGGTTAACAGCCAACAATGATGCTCCTAATGGTGCAAAGTTTTTGTTCCGTATTGACGGAGCAGGTGAGAGTGAATTTTCGTTATTCACAAGGGTTTTTGATTTATTTGATGGACGTAATTCTAATAGCGTGCAACGTGCACGGGAACGTTGGAAGTTATTGAAATCTATGGGTCATACACTTGTATATTGGCAGCAGCAGGCGCATGGCTGGAAAAAAGCTGGATAATGAAACGATCTAAAAATTGTTTTGGGAGTGCTTTTACTTTGTCTCTCCCAATCAGGAGTAAATAATATGAAAACCGTCACATTCCGTAACGGCAGAACAGTTCCAGCTCTCGGCATGGGAACATGGAATATGGGTGATAGTTCTGTTCGTCGTTCTGATGAAATAGACAGCTTGCGCTTAGGGGTAGAAGTCGGTTTAAGAGTTATTGATACTGCTGAAATGTACGGGGATGGTCGCTCGGAAAGTTTGGTTGGTGAAGCCATTTCTGACATCCGGGATGATGTTTTTTTGGTGAGTAAAGTTCTTCCATCCAATGCATCTTATGATAGTGTTTTAAGGTCTTGTAGACGGACGCTTAAGCGTTTGGATACGGATTGGCTTGATATGTATCTTCTTCATTGGAGAGGGACTACACCTCTTGAAGAGACGATACGGGCTTTCAAAACTCTTGAAGCAGATGGCATGATCAGAGGATGGGGTGTTTCCAACTTTGACGTATCGGATATGGAAGAGTTGAAAGCGGCTTCAGATGAATGCCAAGTCAATCAAATTCTTTATAGTCTGGAACATCGTGGCACTGAGTTTGATTTGCTAGCGTATAATCAAAAAGCTTCTGCCGTAACGATGGCTTATTCTCCTTTGGGGCAGGGAGGGGATTTACTCCAGAACCCTGTGCTTAAAGAAATAGCTCAACGTTATGAGACGGATCTAGGACCTGCCCAGCCTGCACAGATCGCTCTGGCATGGGTGATGCGTCAAGAGAATGTGCTTGCTATTCCTAAAGCAGGAACGCCGGATCATTTGTTGGCGAATGTGGCAAGTCAGGCCATTTCTTTGACAGAAGAAGACCTTAAAATTCTGGATAATGCTTTTCCGCCGCCAAGTAGTAAAGTATCACTGGCCGTTATCTAGTATGGGAAGTGTGTTGCGGCCCATAAGTAACTTTAATTAATTATGGGTCGTGCACTCTGTTTATACTCTCACATTCCTTTTATTTAGATCCTGTTTCGATATGTCTGGCTGGGTTAACCATTCCGGCATCATTCAAAGTAGAGAGAAGTAATACTGCTGGTCATAGTGCTGTTGCATTATTGGCAGCCCTAGTTGTGGTTTTATCAACATCTTTGCCCGTGTGTGCAGTTGCATTGGGTGTTTTTGCAACGCAAGAACGCGCAATATGTCCCTTATGGTGGACGTTACCCACGCTGCTTTTTTATGCCTTATTCCCGCATACACCATTGCTTTGGGTCGGGTTGTTCCCTGTTCTTTTTTGGAGTGAGTTTCAAAAAAATCAGGGTGCGTTGTTCCCGGCGTTATCCGTTATTTTATCTGTCGCGATGATGTGGCATGCCGCCAATGTGATCAGTCCGGTTTTATGTGCGTGCATTCTGGTGGGGTTTGTCTTTTTCGTCCTTGGAAAAAATCTTTTGCAAAGAACGCCTCCCAAAGACTTTGGAGTTATAAGGCCTTTGTTCTTGATCATCTTGATGATTGCGGCTGAGCACGAAGGGATTATTTCAAGCGCACGAGGAGCCATCGAGGCATTACTTTTGGATCTGGTGCTGTTAATTATATCTGTACCAGCTATGAATCGTTTTCAAGGATTGCTCATTTTGCGCTATCCTTTCCCTCCATTACCGGGGTTTATTGTTCTTTGGCTTGGAATTCATAGCGCATTAGGGCTTGCAGTTGGGGCGTCCGAGTGGAGCGTATTAGGCGTTTTGTCAGCTCTGATTTTTGGTCTTTTCTCTATCTTGGATATCGCGAAGCTGGGGTTCCGTCAAAGCCAGGTTGTGTCTCGGCAAAAGCCTTTATTGGAGGTGCTGGCCGTAGGAAGTGCTACTGTGCTTCTGCCGATGGTTGTGTGGGGAGTATGCAGTCCTGTCATCCATTTTATTGGTGGGGCTTGGGTTTGGCCGTTTTGGTCTTTGGAGGCAGGGGACGGGTCATATTTAAAAATACCTGCATTAATTTTGGTGCTGTTTGTCGTTTGGTTGTTTTTAGTAAAAACTTGGCGTTATGAAAAAGGGTTGGAAAAAGCGCTGATATCGTTTTTGCCGACGCTAAATAAATTTCAATATTATGACGTGATATTTGAGAAGATCCCGAATTTCCCATGGCTCATAAGGCGATTGATTGTCGAAAATCGGAAGCGTTTAAGCGCTCTTTCTTTATTATGGAAAGGTGAACTTCCTGATATGCGGCGTATGGCCGTTGGGATATGGTTGTTCCTTTTGGCCATCGTATTGGCTGTTCTTGGATTTGCATCATGATGTTGGGCTTCCTTTGGGGCTTTCTGCAGGAAGTCATTCAAATCGCTTTCTGCTTGTTGATAACCCCTTTTATGGTTTGGATACTGACGCGTTTCCCCCGATGGTTGAATGGCGAGGCCGTTTCTGGAGCGGTCATTTCTTTTCAAGACATGAAGTCTTTCTGGCGGACGTTGTATTCTGAGGCTATTGAACCTCAGACTGCTTTTTGTATAGCGATTGCTCTTGTTGTTATCGCAGTGCTGCCGAGTATTATTGTTTCAGTATATTTTGCCAATTTGGCAGACCCGTTATTAATTGGCCTCTTGCTCTTGTCTGCTCGTTTCCTTCTTGGAAGAACAAATGTGCCAGAGGAAATACGGCGTTCTATCCCTGCTATTTTGGTATTGTGTTTAGTTGAGGCTTTAATCGCACTGGCTGCACCTGAAGCCAATGGATTAGCGGGCTTAAGTCAAGTGCTGCACATTGAGCCATCTCCAGGGCTGGAGGGTGCATTAGGCGCCTGTGCATTGGCTTTGGGCATTTGTTGTCCTCCTCTGCGAGAGAACGACCTTAGGAAACGGTTGTCTGAGATTAACGTTCGTCATCAACGAAGAATGCTATACGCGACTGTTGATGTGTTAAATTGTGCGTGGATCTTTTTCTTATCCGATCTGGCGTTACCCATTTCAATTGGAACGGTAAGTGCTGATTGGAGAGGGTGGCTTGAAGGAGCCGCAGGCTTTTTAGGGCGTGTTGCTCTGATGTTGATGTTTGTAACGGTTTTAAAGATTTCGGGGCAGGAGCGCAGTGAGCGTTTAACAGCTTTGTTCTCAGGTGTTGCTCTCGTGCTGGCTTTAGCCGGAAGGTATGCGGCGTGATCGTTGGCTTTGGGATATTATTGCTGTTAGCTTTAGCCGGTCTGGGGCGTGATGGGCGTGGCTTACCTTTGTATGGCGTAATGGCTGCTTTTACAGGAGCAACATTATGCAATGGCTTATTTGCATTAGTGACATCGCTTGCACTAATCAGCTTTAATATTGCGGCTTGGGCTTGGTTGAAACGGTTTGCTCCTCATGCACCAGATAAAGGGGCTGCTCTTCCTGTGATTGGAGCTCTGTTGTTATTGCTTGCACTTGGTGTGGCCGGAGCAAGCTTGGGCTTGGCACCTGTGCTGGCTTCGGGGCTTGTGTTAATTGGTTTGTGTGGTGCCGCTTTTGGGCCGAGCCTCGTGCAGTTTACAAGCCTATTAATGTCGGCTGATGGGCTAATTGTTATGGCTTGTGTTTTACATTCTTGGGCTCTTTTTACAGTCTCTGTCGTCTTATGGGGTGTGCTGGCAATCTTGGGAGTAACGCTTCTCCCGCGGTTAGCGTGGCGACGTGTGGAGGAAATGTAAATGCATCCATTTGCTCCTATTATTACATTGTTCGCTGTAACTGTCTGGCCATTGCTTGCGGCATTATTGCTGTTAATTACACCACAAAGCCGCCAAAAAGCGAGTAGTTTAACATTTGCAATTGCAGGCGCCATCATCACGTTCATTGCAGCTTGGTTACTCCCGCGGTCTGACGCTTTGGCAGCTTGCTGTTCGTGTATTGTAGCGGCCATGCCTTTGCTTTTACCGAATGTTCAGCAAGATCGAGTGGGATATATTTTGCCTTTCTTGGTAACAGGCTGTGTCTTGATGGCCATGAATGTTCATTCAGCTTTTGTGATCATCGTTCTATGTGCTGCAGGGACTGTTTTACTGGCATGGCGTGAGGGGCGCAAAGCTCAGCAAGCGACGTTGATATGGGATATGGCACGCTTACGCTTAGGTGGCGTGATTATTGCTATTTTAGGTGTATCTCTTTTATCTGTTGAGCAATCCCCCATTGGATCGGTGTTGTTAACAGTAGGGTTATGTATGATGGCTGGATTAGGGCCATCATCTTTTCCAGGTGTAGAAGCAACGTTGCTTGACACGGGGTTACGTTTTGCTGCGCTACTGTTAATGCTGCGTTTAAGCTCGTATGTTTGGGTTCATTTTTTCATTTTAATAGCCGGCTTTGGTACGTTGATGATGACGGTGTGGGGGCCTCATCAAGGGCGTAAAGCTTTTCTTCCTATTTTGACGGCACTCGGGGCTATTGCCGCAGGTGTAGGGGAAGGAGCGGCTTTAATCGTACTGCTCTTTGTTTCTTTCGCATTAGCCGCTTTAGATCAACGTATAAAAGTCACAAATTACGATATGATAGCAGTGGGAATGGCTCCATGGCCAATATTCTGTGTGCTTATTGCCATTGGGCGTTCTTTAAATTCTTTTTTGTTAATTCTAATGGTTATGTGTTTGATCCCAGAATTAAAGAAAATAAAGTCGATCCGTTTATTTCCTGCCGGGCCTTATAAAGAGTTTGGCTGGGTGCCCGTGATTGAAAGTCTGTTGCTCATTGTTGGTTTGTGTGGGCCACTTATGCTGGCTTGGCATCCTGTCTCAGGTTGGACGCCATGACAGAGATGGGAGATATTATCCGCAGTGGAGAAAGAATTTCTCTCTCTCATTATGGATTAGATACAGCGCAATGGCAGGCAATGCTCGTGTCAGCGGGGTCAACCTTGCCACTACTTTCATGCTGGGCAGATGAAACGCGGGTTTATATTCTTTTATTGGAGCGTGACCGCCCACTTTTAGCGAGCACACCTATAGAAGATCGGCGGTATTTAGCACCTTCATCAAGGTTTGCTGGAGCGGATTGGGGGGAAAAGGTTGCTTTTGACCTTTGGGGTGTGGAAGCAATGAATGCCCAAAGTGATGGGTACCCTGCCTTAGATGAAGGAGCGTGGGAAGAGACATGGCCGTTATCTACAACTCCCAATGTTGGAGGGAGCCAGCCTTTTCCGTCTCCAGCAGGCGAGCGGTTGAAGCCTGAAGAAAGTGGCTTGTCGGGGCCGTTAGAGCTTTCCTATCATCTATTAAGAGGGAAGGCGCAGACCCTAACAATGAAAGCAGGATTAGCGCATCGTGGTGTGTTGTCTCGTGCTGTCGGTCAATCTCCAGAGAAAGCGTTGTCCTTTATATCAAGAATGACGGCAGGTGGGTTTGTTGCTCATTCATTAGCCTTTTGTCGTGCTCTGGCTCAGGCACAAGGACGAGAGATTAGCTCTGATATTCGTGATGCCTGGATGATCTTACTTGAGATTGAGCGCATTTCTGTTCATTTATTTGACTTGGCACGGACTGCTCGTTCAGTGGATGCAGGCTTGTTGGCTACGCATTGTGACCATGCGCGTGAAGGGATAGCTCGTGTGTGTTATGAACTGCTCGGGTCACGGCGTTTAACTGATATTGTGACGTGTGACGGTGTGCGGGAAGGTGTAGAGATTATCCCGTTAGCACAAGCTGTCATAGCTGTTCTGGAGCCACGGTTATCGGCACTTTTGGAACTACAGTCTGTATTTGCTTCCCGTCTGAAGGGGATTGCGGTTTTACGGCCAGAACTCGCAACAAAGTTTGCCATTGGCGGTTTGGTCGGTCGTGCCAGTGGGCGTCATTTGGATGTGCGTCGGCGAGAGGCTGGGATGCGTTTAGAGGCATTACGTTCAACGGGCTCAAGCCAAGGGGATGCGGCGGCACGGGATAATTTGAGAGTGTTGGAAATAAGGGATTCTTTAACTGTTCTCCAGCGTATTTTAGGGAATTTTGGCACACAAGATGATGAGCCAGTTTCGAGAGCAACGGATGAGGGAATTGGTGCAGCAGAAGGGGCTCGTGGTGATATATGGTATTGGTTGCGTTTAAAGGATGGTAAGATTAGAGCCCTTCAAGCACGGGATCCTTCTGTGTCTGTTTTATCTGTCTTACCCAATGTTTTAGGTGGTATGGCGCCTGAACAGCTTTCTGTGGCTCTTCAGTCTTTTGCTCTGTCTCCTGCGGGAATAGCGATGTGAGTATTTTAAAACATTCTGGAGCGGTCAGTATATTACACGCTTTTCTTGACGCCTCTCGTTGGCGATCCGTACGTGAGGAAAAAGGGAAAATCCCTCAAAAAACGGTTCATGTATATGTGTTGGAAACGGGAGGGTGTGAAGGCTGCCATATGGAAGTAGAGACGTTAGCGGGGAGTGCTTTTGCTCTTGAAAAATACGGCTTTAAAAAGGTTACGGATCCTGTGGAAGCGGATTGGTTATTAGTAACGGGAGCCATGAGCCGCTCTTGTGTAAATATGTTGGAGCGTGTGTGGAATACGATGCCACAAGGCAAAAGCTTGATTGCGGTTGGTCAGTGCGCGATTGATGGTGGAATATTTGGGAATTCTTACGCGACATTGGGTGGTCTTGATAAATTGACAGCGGTGAAAAGAATGATTCCCGGGTGTCCACCATCACCTCACGAAATTCTTAATGGATTAAGGAATATTATAGAGAATTAATTTTTCTTAGAGAATTAGCCATTTTTGAGCGATGGTTTCTGAACGAAGTTATTGATAATTTACAACTTATCGGGAAGGGGGCTTCCCGTCGCAAGTTTACGGTCGCATACAGTGCACTATCTTTTTTAGGGATGCTCCTTTGGGGGTATCGTCGAATACACAGGATATGAAATGGCTGACTATCGGCTTGGTATTGATCTCGGCGGCACAAAGATCGAGATTGCAGCACTTAATCGTGTAGGTGAATTGGTTCTAAGAGAACGAATTCCTAATCCGGGAGTGTATGACGAAGCTGTAAAAGCAGTTCGTGATTTTGTAACGCAGATTGATCAACGTTTGGGTTCTGTCTCTAGCCATAGAGTTTCTGCCGGACAAAAAACGTCTACATTGGGGATTGGTATTCCGGGCTCGATTTCTCCAGAGACTGGCCTAATTAAAAATGCCAATGCGACATGGTTAAATAACAATCCTTTCGGACGTGACTTGGAATCAGCCATGTCTCGCCCCGTTCGTATTGAAAATGATGCAAATTGCTTTGCTCTTTCTGAAGCGGCGGATGGTGCCGGGAAAGGAGCGACCACTGTTTTTGGTGTTATTATCGGAACGGGCATGGGCGCCGGGATTGTTAATAATGGCCGTGTTATGGAAGGAAGGCACCATGTTGCTGGCGAATGGGGGCATATTCCATTGCCATGGATGATTCCAGGAGATGGAGAACCGCGTAAGTGCTTCTGTGGTAATTCTGGCTGTATGGAACGCTATTTGTGTGGGCCTGCTTTGGCTGAAGATTGGAAAGGGGCAGGGAACCGTAACACCGCAGGAATTGAAGAAGCGGCTGCTAATGGAGATCAGGCTGCGATTGATGCCTTGAATCGATATGTAGAGCGTTTTGCACGTGCATGCTCTTTGGTTATTAACTTCTTAGATCCGGATGTGATTGTTTTGGGCGGTGGAGTGTCCAACTTAGAGACACTTTATAAACGCGTACCACCTCTCTTAAGCCGTAATGTAATTACACCTGTATGCAATACCGCTATTGTAAAAAATAAGCATGGCGACAGTTCTGGAGTTCGTGGGGCTGCATGGCTATGGGATGTAACAGAATAATTTTTGAATAAAATTTATATATAAAAAAGCCGCTGATATTTTTCAGCGGCTTTTTTGTAACTAGGCAGTTTCTTCAACGGCCTCTGACATTTCTTCAGCCGCTCTTTTTAAACGATGGTAGGAGAGGCGAGAGAAAGGTAAAAGTACTAGGTAAAAAAGGCTTGCTGCGGCTAAGGCTCCCCATGGGTCAGCAACAAGGACAGCAGTAAAGAAGCAAATCCCCAGCATAAGAGGCAGAACAAACCGAGAGGGGACTTTGAAATTTTTAAAAGACCAAACGGGGAAGGTAGAAACCAGTAAAAACGCTGTTAAAATCAGACATGTACTGGCGAGAAAGGGTGAATGAGCAAAATTTGATAAAGCGCTTATATGAAGACGTTTCGCTTCCAAGCCTAAAAAAACTGGGAAAAGAACGATACCCGCTCCCGCTGGTGCTGGAACCCCAGTAAAAAAATTGGCTGAATAATCAGGTTTGGTATCATCATCAAGGCTTGCGTTAAAACGGGCTAACCGCAAGGCCATACAAACGGTAAACATGATGCATGGAATAAAGGCGTAACGCCCCGCATTTTGTAAGCACCAAAGAAGCAGGATAAACGGAGGGACAACTCCAAAACAAACAAAGTCTGACAGACTGTCGAATTCGGCTCCAAAACGGGAGGTGCCTTTTAACATCCGTGCAATGCGTCCATCTAAACCATCAATACACGCGGCAATAACGAGTGCGACAGCAGCATGTGCAAAATAATGATTTAATGCAAAACGCATACTGCTGAGCCCAGAGCATAAGCCAAGCATGGTCAGGATATTGGGGATAAGGCGATTAAAAGAAGGCCCTCGCACACGTGTGCGAGGAGAGCGTCCTATTTTACGTAATCTACGTCTTATTTTGCGCCGTTTCCCGGAGCGAAGAAGACCGGTACTGTCGGGATGTGTCATGATAGGTTCAGAGTTTTGCGAGAATAGTTTCGCCAGCGATCATGGTTTGACCTTCGGTAACCAGAGGTTCCACGCCCGGTGGAAGGTAAACATCTGTTCTGGAGCCAAAGCGTATCAACCCAAAACGCTCACCTGCTTCTAAGCGGTCATCTTCCTTCACAAAACATAGAATACGACGGGCAATGAGGCCTGCAATTTGAACAACCCCAATGTTCCGGCCATCTGGAAGAGTGAGGCGGACTTCATTACGTTCATTATGTTCTGAAGCTTTATCAAGGCTTGCGTTCAAAAATTTACCAGTGTGGTAAACAATTTTTGTAACTTGCCCAGCTGCAGGTATACGATTGATATGGACATCTAAAACAGAAAGAAATGTTGAAACACGCCATACGGGTGTTGTTCCCATTTCCAAAGAATGAGGTGGGGGAACCAGTGCGATAGATGTTACGCGACCATCAGCAGAAGCCAAAACAAGGTCCGCTTCTTGAGGGGAGTAACGCTTTGGGTCACGGAAAAAATAAAATGAAAATGCACTGAAAGCGAAACCGGCTTTCCCGATGAGGCGCGTTAAACGCCAAGGGGTAATTCTCCCTAAAAAACCAATGGCCGTTCCCGCAGCAATGAAAGGAAGTGCTGCACGGTGAGGAGGAGAGAGAACAAATTTAAAAGATTGAATTAATGACATGACAACTACTTTTAGAGCCCAGAAAATTAACGTCAATAATTTGTTACAAAGAAGGCCTTTTTCAGGCGAATTTAATTAATTGACGTGAAATGGAGAAGTTTTTTTCCTCTTTTAACGCAGGAATGCCTGCATGAATATTTTTGTGCGCGAGGACAATGTGTACACCAGCGCAGGGGTAGACTGCAAATTGGTTTAGTTTTTCAGCAAAAGTTCCCGAAACTTTTGAAAGGATAGAAGGCGGAAGAATAAGCGCTTTATGATATATTTCTGTTCTAAAGAAACATTGTTTGAGTAAGTTATTTAACTGTTGGCGGCTAAAAGGGGTTCCATGGCCAAAGGGCGTAGAATCGTTATGCGCCCAAGCACTGCGCCGATTGGGCACCACAAGGATGAGTACGCCGTCATCTTTCATGATTTTCCAGATAGAGCGTAAAAAATTAGCCGGTGAGTGGCTGAATTCCAGACCATGGATCACGAGGGTGGTATCGATTGATAAATCATCAAAAGGAAGACACTCGCTACTGATCAAGCATTCTTTGCTCGCACGAAGGGTAGATCTATAGGTTTGTCCGTGGTTGATGCGAGCGCAAATAGAATTCGGATTGGACGCTAAATAAGGGGCAGGATATCCGATTCCAAGAATATGTTCTGATACAATTTTGGGGTGTAACGTTGTAAGGTTAGAGAAGATGAGATTTGCGGTGCGGTGACCAAGAGGACTGTCATAGAATGACGCTGCATCTTTGAACTGATTATAAATCAGATGTTTTCGCATGAACGTTCCGCACAATTATTAAGAAGGGATTATATGGCAATCGATATTAGACCAGTTCGTGTTTTGACTGATAATTATGCATGGTTACTGACAACGGATGATGGAATACGCGCTGTTGTTGATCCGGGTGATGCTGAGCCTATCATGGAAGTGCTTGGCGGTGAAAAACTTAATTTAATCTTACTAACCCATCATCATTCAGACCATACTATGGGAGCTGAAAAACTGAAAGAACGATATGGGGCAAAAATTTTTGGTCCAGAAAAGAATTTAGATTTACTACCGCCTTTGGATCGTTCGTTAGGTGATGGAGAGAGTTTTTTATTGGGCAAACATCAGGTTGATGTTCTTTTGACACCAGGGCACGCGGTTGGTCATATTTCTTTTGTGATTAGGGATGTTCCGGCACTATTTTCTGGTGATGTTTTGTTTAGTGCAGGGTGTGGACGGTTACTTGAAGGGAGTGCAGAGGAGCTTTTTAGAAGCCTTCATCGATATGATGATTTGCCAGATGAAACGTTAGTCTGCGCTGGGCATGAATATACTCGTTCGAATATAAAATTCGCCCGGTCTGTGGACCCGGATAATTTGGATTTAAAACGACGTTCAGAAGAGGTTGAAAAATTATTATCAGAAAGGAAGCCAACATTACCTGTTACATTAGGCGAGGAAAGGCGGACAAATCCTTTCTTGCGCGCTCTTAATGTTGATATATTTGCTCAGTTAAGACGTGAAAAAGATGTTTTTTAAACAAAAACCCCCGTCAAAGCATTGACGGGGGTTTTTGTATTTCAGGTGTGTTTACCAAAAATAATAACTTTCAAGAGTTCAGCACCGATCCCAACAACAGAGACCCCACCAAGCCAGAGAAGGACAAACCATCCCAGTCGGTTCATCCAAGAGAGAGGGCCTGTTTTTTGGCTGAGTTTGCCATATTCAATACGCATGACATGAACTCCCAAAAATCAATGATAGTGATGGTCTGCTGTCACTTTTCCTCGGAAAACATAATAGGAATAAATGTTATAAGCAGAAATCGCGGGTAGTAAGAACATAGCACCGCAAAGCAGGAAGGCTTGGCTGGCAGGAGGAGAGGAGGCCATCCAAATCGTAATGCTAGGTGGTACGATGTAGGGCCAGATATTGATGCCTAATCCTGAAAAGCACAGGAAGAAAAGCAAAAGCGTTGCAACAAAAGGAAGGATTTCAGAGTTTTTGTTGCGTAGGCCTAAGAAGAGGGTAAGTGAAACGATAACCACAGCTACAGGAACAGGAGCAACGAGTGCAATCTGTGGCCATTCAAACCAACGCTGCATATATGTTGCATGAAGCTGAGGTGTCCATACTGAAATAATCGCAATAGCAAGCAGTGTCAGCGCCCCTAAACCATAAGCAGCTCGACGCATTGTCTCTTGCAATGCCCCTTCACATCGCATGATGAGCCATGTAGCACCGAGTAAGCTGTAGCCAATAGCGACCGCTAGCCCACAGAAGAGTGCAAAAGGTGTCAACCAATCCAGTGATGTGCCAATAAATGTAAAAGTATTATTTTCATTCTTGATGGGAATACCTTGGATAAGAGTGCCAAGGATAATGCCTTGCATGAAGGCGGCGACAAAAGAACCTCCACAAAAAGCTGTATCCCAGAAGAAACGGCCAAAGGGAGAGGTCATTTTAAAACGGAACTCGAAAGAAACGCCGCGCAGAATAAGCGCAAGCATCATGAAGAGCAGGGGTAAGTATAGCGCGGGTAAGATGGTGCCATAAGCAACAGGAAAGACACCATATAATGCGGCTCCTCCAAAGATCATCCACGTTTCGTTCCCGTCCCAAACCGGAGCGATTGTGTTCATCATGACACTGCGATTTTCATGATCGCGTTCTTTTAGAAAGAGTATGCCTATTCCCAGATCAAAGCCATCAAGAATAACATAGATAAATATTGCCGTTGCAGCGAGAACTGCCCAGACAACAGGAAGCCAAGAAGAAGCGGTTTCCATCATGATTTCTTACTCCGCCCAATGATGTGGATGATGAGAAATTTGCGTTGTTCCCGCTGCCATCTGAGGTTCATGCTCAGAAGGGCCCTCTTCATTGCTATGAGGTTCTTGGGCAAAGCTACGTAGGAGCACGACTATTCCAGCCGTAAAGATGATGAAATAGACGATAACAAACGCAGTCATGGATGTTTCGAGATTGGGAAGAGAAATAGGAGAAACACTATCTGCCGTTTTGAGTAGCCCATAAACGGTATAGGGTTGTCGTCCAACTTCTGTTGTCGTCCATCCGCAAAGCAATGCAACGAAACCAGAAGGTGCCATGAGGATAAGAAGGCGTTGCAGAAGAGTATTCGTGTAGAGATGACCTCTCCACCGAAGCCATAGAGACCACAGTCCAACCAAAATCATCAAGCAGCCTAAGGCCACCATGATACGGAAAGAGAAGAACAGGAGTGGTGAATAAGGGCGAATATCTTTCGGGTAGTCTTTGAGGCCAGGAACCTTACCATCAAGACTATGAGTAAGAATGAGGGAGCCAAGGAAAGGGATCTGCACTTTGTAATGAGTTGTTTCGTGTTCCATATCAGGAATACCAAACAGGATCTCAGGTGCGCGGCCTTCAGATTCCCAGTCGCCTTCCATAGCGGCAACTTTGGCTGGTTGATATTCAAGGGTGTTTAGTCCTTGAGTGTCTCCCGCTATGAACTGAATAGGGGATACAATCGCTGCCATCCACATTGCCATGGAAAACATCAGACGCACTTGTTCAGACGCCTGACGACCTTCCCGGCGCGCTTTTAAGAAGTGCCAGCTCGCAACGCCTGCAACGACAAACGCAACCGATAGGAATGCTGCAAGGCCCATATGAACCAAACGATATGGGAAGGATGGGTTAAAGATAATCTGCAGCCAATCCCCCGGAAGGAAGCGGCCTGTTGCTTTATCGATGATGTAACCGCGTGGCGTTTGCATCCAAGAGTTGGAGGCAAGGATCCACGTCATGGAAATGAGTGTTCCGATGGAGACCAAGCATGTTGATGCAAAATGTAGGCCCTTACCAACACGGTTTAAGCCAAACATCATGACGCCTAAGAAACCAGCTTCCAAGAAGAAGGCTGTCATCACTTCATAAGCGAGCATGGGCCCAAGGATTGGCCCTGCCTTTTGGGAGAATTGGGACCAGTTGGTTCCAAACTCGTAGGACATCACAAGGCCAGAAACCACTCCCATACCAAACACGATAGAGAAGATTTTTAACCAATATTTAAACAGATCTAGGTAAGCGCTACGGCCAGTTTTGAGCCATAACCCTTCAAGAACTGCAAGATAAGCGGCTAGTCCAATCGAAAACGCCGGAAACACAATATGGAATCCGACTGTAAAGGCGAATTGAAAACGCGCGAGAAATAAAGCCGTCAGGCCAAACATTATGGAGCGCCTTCTGCTTTAACGACGGAGCGCAGCGAGAAGGGCAACAATTAAGTTCCTGCGTTCTGCGTTCAGGCCGTTTAGGTTTGAAGAAAAGAAGATATATGAAAATATACCTTCATATTGAGGGATTTAAATGATGAATGGGAGCACCCATGTTCATCACAGTCATTTGATAAATATCAAATTTAACTGATTACTCTCTACTCAGGTTGATATAAGACGTCAATTTTTTTTGAAGATATTAAACGGAAAAGATTTATAATTTCAGGGGGGAAAGAGTGATTTTGCAAAGGTATTTCAACCGTTAAAGGAGCATTGGATATAGAGTATGATGGTTGAGTATGAAGCATTTTTTGAATGATACTTTGTAGGTCTGGGCTTATTGAGCTTTGCAAGACAGGAAGAGTTAACGCTTTGTGAGCCATAGCCTGCCAGTTTAGTAAGGTAACAAAAAGCGAGCCATTACATTGGGGATAACTTAGCACCCCGGCAGTTTTGATCCGTGCGGAACTGGGGAGGTTAGCAAAGGATGTTGAAAAATCTTGAATAAAGAGGCGTTTAAAAGCATCTGGATTAAAGAGTGGCGCATCAATATTTGATGCACTAAGGGCGATAGATAGGTGAGTGTTTTCCAGCTCTACAGAGGTTTTATTTATAATAGGAAGCAGTGTGTTGGAGGCATATAGGTTGGCCCCTACACGAGTTTGGCCGGGCTTTACATTATACGGGATGATTATTCGTCCGAAGAGGTGATGAGACAAAAACCGTTGCTCAAGAGAAGGGCTATAAAAAGAACCTTCCAATGAATGTATATTAAATAAAATATCTGTATTTGCGCGGGAATATTTTAAATTGAGAGTATCCAGAACAAGAGTGAGCTGATTGTCGCCTGAGATAAACCGTAAAGCGTGTCGTTTATTAAAGTGGATATGTAATGTGCTGGTAATCAGGCTTGGCCATGCCCCACCAATTTGAACAGTGTCGCCCTGCCAGCCAATATCCAAGGGAATATTAGGTGAATGTATGTGTTTGATGTGTGGGGCTGTGAGTTCGACCCATGCTCCGAATGGCCAGCCTTTGGCATTTATATGAGAGAATGAAACATTATATCCGTCAGAATCTATATTGTTAAGGAAGTGAATGGTTTCTTTTTTTAAGTGTGATGTTGTTAGAAGCCATGCGGCTGTATCAATACCGAGAAGAGCAACAAGACATATAGAAAAAAGACGCAGTTTTTTTCTATGTTGAGTAATGGTTTTGGCAAAGAGAGAGGTTATTTTCTTCAAAACTCAAGCAACTCTAATGTAAAGATGATGAATATTATCCCCAATCACTAAAAAAGTAATCAAAGGAAGAATATTTTATCAAAGTATGACTAAAGGCAGTCATCTTAGGAAGGTGTGGAACAAAATAATTTGTTAAAATTCGCAGAAAATCAACAAAAACATTTATTTTAAAATAGAGCCTTTCTATTAAAGTAATATGAAGAGATGATAAGAGTTCTTTTTTGCATGACGAGCATAGTCAAGAGTTTAAAAGTCATTCCACAGACTTATCCACAACATAAAATGGAAGATTGTGGGACTTACACAATGTTTCCCAGTTCTTTTCCAGATTATTGATAAAGCCTTGGCGGCTGGTTGTGGATGATAGGGGGCTACCGATCACGACTTTTAGAATACCAGAATGTTTACGCCAAGGATTGCGCTCCCAAAATATTCCAGAATTTGTGGCCACAGGAATAATAGGCACATTGGATTGACGGGCTAGTGCAATAATTCCTGGTTGAACAGGATGACGTTCCCCAGGAAGAGTTCGCGTCCCTTCGGGAAAAATAATGATTTGTCGGTTTTGTGCATGCGCTTCGGTTGTGGTTTTAATCATGTCACGTAAAGCTTTTGAGCCGGCACTCCGTTCCACAGGGATCATGCCTGACAGAATAAGCATAGGTCCTACAAGAGGAATTTTTGTAAGCTCTTTTTTAATAATATATGCTGGAAGCGGAACAAGGTTCATCCAGACAAAACCATCAAAAAAAGACTGATGCTGAGAGGCAATAATGACAGGGCCTTTAGGAATATTTTCTTGTCCAAGTACCTCAATTTGCACCGAACAAATGCGCTGGAAACCATATAACACGGCCTTCGACCAGAGTTTGGCGTATGATAAAGCCCATCTTTTATTCTTTAATAGACGAATGGGGAGAGCCCCTAGTCCCATGGTAAGGGTAAGAATTAACAAATAAAGGTTGAAACATAAGCCACGGAATAAACTGGTCATGATGGAATGGCACCGGAAGAATAGCAAAGTGAGGGAGATAAGTAAGTTATGTTTAGGAGGAAAGTAAGCCCTGCCGTCCATCTGGCAGCCCCGTTACACTGCCAAGTTCCGCTCTAAGAAATTTCAAATACTCTTTGAGCATGAGCAACAGGGTGTGGCGAGAGAAAGAATTGTTAAGTGCGGGAGGTATTACAACATAAGGAACCAAATGAATATCAGGCATTGTTCTGTGTAACTCAATCATAGCGCGTCTCATATGATATCCTGCTGTGACAACAAGTAAGCTTGTGAGGTGATGAGAATAGGCCCATTCAGCAGCTTCGTTTGCATTGCCTATTGTACTTGTGGCGCGATGGCCGAGTGTAATACGTGACGCCAGATTATCAGAAACGACCTGCTGTTGTGCCTGTGTTAACTGTTCTAATGTCACATGTCGGCTCACACCTGAAATGAGAAGCAGTTGCCCATAACCTCCCTTTAAAAGTGTGATTGATGTATCAATACGAGATTGCCCACCTGTTAGGGCCACGATGCCATCACAGACAGAGGCAACGGGAGAGGGGTGTTTTGCATCATCGACAAACCACACGAAACCGCCTGTCCATAGAAGGCCCAGTAAAAACAGGATACTCAATATCCCTTTTTTCAAGGTAGTCGGCGAAGCCATGATAAAACGACACCTTGCGCAGTGATCCAGCCTAAAAGAGTGGCGATAATCGGTAAAAAAACAAGTTCTTTGACAAGAATAGAAGGGAGAAAAGTTAAGGCGTTTTTCCATTCACTGAAGGACAGTGGGAAATTGTGAAGTATAATAGCCTGTTGGCTAAATGGTGCAAGAATTTCGGCCATGTAAATGGTTATGGGAGCCAAGAAGATGAGGCCGGTGAGGCTTCCGAGGAAGCATAAGATAGCAGTATGCCCAGCAATATGACTGGAAATAGTAAAGTCTGCCACGCCAAGCGAATGGACTATTTCTGTTGCACGTTTTTGGGAAGCAACAGATCGACGCACGGTGATGCCAATAGATAACACAGCTACAATCATGATTAGCAAAACGGTGAACCATGCACAGACGACAAGGCTATTTCCCAGTTGGTTTAATCGATCTCCCCACTGCATATCTTCTTGCAACGTGGCTTCAGGGATCAGCTCATTTAATATGCCTTCTAAATGAGCCGTCGGCTTGTGACTGACGATAATAACCTTAGGGAGGGTAAGTCCAAAAAGGGGTTTTTTATCGTTTTCAGATTTGCCCAGCCATGGTGCTAGGAGGTCTTGAGTTTGTTCAGAACTCAGCTCATCAACTTTCAGAACATTGGGATCATTTTGGAATGATAGAAGGAGTTTGGTCTTCCGAGCAGAGAAATTAGGAATATCGCTAGGAATTTCAATTGTAGCAGCACTTTGAGCTGCTTTTAACCATTCTGATGCAAGTGTTTGTACGCCCGTCAGACCTGCAAGAGCAAACCCACCCAGCATTGTCATTAAAGCAGCAAGAATGGGTAAACTACCCGATCGTAATCCGGGGGAAATACGCCTACTCATAAAACGGTCTGCCGATCTAGTGTTCCGTCTCGAAGCATAATGGCTTGAGCCGGCGGGGCTTCCTGAACCAAAAATTCGTTATGGGTTGCGACGATAACGGTTGTGCCAAGGTCAATAAGTTCTTGGAACGTTGTTAGTAAATGCCGTGCTTGATCTGCTTCAAGAGCATTTGTGGGCTCGTCGGCAAGAAGGATCTCGGGTCGATTAATCAAAGCACGCGCAATGGCAACACGCTGTTGTTCTCCACCGGAAAGAGTGGTGGGAAGTGAATAAGTATGCGTAGCGACATCGAGCCACTCAAGAACATTAAAGACTTCTTTACGAATGCTGCGCTCACTATGGTTTTTGAGTCGGAGTGGTAAAGCAATGTTGTCGTAAACAGACCATTCACTTATGAGGCGATAATCTTGAGGGACAAAGCCGATGCGGCGGCGCAAATCTCTAAGTGTGCTTCTGTTGGCTCTACTTACGGGGACCCCAAGGACTTCCATATGGCCAGAAAAGGGTTTGGCTCCTAAGGTCAAAAGTTTTAAAAAGCTTGATTTCCCTGCGCCTGAAGGCCCAAGGAGCCAACGAAACTCTCCTTGCGGAATATGCAATGTTAAGCCGTGTAGGACAGGTTTCCCTACCCCCGGGGGTTTCATGGAAACATCATGGAGGGAAATCATTAGAAGAACATCACAAATAGGGCGCCATTAATCGTCTGTTAATAATAATATTTTAAGGTCTGGCAGGTGTCCAGATTAGCTTATGATTATTTCTGATAATGATCCGAAAGATAATTTCATGCGTTTAGAATGTCCTCATTGCCACGCCGTATTTGAAGTTCCCCAAAATGTCATAGAACAAGCCCATCGTCTACGATGTGCAAATTGTAAAGAGAGTTGGTCTTTGCCAGAGGGATTGGAGGCTAATGTTATTGCGCCACAAACGCTTTTGAAAAAACATGCCTCTGTAACTGAGGGGGGAGCGAAGCCAAATTATATTAATTTGTTTCAGAATGAGAATATAAAAAAAACAGGCTATTTATTCCAAAAATCTGGAAATAATGGAAATGTTGCAGGCTGGCTGGCAGCTTGGGGAGCGAGTGCCATGCTTGTAAGCGGTGCTGCGCTGGCTGCATGGCATTGGCAACAGGGGGGAGAAGTGACAGATTTTTGGTCGAGCCTTAGTTTCTTAACTTCTCCTAAAACATTATTACATTTGACGAGCGGTTAGTGCGGAAAGAGTAGCACCGATTGCTGCGAGAGCCATCAGTAGAAACCCGTCAAAAATCAGCGATGTTGCTGTGACGTAATGTCCAGCGATTTGTAAATGCGTTGGAAGAGTTCCGGCAACATGATTCATAATGTCTTTAGCTTGTGGATCAGCACTTGCAGCACTTGTGGTAATGGCACTTACGATATGAGGTAATAAATACCAACCAATTCCGAGAATCAGGAAAATAGGTGCGAGAAGCTCAGCAACCTGCTGCCCAAAATAAAAGAAGAAATAACATATAGACCAGATGATTGTTTTTATGAGTCCAGCCGTTGAGAATGGTCCGTTGTCTCCGCTACGGATATGTTGAAGACGCTCCGTGATATGGCGGGGAGGTTGCATGTCCATTGTGTTTTTTCCACTGGTCCGGTCATGTGAATTGGGAGCATTATTTCCAAAAAATAGGTATAATGCTCACTTTTCACTAGCGGGAAGAGACATTTAATGCAAATCTTCTTTGTTAGATATGTCGTCATTTGATTTAAAAACCTCTGGTTCTGAGGTCGAGAACGCTCGTGTACTTTTGGTTGATGCAAACCAAGAGGATGCACAAAAAATGTGGCGAGTTCTTCTGAAAGAAGGCTTTGCTGTTACGTGCATTGAGAGTGGAGAATCTACATTAAGAGTCGTTGAGGACTTGGATCCTGAACTGATCGTTGTGTGCTCTGAGCTTCCTGGAATGACAGGGGGGCAGTTAGCGCGGCGGTTACGTCTGGAACCTTTAACACGTAACATTCCTTTGTTGATGTTAACGGCTGATGTGCCCTTGGGAGCAGACCGTGAGGGACTGGAAAGTGGCGCAGATGCTTATATATCGAAGTCTGCTCACCCGGACCTTCTGGTATTACGGATGCGTGCATTGTTACGCGCTGGCCCGGAAGTGGTGCAGGTGGATGAGGCGGCAAGGTTACGTCGTTCTCGTATTGTTATTGTTAACTCCCCAACAGAAGAAGACGAAGACGTATTAGATAGCGATCTTTCTGGAGCCTCTTTGGGAGAGTTGCTCTGGCGAGACGGCCATACGGTGACATCGATTGAGCGTTCAGAAGATTTGATTGAAGGTGGTTGGTTACGCGGGGTTGATAGTCCAGACTGTTTGGTTCTGGAGTTGAATAGTGGGTTTGATGATATAAAATTTTGCCGATTACTGGATGCAAGACGGCAGGCCATTTTAGATGCTGGGGGGATTCCATTTCGAACTTTAGGGATTGTAGAAGCGTCTCGTTTTCGTAAGCAGTCTTCAGGAGAGTTTTTTGAGGCTGGGATTGATGATCTGGTCCCCAGTGATATTGCGCTTGAAGCTTTGGCTATGCGTATTCGGACTTTGGCACAACGTCGGATGGCGCAGGATGAGTTTCGACAGCAGGAAATAGAGCGTCAACAAAGTGCTCTTATCTTGGAAGCGACCCGCGCCAAAGCAGAAATGGCAGAAGCTTTAGCTCAAGCGAATATGGAATTGGCTCGAACGAATGAGCAGCTTATTCAAGCGCAGTCAAAATTTGTTCAAACAGCAAAAATGGCATCTCTTGGTGAGCTGGTAGCGGGGATTGCCCATGAAATTAATAATCCATTGGCTTTTACGGTTGCTCATGCCGAAACAGTTGAACGAAATCTGAAGCGTTTACGACAAATTAGTAATCTTGATGATGCGCAGCCTGTCATTGATAAAGGAGTTGCGCGGTTGGGTTCTATGAAGTTGGGGCTGCAACGTATTCAGAATCTGGTTCTGAATTTACGACGTTTTTCTCATTTGGATGAAAGTTCTTTCCAAACGGTAGATGTCGCGGATGCGCTTGAAATAGCCCTCGCTTTATTGGGACATAAATTAGGTGGCGGAATAATTATAGAGAAGGATTTGCAGGCTCCTAATCAACTGGTGTGTCAGCCTGCTTTTCTGAATCAAGCGGTCATGAATGTGATTTCTAACGCAGCAGATGCTCTTGCTGATATGAACGAAGGGTATGAGGGGCAACCCAAGGTTATAAAAGGAAAAATTGTTATTGCTTCCCGGTTGCATAACGATTCATACGAAATTTCAATTAGTGATGATGGAGCGGGACTCCCCGACCATTTGCGAAGCCGTGTATTTGACCCGTTTTTTACAACAAAGCCCGTTGGAACTGGAACCGGGTTAGGGCTGACCATCGCCTATAGTGTTATGGAAGCACACGATGGCATGATTGAGATTAGTGATGCGAATTTGCCTGATGGTCAGGGAGTCGGGACATGTTTTCGTTTAAGTCTCCCAGTACGTATGACTGAAGAAGGACCGGTTGCAATCGGATATACACAATGACGATAGTATTGAATGGTATAAAGCATGGTCGCCCTAAGGTTTTACTTGTAGATGATGAGGAAGAAATTCTCGTCGCCTTAGAAGATTTGCTTGAGGATCAGTATGAGATCATTTCGACAACAGATCCTCTACAGGCTTTAGATTTATTAAAATATCATACAGACGTCGCAACAATTATCTCAGATCAAAGAATGCCAGCTTTGACTGGAGATCAACTTTTAACGCGTGCGCGCAAAATTTCAGATGCGCGTAGTGTTCTGCTGACGGGATACGCTGATTTGGATGCCGTTGTATCGGCTCTCAATCAAGGGCAGATACAGGCCTATATTCATAAACCGTGGGATTCCGAAACATTACGATCCCTTATTGCGGAAGTAACGCAACATTCTTTAGCACAAAGAGCTTTACGGGTAGAGCAGGCATTATTGCGTGGTTTGATAGATAGTTTGCCTTTGCGTTTGGTGTTTTCTGATTCTAATGGGCGTAGTATTCGGAATAATTGTGCACATGATTGCTCCGGTGCCTCGGAAGATGAACTGGCGTATTTCCCAGATGTCTTGCGCGATGAAGTCACTCGAATGAGAGATGTAGTCAAGAAGAATGGACACGTAGAGAGTTTAGTGGCCGAGACGGTGAGCGATGAAGATGGGAAGACGTCTCAGAAGTGGCACGAATTAACACGTTTCTCTCTTGCATGGCCCCAAGATGAAGTTTTGGAAAAACGGTGGCATGTTACGATGGATCGTGATGTTACAAGCCGCGTATTAATGGAAAATCATTTAAGACAATCAGATAAATTACAATCTCTCGGAACGTTGGCGGGGGGAATAGCGCATGACTTTAATAATTTATTAGCTGCAATTTCGGGGTCGCTAGAGCTTTTAGAAGATATTGCAGAACTGGATGAAACCGCGCAAGCGCTTGTCAAAAACGCCATGGATTCTGCACAGCGAGGGGCAACACTAACACGACGGCTGCTACAGTTTGGGCGGCCTAAGGAATCTCAGCTTGGCCCGGTATCTTTACAAAAGCTTTTATCTGAACTGGAAGCTTTGCTTCTTCAAAGCTTGAAAAGTAGTCAGAAAGATAAGTCTGCGGTAGAGTGTCATTTAAAGTTAAGCTCTGTTGATGATAATATTCCTCAGGTTTGGTCCGACGCTGATCAACTTGAAATGGCATTATTAAACTTATGTATTAATGCAAGGGATGCCATGAAAAAGGGAGGAGACCTCTCTATTTCAGTTCGGCTGGTGAAGCAGGGGCAGACAGATTTACCCCCTGAATGCTGTACAGAATATGCTGTTGCTATTGATGTGGAGGATCAGGGCGAGGGTATGCCACCTGATGTGATTTCCCGTGTTTTTGACCCCTTTTTTACCACCAAAGAAGTTGGAAAAGGAACGGGCTTGGGGCTTTCGAGTGTTTATGGTTTTTTGAAGCGCAGTTTTGGAGATATATTTGTTGAGAGTACCCCCGGAGCAGGTACGCGAATGACGGTTGTTTTAGCTGCTATTCGGGATGAGGTCGTACGGCTTTCGCCTCCTCGTGCACAGTCAGGACCTGAAAAGGAATTAGCTAATAGGAATTTAAATATTTTAATTATTGATGATGATCCTTCAGTACGTTTGGTTACGCAGGGCTTCCTTCAACAAGAAGGGCACAACGTTGTAGCTGTAGGGTCTTTATCGGATATTCTGAAACAGGAAGATCAATTAAAGAACGGGTTTGATCTAGCCGTGTTGGATATTATGATGCCAGATTACGATGGCCCGACTTGTGCTGCAATTTTGAAAGAGCGTATGCCGTCTCTAAAAATCCTTTTTATTAGTGGGCATACTAAAATAGAGATTGAAGACAAGAATATACCCCTTCTTTCCAAACCTTTCACGAAAGAACAGCTGAGTGGAGCTATTGGCAATTTGAGCCTATAGGAATGATATAATATTTCCTCTTGTTTGCATAAATTTTAGACCTATTTATGGTATGATGTCTTATCAAAATCATTCGTATGATCCGGTCGGCTGGCACGGCACGACCATCTTATGCGTTCGTCGCGGAGGCCAGGTTGCCATGGCCGGCGATGGGCAGGTTTCACTCGGACAAACGGTTATAAAAGGCAACGCGAGGAAGGTCCGCCGGATAGGGCCTCAGAATAATATTCTGGCAGGGTTTGCCGGAGCAACTGCTGATGCTTTCACGCTTCTTGAGCGCTTAGAATCAAAACTGGAGAGGTATCCCGGTCAGCTTGAACGTGCATGTGTTGAACTTGCAAAGGATTGGCGTACGGATCGGTATCTTCGTCGGTTGGAAGCAATGATGGCGGTTGCAGATGAACATCGGTCGTTTACGCTTACAGGTAATGGTGATGTTCTTGAGCCGGAAGATGGAATTATTGCAATCGGTTCTGGTGGGAATTATGCCCTATCTGCGGCGCGCGCTCTGATGACGGTTGATGGCTTGAGTGCGCTTGAAATTGCTCGCCGGGCTATGAAAATTGCAGGCGATATTTGTGTGTATACGAATGCCTCTGTTACGGTTGAAACATTAGGTGAGGAGGGTAAATAATATGACGATCCCTAATTTCTCTCCTCGACAGATTGTTTCAGAGCTTGATCGTTTTATTGTTGGCCAGAATGATGCCAAACGTGCGGTCGCTGTGGCAATGCGTAATCGTTGGCGGAGGGCGCAGCTTTCTGATGAGTTGCGCGAAGAAGTCGTCCCTAAGAATATATTAATGATTGGGCCGACTGGTTGCGGTAAAACAGAGATTGCCCGTCGTTTAGCTAAGCTTGCACAATCTCCATTTTTAAAGGTGGAAGCGACGAAGTTTACAGAAGTTGGCTATGTTGGCCGGGATGTTGATAGCATCGTTCGGGATCTTGTTGAGGTATCACTGAATATGTTGCGTGAGATACGCCGCAACGATGTTCAGGAAAAAGCTAAGGACGCGGCTGAGAATAGACTGGTAGATGTTCTCGCTGGGGAAGAAGCTACGGCTGATACAAAAGCAAAGTTTCGGCAGATGTTGCGCGATGGAGCGTTAGAAGAAAAAGAGATCGAAATCCAGATTGCTCCTGATCCTCAAGGCGCTGGAAAAGGCTCGCTCGATATACCGGGTATTCAACCGGGGCAGGTGATCAGCTTTAATGACATGATGTCTGGTTTAATGAACCGCTCCCCATCGTCAAAGAAGTTGAAAGTGTCTGCTGCGCGTGAACAGCTTATTCGCGAAGAAGCAGATAAGCTTCTTGATAACGAGGCTTTAAAGCGTGACGCGCTGGAACATACCCAAAATCATGGGATCGTGTTTTTAGATGAGATTGATAAAGTCTGCGCTACATCTGAGAACGGGAGCAGGACAGGGGATGTTTCTCGGGAAGGGGTTCAAAGAGATTTACTGCCTCTGATTGAGGGGACAACAGTTAATACGAAATATGGGCCACTTAAAACGGATCATATTTTGTTTATTGCCTCGGGTGCTTTTCACATTGCCAAGCCGTCAGATTTGTTGCCAGAACTACAGGGACGTTTACCGATTAGGGTTGAACTGTCGGGTTTAACTCAAAATGATCTTAAACGAATTCTTCTAGAGCCTGAGCACTCGCTGTTAAAGCAGTATGTGAGCCTCATGAAAACTGAGGATGTGGTGCTGGAGTTTGGTGATGATGCGGTTGATGCTATCGCTGAACTTGCAAGTGATATTAATGATCGTGTTGAAAATATAGGGGCACGACGTCTTGCGACAGTGCTCGAAAAGCTATTAGAGGAAATTTCTTTTACAGCATCTGATCGTAAAGGAGAGGTTGTAAAAGTGACGGCGCAAGATGTTCATGACAGAGTAGCGCCGCTTGCTCAAAAAGGCGATTTGAGTCGATTCATTTTATAGTTAAGGGAAAAAGAGTGACTGATACTTTTCTTATTCCACAAGAAGACACGGCTGCTGCGGCCATAGAAGATATTAATGCAGAAATGATGATGTTTGATGATTGGATGGAAAGGTATCAGTATATTATAGAGATGGGTAAAAAATTACCTGAATTCCCACTTGAATGGCAAAATGAACAGCATCGCGTACCAGGGTGCCAGAGCCAAGTGTGGCTTGAGGCGGAGGAGCGCGAAGGGAAGCTTTATTTTGCTGGGGCTTCGGATGCCACCATCGTACAAGGTTTGGTTGCTTTGCTTTTGCGTGTTTATTCAGGGCGTAGCAAAGAAGAGATTTTAAAGACAGACCCTGTTTTTTTGCATGAAATGGGTTTGGTAAAAGCGCTCTCAGCCAATAGAGGAAATGGTGTTGAGGCTATGGCTCAGGCTATTCAAAAGCGTGCATCTGTTTAAAAAATAAAAAGCTCTGTCAGTCTTTAGGGGCTGACAGAGCTTTTATTATATTAGTGCGTTGCAGGCGCAGCAGGTTGCGCTGTCGCAGGAGCTGCTGCTGCAGGCGCAGGGTTGGCAGGAGCTGGAGCCGTTGTCACTGGAGCTTTCTCTTGAGTTGAAGCGCTAGGAACATCACATTTTGTGAATTTACCTTTAGCATCACGGCAGTGTTTAGGCTTCTTAACGGTTTCACATTTTGCAAAGCGCCCTTTAGCGTCACGGCAAGGTTGTTTTGCGTGAGCAATCTGGCCACCGAAAGCAAGAATAGCTAAAGCTGCAATGGAAACTTTACGAATCATGTTAAACTCCTCAAAAGAAAAGCCTGTGGAGCAAGCTTTTAAGCAAGCATAGATAATAATTTAGTTTAAAATGTGCAATTATTAAAATGTTTTGATTGAGTAAGATATTTTTTGAACTTTTCAAAAGGAAATTTCTTCTCTGTAGTTGGCCGATATATAAAAATAATATGTAATTTATTTTGTTAATATGAGGTTTTATGACATACAAAAGAGATAAAAAAAGCGATATTTTAACAAGTAAAAAAGCCGTTTTCTTAGATCGAGATGGGGTGCTCAATGTTGATACGGGATATCCTCATCGGGTTAAAGACCTCGTATTAATTAAGGGCGTAGAAGAAGCTTTATCATTTTTGAGGGATAAGGGTTATTTACTTATTGTAGTAACGAATCAATCAGGTGTTGCGCGTGGAATGTTTTCTGTTGAAGATGTTGAAAATTTTCATGCAGAATTACAGAGACAGCTAGTCCCGAAGTCGGCACAAATTGATGCTTTTTATATGTGCCCCTATCACCCGGAAGCGACGATTAAGTGTTTTAAAGAAGATCATTTTGATCGAAAGCCCAATCCTGGGATGATTGAGCGCGCTATTTCAGATTTTGGAATAGATCGACAGCAGTCGTTCCTAATAGGGGATAAAGAAACAGACGTGCAGGCTGCCGCCGCAGCAGGCATACGAGGTTATCTTTTTGATGGCACAGATTTATATAGTTTTGTGCAGCATATTTTTGAACCGTATGTCGGTTCAGGTACTTAGTAGATTATGATCGAGAATTTTAACTTTGGCCGAGTGGTGATTATTGGTGATCTGTTATTGGATTGCTATGTAACCGGGGCAGTTAATCGAATTTCCCCTGAGGCACCAGTCCCTGTGTTGTTGCGCAAGCAGAGCCATGCGGTGCCGGGAGGTGCAGCTAACGTTGCTATGAATGCTGCCGCCCTTGGGTGTGATGTCTGTCTTGTTGGTCTTGTTGGAGATGATGTTTCTGCAGCTACGTTAAGAAAAGAGCTGGCTACAGTTTCTAATCTTGATATTTCAGGCTTGGTAACAGATTCAAATTGGACGACGATTACAAAAACCAGAGTTTTGAGTGGCCGCCAGCAGATTGTTCGTATTGACGAAGAATATGTTGCTCCGCTGTCTGATGAGATTAAGAATAAATTAATCAAAACAGCACATCGATTGATAGAGCATGCCGATGTGGTCGTCTGTTCTGATTATGCAAAAGGCGTTCTAACAGACGACGTTTTGGAAGGGATCCTTACCTTTGCCAAGGCAAGGGATATTCCTGTTATTGTAGATCCTAAACGGAAGGACTTTTCTGCGTATAGTGGTGCATGGCTTGTGACACCAAATCGTGGCGAGTTGGCGCTTACCGTTGGTGTCCCGTTAAAGTCAGATGCAGAGATTGAATTGGCTGCGCGGGAAGCATCGCGGCAGTTTGGTGGGCATGTTTTGGTCACTCGCTCAGAAGAGGGGATGACCCTTTTTCAGACGGATGGAAAAGTGACCCATTCTGTTGTGAGGAAATCAGAGGTTTATGATGTCTCCGGTGCAGGGGACACAGTGGTTGCAACAATTGCGAGTGTTATTTCTGCCGGTTATGATTTAGAAACAGCGATTGTGATTGCCACGAGTGCTGCGTCAATTGTTGTTGGAAAACTTGGAACAGCAACGGTGTCTATTGAGGAGCTAAGCGCAGCCTTGAAAGCAGAATCTATTATTCAATCTGAAAGCGAAGAAGACAAACGTGTTGTCTCAATGTCTCAAGCTTGTGCGCTTGTGAATGAATGGCGCCATCACGGAGCACGTGTCGTCTTTACGAATGGATGCTTCGATTTGTTGCATCCCGGGCATGTGGCCTTGTTAAGGCAGGCAGCCCGTCAAGGGGATAAATTAATTGTTGGCTTAAATAGTGATGCCTCGGTCAAGCGTTTAAAAGGTGAGGAAAGGCCATTACAGGATGAAGGCGCACGAGCTGCCGTTATGAGTGCGCTCCGTGATGTAGATCTGGTCGTCTTGTTTGAAGAGGATACGCCTTTAGAAATTATAAAAGAGCTTCGGCCAGATATTATTGTTAAAGGCTCTGATTATACAGAAGATCAGGTTGTTGGCGGTGATTATGTTAAATCTTATGGCGGAGCCGTTGTTTTGGTTGATGTGCTTCAAGGCCGCTCCACAACATCAATCGTAAAAAAAATGAAATCTCCGCCAGTTCGGTCATGATAAAATTTGTATAGAGGTTCAGCTTTGTTTTCGATCGATCAAAAGTTGGGAAAAGAGTGGAATAACTGGACCTCAACACAAGCATTACCTTTATGGGCCAATCAAGGGTTTGATTCTAAACGTTTTCTTTATTATGAGCGTTTAAATTGGGATGGCTCAGCGGTGAATGTAGAGCATTTACGGCTGATGGTGCAGGCACGGCAAGTCGTAACCTATTGTCGTGCTGCGTTAGATAACATTTATGATGCTTCAGAAAATGCCGTTCGCTGCATAGATGTTTTAGAGAGGTTGTACTACCAGCGAGATGGACTTCCCGGGTGGATATTTGCTTTAGCACCGGATGGTACGCCCTCAAACACAACTCGTGATTTATATGCTCATGCTTTTATTTTGCTGGCTTATGCGTGGGCGTATCGCTTAACCGGCAACAATCACTACAAACAAACGGCGCGTCAGACAGCAGGGGAAGTGCAGCATATTTTTGGAGCCTCGAATAAGGGCTTTCATGATATGGCTCCAGCGCAAAGCACTATTCGGAGTCAAAACCCTCATATGCATTTGCTCGAGGCGTATTTGGCCTTGTTTGAAGTGACATCAGAGCCATTTTATTTGGATCAAGCTGAGAAGCTGGTGGAACTCGCCTTAGAACATTTTATTTGTAAAAAATCGGATATGCTCTTGGAGTTTTTTAAGAGTGACTGGTCTTCGCAAGAAGAATGGGGGGAAAACCGTGTTGAGCCGGGCCATCTATTTGAATGGTCATGGTTGCTGGAAGAATATCGCCGACTAACCAATCAAAATGCTTCGAATGATGACCGTATTCATGATGCTGCTGAGAAGCTTTTTTTGAGAGGCTATCAAAAAGGAACGGATAAAAAGACAGGCATTGTATTTGATGCGATGACAGAAAGGGGAGTAATATCGGAGCGTTCAACCCGGATCTGGCCTCAAACCGAGCTGATGCGGTTATTGTGCCAGCGTTATAATGCTGGAAGCAGCACTCAAAATATTGATTTCTTACAGTTGGCGAGTAAATCTTTCTTTCAGTGTTATATTCCTGAAAAGTTGTCTGGTGGATGGGTCGATCGATTGGATCAAGCCTCTCAGCCTTTAGTTGATTATATGCCGGCAAGTTCACTCTATCATATTTATGGTGCTGCGAGAGAGCTGATCTTGTAAGCCTGTTACTCGATTAGAGCCGTATCAATTGTAATGAAGATAATAAAAAAGGGCACCTTTCGGTGCCCTTTCTTGCGTGAACTAAGCTAGGCTTAGTTTGGCAATGTATAAGCGATCAGGTCATCGCCCATTTTTGTCATGAATGAGTTATGACCACCAGCATAGGTAACAACGAACTGCTTACCATTAACGGCATATGTCATAGGCGTTGATTGCGCACCTGCAGGTAGGCGATCTTGCCACAGGGTTTTCCCTGTCGTTAGGTCATATGCACGGATGTAGTAATCCATTGTCGAGGTCAAGAACCCAAGGTTACCAGCTGTTGAAAGCGGACCACCAAGGCTTGGAATACCAACTTTAATTGCTGGGAGCCCAATTGGATAAGCCGTACCACGGAGAGAGTCACGTAGAGTACCGTTGCGATGTTCCCAAACAACTTTGTTTGTGCGCAGATTGATACCAGCAACCATTCCCCAAGGTGGAGTACGGCAAGGAACAGGAAGACCAATTTTCAACAATACGGGGTCAAGGAAAGCACCTAGGTGAACAGCATATGGGATACCGTAGTTAGGCTGTAGTCCACCTTCGCCACCAGAAGCTTTTGCGTTTTTATCTGGCCATAGTGGGTTTTCTGGCCCACGAGGAACAAGACGAGAAACGAAAGGCAAGGAGATTGGGTTGGCAAATGCAATTTGACGTTGTGGGTCAATTGATAGGCCACCCCATTCAAACATTCCTAGGTCTCCAGGGAAAACGAGTGTTCCTTGAAGGGAAGGAGGTGTGAATGGACCTTCATACCGTAGCGAATGGAAGTAGATGCTACAGAACATTTGGTCAAAGATGGTGCCACCCCAAATGTCTTTGTCTGAAAGAGGATCTTTCGGACGAAGTGTCAGCTTAGACATTGGCTGGGTTGGATTGGTGTGGTCACCAGGAGCTGCACCACCAGGAACTGGTGTTTCAGGTGCATCTACGATTGTTTTACCTGTACGACGGTCAAGTGCAAAAACATCGCCTGTTTTTGTAGGGATGTAAATCGCAGGAACGATAGATCCGTCTTTTTGGGTAATATCAACTAGGCTTGGCTGTGAAGCAACGTCCATGTCCCAAAGGTCATGGTGAACTGTCTGGTAGAACCAAGCGAGCTTACCTGTATCAGCATTTAGAGCTACGACGCCAGGAGCATAACGTTCAGATTCTTTTGTACGGTCGCCACCCCATTGATCAGGTGTGCCAACACCCATTGGAATATAAACAAGATTTAGCTTCTTGTCGTAAGCGGATACGATCCAGGAGTTTGGTGAGTTAGGGTGGAAAACGGGATGGTTTTCATCTGGCATCTGATTTGGATCAGGGTTAGATGCATCAAACACCCAAGCCATTTTGCCTGTGTAAACATCGAAAGCGCGAGTTGCACCAGATGCCTGCTTGATCGAACCGTTGTCTCTTACAGCGCTGTTGGCAATGATGTATTTATCAGTGACAACTGGAGGAGAGGTTGGTTCGTAAACACCGAGCTCAGTAAATGGTTGATGAGGTTCACGAAGGTTAACTTCACCATTATCACCGAAGCTTGTGCATTTTTCACCTGTTTCAGCATTTACTTCAACAAGACGACCATCGTTGACTGGCAGGATGATCCGCTTAGCACAATCTGTTGGTGCTGGTTGACCGCTGCTGTCAACAGCATTTGCTGGTGTCTCATGGAAGCTAACGCCACGGCACGTTAAATGCTGGAAGCCAGGGTTGACTTGTAGGTGAGGGTCAAACGTCCATTTGACGTGACCTGTTGCTGCATCAATTGCAAAAAGCTTCTGGTGAAGAGAGCAAAGATAAAGAGTGTTATCAAACTCAATAGGTGTTGCTTCGTTTGTGGATTCACCAGGATCATTCGGACCCATCAAGTCTTTGGTATGGATGTGCCAAGCAACTTTAAGGTTCTGAACGTTTGTTGAGTTGATCTGTTTTAGAGGAGACCAACGATCACCTGCACTTGTGCGTCCATAGGCATGCCATTCATTGTCAGGCACGTTTTCTGGATTGTCAGGAGAAGCGTTTACGATGTCATTTGGTAGGGTTCCGCTGATATCGTGTGGGTCTGTAAACGCTGCGGCTAGAAGTACAAGGGCCGCTACACCAACAGAACCAGCCAGAGGTAGGCTGGAAGAACGTGTACCACCAGTGCTGCGCGATACAAAAGGCAGCAATAGCCAGATACCAAGAATAATGACAACGTCAGAACGAGGGACGAGGCTCCAGAAGTCAAGACCGACAATGGAGAGTTCCCATGCAACTGTGACAAGCGCAAAAGCAGCAAAAAGCCACTGAGCTGCTTGGTTGCGAAGCCATGCAAGAAGGGCTGTTGCCAAGAAGACAACGCCGGCGAATAAGTAATAAACAGGGCCACCGTGAGATACGGACATGATCCCGCCAATAGTCAATATCGCTCCGCAAAGAGCAAATATTGCGGCGGTAATCAGGGTCCAGGGCCCGGACCGAGATTGAGTGCTCATAATTTCCCTAGAGTTGTTATTTCGGATATAGCACTTGAACTGTTGAAAAACACATGATTATGCTCATCGGGTCAAGATGTCATAAGCGTCATGTTGCTCACGTCATTGTGAGTATCATACTAAATTTTAATAAAAAACACACAAAACATTAATTTCTCTTATTATAAAATAAAGTTCTTGGCCTGAAGAGGCAGATAGGGTAGAGAATCGCGCACCATACGCGTCCGGGCCAAATGTGGCATGCCCGGCCGTATAATCTGATGCGTTGTAAGATAACTGTCAGACTAATCGTTTTACGGTGAAGGAGACCGAAATGCCCAAGATGAAGACCAAGTCATCGGTCAAAAAGCGGTTTAAAATTACCGCTACAGGCAAAGTCACATGTGGACCGGGTAACAAGCGCCACGGCCTTATCAACCGCCCGAAAAAAATGAAGCGTACTAATCGTGGTCCTCAAACCATGACAGAAATGGACGCAAAAACAGTTAAGCAGTGGGCACCCTACGGGCTTTCGTAAGGAGATAAGGTAATATGGCACGTGTTAAACGGGGCGTAACGACGCACGCCCGTCACAAAAAAGTTCTTGAACTTGCGAAGGGTTATCGCGGTCGTTCGTCTACGAACTATCGTATTGCTATGGAGCGCGTTGAAAAAGCGCTGCGTTATGCATACCGGGACCGTCGTAACAAAAAGCGTGATTTCCGCTCATTGTGGATTCAACGTATTAATGCGGCAGTTCGTGAACACGGTCTGACATATAGCAAGTTTATCAATGGGCTGGATAAAGCTGGAATCCAGATTGACCGTAAGGTTCTTGCTGCAATAGCTTTTGATGATTCTGCTGCATTCGCAGAGATCGTAAAGAAAGCTCAAGCCGCTCTCGGCTAATTTTTATCAGAACCTTTAAATTTTTGAAGGGACTGGTAGCCAGCGGGCTGCTCTGTTATCAGGGCAGCCCGCTTTCTATTTGTGCTGTTAAGCGATGGACGATATGGCTGACGATCTCGACGCGCTGAAAAATAATACTCTAACTGCTCTTTCCGAGGCACGTGATCGTGTGCAATGGGATGCTATACGAGTAGGAACATTAGGGAAATCTGGTGCATTAACTGGTTTGTTAAAACAGTTAGGCCAGCTTGAGCCAGAAGAGCGAAAAGCAAGAGGCCAAGCACTAAACCGCCTTCGTGATGAGTTGACAAAAGCTATTGAAGAGCGCGGTCGAGAACTGGAAGAAGAAGCTTTACAAGCACGCCTGAGTTCTGAACGGATTGATGTGACGCTTCCGGTTAGTTCAACTAAAGCGGGTGCGATTCATCCTATTAGCCGAACCATTGAAGAGATGACGGCTATTTTCGGATCAATGGGTTTTTCTGTTGCAGAAGGCCCTGATGTTGAAAGTCAGTGGCATAACTTTTCGGCCCTTAATACGCCGGATCATCATCCTGCTCGTACAGAGCATGACACTTTCTATTTGCCACCGAAAGCAGAAGGGGAAGAGCCACGCGTTCTTCGAACCCAGACGTCCGGTGTGCAAATCCGTACGATGATGACACAAAAGCCGCCTATTCGTATCATCGCTCCCGGACGCACTTACCGTGCGGACCATGATGCGACGCATTCTCCAATGTTCCATCAATGTGAGGGCTTGGTGATTGATCGGCACATTACGCTTGGTCATCTAAAGGGCTGTTTGATTGAATTTTTAAGAGTTTATTTTGATAAACCGAATTTGCCAGTACGTTTTAGAGCCTCTTATTTTCCTTTTACAGAACCTTCAATGGAAGTGGATATTGGCTGGTCAAAAGCGACAGGTGAAATAGGTGGTGGATCGGATTGGTTAGAGGTTCTGGGTTCTGGAATGGTTCATCCTCGGGTTTTAGCAAATTGTGGGATTGATCCAACAGAATGGCAAGGATTTGCTTTTGGAATGGGGATTGAACGTTTGGCGATGTTAAAAAATGGCATTCCTGACTTACGCTCATTTTACGAAAGTGACCTTCGTTGGTTACGGCATTACGGATTTTCTGCCCTATCTCCTGCGACATTGACGGAGGGATTTTAAGATGAAATTTTCTCTGTCTTGGCTACGTGAGCATTTGGACTTTACGGCCTCCCTTGATGAGATTTGTGCTCGTCTTAATAAAATTGGCCTTGAAGTTGAGAGTGTTGAAAACCCAGCTCAGAAACTGGCAGGTTTCAGGACTGCAAAAATTAAGGAAGCACACCCGCATCCAGATGCAGATCGGCTGCAGTTATGTCGTGTCGCTGCGGGTGCAGGTTATGAAGATTTACAGGTTGTATGTGGTGCTCCCAATGCGCGCGCGGGATTGCATGTAATTTTTGCACCTCCAGGGACTTATGTTCCCGGACTGGATATCACGATAAAAAAAGGGAAGATCCGGGGGGAAGAGAGTGGAGGCATGCTCTGCTCACTTAAAGAGTTAGGCCTTGGTGAGGAAACAGGTGGTATTGCCGAGCTTTCTCCAACGGCTCCGATTGGAGAGCCTTATGCGGTTTATGCCGATTTAGATGACCCGGTTATAGAAATATCGATTACACCTAACCGAGGGGATGCCTTAAGTATCCGCGGCATTGCGCGTGATCTTGCCGCTTCAGGGATTGGTCATTTAAAGCCATTTCTGACGGAGGCTGTTGAAGGCAAATTTGAACCCTCTATTACATGGAAGAAGGATGAGGAGGGCTGTTATTTCGTCGTTGGACGCATTGTTCGCGGGGTAAAAAACGGTCCAAGCCCTGAATGGCTTCAGAAAAGGCTGAAGGCTGTCGGTGTAAAGCCGATTTCAGCTTTGGTCGACGTAACAAATTATTTAACATATGATTTGGGACGACCTCTCCATGTTTTTGATGTAGCCAAATTGTCTGGGAATGTGTTGACCGTGACGCAGGCTGCACGTGAAACCTTCACCGCTCTTGATGATCATGAATATGTTCTAGGAACGGACGATCTTGTTATCGTGGATGATGCTGGGGTGCAGTCTCTAGCGGGAATTATCGGCGGGAAATCAAGTGGCGTAGATGAAAATACGACAGATGTTTTCATTGAAGCAGCACTTTTTGATCCTGTAAAGATTGCATTAACAGGGCGTCGTTTAGGCGTTCATACGGATGCACGCCAGCGTTACGAAAGAGGGATTGATCCTGCGCTTGTGCGCAATGGTCTTGAAGCTGCGACAGGGATGATCCAAGAACTGTGTGGTGGAGAAGCCAGCGAAGTCACAGAAGTGGGGGCTCTGCCTCAATGGGAGCGTACGGCGACCCTTCGTTTTGAACGGTTAGAAACGCTTGGGGGTGTAAAAATTCAACCTGATGAGGCTATTCGTTCATTAGAGCATTTAGGCTTTGAGGTTGTTGAACAAAATGATGAAAGTGTAACGCTTTCAGTGCCTTCTTGGCGGAATGATGTTGCTTCTGGAAAGTTCCTGTCTCAGGGCGTTACTCTTGATGAGGTCATTGCTCGGAAAGCTGCTGCGCATGTAGAGCGGATGGAGGCAGAGAATGATCTTATAGAAGAAATTCTTCGTCTTTATGGACTAGATAATGTTGAGCCAGTCGCATTGCCTCAACTCAGTTTAGTTCCTCCTTCGGCTGTTACGCCCAAACAAGCACGCTCCACACTCTTGCGGCGTGTTTGTGCTGAACGTGGATTGATGGAGACCGTTGGCTTTTCATTTGTCGCATATGATGATGCTGTGTTGTTTGGAGAGGTTCCAGAAAGCCAGCGTTTATTAAATCCAATCGCTACGGATTTAAATCAGTTACGGCCAACACCATTAGTTAATTTAGCCAAGGCTTTAAGCCGCAATCTTGCGAGAGGGTTGGGCTTCTCAGGAGAAGCTGCGCTTTTTGAACTTGGTCCTTGTTTTGATGGAGAGGGGCAGCACCTCAGATTAGCAGGGTTGAGGGGCGGTTTAACGGCCAGAGAACCGGGAAAATCTGCTCAGGATGCGAGTATTTGGGAGGCCAAGGCTGACTTGTTCGCTGCGTTGAATGCTTTAGGGGTTCCTGAAGCATCCTTACAAGTGACGACAGATCATCTTCCGATGTTTTATCATCCCGGTCGTGCGGGGAATGTAACGCAAGGCCCTAAGCTGGTATTAGGCAGTTTTGGGGAGTTACATCCACGTGTGGTTCGTACTCTAGGATTAAGCGGAACAGTTGTTGCGTTTGAGTTGTACCTTGATAAGGTGCCGTTGCCTAAAGCAAAGCGTAAAACGTCTATTGTTCTGTCAACATTACAACCTGTACGCCGTGATTTTGCCTTTTTGGTAAAGAATGATGTTGAGGCACAAGCTGTTATCAAAGCGGTGCGTGCTGGAGATCGGAATCTGATTCAGGATGTAAGATTGTTTGACATCTTTGAGGGCAAAACTCTTCCAGAAGGGTACCGATCTCTCGGAATAGAGGTTACGCTACAACCTCAGACAGAAAGCTTGACAGATGCGCGCCTTGAAGCGGTGTCTCAAGCGATTGAGGCCGCTGTTCTGAAAGCGACAGGAGCTGTGTTGCGTCGATGAAGTTCTTCTCTAAATTCAAAAAACAGTCCAGTGCACCGATCGAAACATCTGAAAAAAATGTTTTGCCACAGCATGGACGTGTGATTTGGATTTTGGCTGGAGAGGCCAGTGGAGATGTTATTGGTGCGCGATTAATGCTCGCTTTGGCTGCTAAAGACCCAACGCTGGTGTTCGCTGGTGTTGGCGGTGGACGAATGGGAGCATTAGGGCTTCAAAGTCTGTTTCCTATGAGTGATCTTGCCGTGATGGGACTGGTTGAAGTTCTGCCACGGGTGAGAATGCTTTCCCAGCGTTTACTGGAATGCGTACAAGATATCGAATTACGTAAGCCAGACCTTATCGTGACGATTGATAGCCCCGGTTTTGCTCTGCGTTTGCTCCAGAAAATAGAACATCTTGGAATTAAGCGCGTTCATTATGTTGCGCCTCAAGTGTGGGCTTGGCGTGAAAACCGGGTAAAAGAGTTCCCTGGGCTATGGGACCGTCTCTTGTGCTTGTTGCCTTTTGAGAAAGAATGGTTCGCTGAGAGGGGAATAGAAGCCCACTTTGTAGGGCATCCTGTTTTACAATCGGGTGTGAGGCAAGGAGAGGGAGATCGCTTCCGTAAGCGGCATGATATTCCTAAAGACGCTCCAATCGTTATTCTCATGCCAGGAAGCCGACGCTCGGAAGCGTCTCGTTTATTACCAGTTTTTCGTAAAATGCTGGATATTCTTAAAAAGAAATATCCTGATATTTGCCCTGTTATTCCGATTGCTCCAGTTATTGCACCTGCTATTCGTCAGATGATACGGAAGTGGGATGTTCACCCTTATGTTGTAACGGATATTCACGATAAGCATGATGCGTTTGCTGCGGCTCAGTGTGCTTTAACCAAATCTGGGACATCAACCTTAGAGCTGGCGATGGGGAATGTTCCCATGGTGGTGACGTATCGTGTTAATCCAATAACGGCAGCTATCGTCCGCCGTATGATTAAAGTGCCATATGTTGCAATGGTGAATATTTTAAGCCAGCAGGAAGTGGTTCCTGAAATGCTTCAGGAAAACTGTACTCCACAGAAGCTGGCTGGGGTGGTTATTAAGCTGCTTGAAGACCAAAACGAAATCGCAAAGCAGCGTACCGCATTCAGTAAACTGCCAGAAATGCTGTCTCCCGGGGGAGATAAAACTCCAGCAGATGCTGCTGCAGAAGAAATTTTAGACCTCTTGGATGAAAAGCAATAACATTCATCCAAGAGGGAGAAATTTAGCGAATAAAACCAACGAGTTTTTCTGCTTCCTGAACGATAGGTTCAGAAATGCTGCGTGCATGTTCGGCACCTGTACGAAGAACAGAAATAAGATGATCTTTATTTTTGAGTAAGTGCTGAGTTTCGGTCGCCACTGGAGCCAGCTTGGCGACAAGTAAGTCCGTTAAAGCAGATTTAAATTGACCAAAGCCTTCACCGCCAAATTGTTGCAAGATGGCTTCAGGTGTTGTTTCTGACATGGCAGCATAAATTGTGACTAGGTTACGTGCCTCTGGCCTTTCAGCCAGACCATCGATCTCACTTGGCAAAGGCTCTGGGTCGGTTTTGGCGCGCCGTATTTTAAGAGCAATTTCATCAGCTGTGTCGGTTAAAACAATGCGGCTTTGTTCTGACGGATCAGACTTGGACATCTTTTTGCTTCCGTCACGTAAGCTCATAACGCGTGCAGCAGCGGGGGGAATAAATGCTTCGATTTCTGGGAAGAAATCAACTCCCATATCATGATTGAATTTTTGTGCGATATCATTGGCAAGTTCAATATGTTGCTTTTGATCATCACCAACAGGAATACGCGTTGCATGAAAAGCGAGAATATCCGCCGCCATGAGGTTAGGATAAACATACAGACCTGCTGAATGATTTTCTCTGTTCTTTCCCGCTTTATCTTTAAATTGAGTCATGCGGTTGAGCCAGCCTAACCGTGCAACACAATTGAAAATCCATCCTAGACGCGCATGTGCGCTGACAGCGGATTGGTTATATAGCCGTGTTGGTTCAATCCCCGCAGCGAGAAGGCAAGCAGCAGATCCAAGCGTTTGTTGCCGGAGTTCTTCTGGAGACCATGGCATAGTGATGGAATGCATATCGACAAGGCAAAAGATACAATCATGGTCAGATTGAAGTTTCACCCAGTTACGGATAGCTCCAAGATAATTACCAAGATGGGGAATGCCTGTAGGCTGAATACCGGAAAATACGCGTTGCATGAGATCTTCTGTTGATAGAGTTAAGGAAGAGGATGTTTGAGGTTAAGGTTCTGACGCTCTTTGTAGGTTAAGGCAGGGTCCCCAGAGAGGAGGCGAGCGTGGGCAATATCCTGAGGCGTAATAATTGGAGAAGGTTTAGTCTCACCACGAGAAATAAGCCAATTAAGAATTTCAGAAATTTCCTGATCATTTAAACGATCACGAAAAGAAGGCATGCTATAATTATAAGTATAGCCTTGTGTTGTGAATGGTCCATGTAAACCATTGAGGAGTACATCGGCTAGATAGCGCCGCCCTTCAGGGGATTGGGCGATAATATCTAGTCGCCCAACAAGAGGTGGGATTTCACCCGGCATACCTTTTCCACCATGATGGCAAATTCCGCAGTTAGGGCCATAAGCCGTCTGCCCCGGAGATTTCTTTCCACAGCAAGCCAAAGAGATGCATAGAAAAAGAAGAAAGCGTTTCATGGGAAGGAGGTCCATTTATTGAACTTTAATCTTATAATAAAGACCTTGTAGGGAAAAGGGTGATGGGTATGTTTATATCGTGACTTTTTGTTCTGGAAGGTAGATTACTGCATTTTTGTAAGGGCTAGATTATGAATAAAAAGGGCCGTTTGGAATTGTATGTTGGGCCAATGTTTTCGGGAAAATCAGCTCATTTGCTTGCTATTGCAGAGGAATACCCCAAAGCCCTTATATTAAAACCGGTATTTGATACACGAGATGGCTCATTCTTGGCCAGTCGAAATGGGATCCAGAAAAAGGCACTTTCTATTACAAAATGGCCAGATATAGCGCGTTATTCTTCCGAAATTATATTGGATGAGTTTCAGTTTATGACAGCACCCTATTATCAGGGGAATATTATTGCTGAGTTAGAGAGTTTTAAAAATTCTGGAGGATTTATAGCGGTCGCTGGTCTTGATACGGACTACCAGAGGAAGCCTTTTTCCGTAGTACGGGACTTATCATGTATTGCTGATGACGTTGTGCATTTGAAGGCTGAATGTTCAGTGTGCTCCCATCCTGCGTCTTGGACAGCAAAGATACTGGAGACAGGTCAGAGACTGCAAACAGGGGATCAGGAAATGTATCAGGCTCGTTGTGATCGACATTGGAGCCTCCCGAGATAATAACTATGGCTTATCTCTCGGGAGGGAGGGTAGTTTATATTAGTTTGCTGTAGGGCCGTTATTGACACCAAGCAGTCTAATTTTAAATATCAGTGGACTGTTTGGAGGAATAATACCCATAGAACGATTGCCGTACGCCAGCTTCGGTGGAAGGTAAAGCATCCACTCGTCTCCAACGTGCATCATAGGAAGAGCTTCAAGCCAGCCTTCTACAAGTCCATCCAGAGGCATTTCCATATAGGTGCCATTACCATGCTGGTCAGAACTGTCGAAGATCCCTCCGTCTGGAAGACGTCCTTCATAAATCACCATAACAGTGGATCCACGGTGAGGACTATCCCCGTCCTTGGGGCCAGACTTAAGCACTTTATAAGCTAGTCCATCTGGAAGAGTTTTAACGCCCGGCTCAGATTGGACTTTTTTCATGAATTGATCTGCAGAAATTTCGGGTGCGTCGTGATCATGAGCACACCCTGTTTCTGTCAATGCAAAGAGGCTACAAAGAGCTAATGCAGGGGTAAGACGAAATAAACGTTTCATATATTCCCTCATTTTAAAGCGCACCACCACGTCGGCCAATTTGCCCTCCAATCCGCAGACGCAAAGCATTTAGCTTGATAAAGCCTTGAGCGTCTTGTTGGTTATAGGCGCCTTCATCGTCTTCAAAGGTGACAACGCGTGCATCATAAAGGCTATTGGGGCTCTCGCGTCCTACACAAACGACATTGCCTTTATAGAGTTTCATACGGACACGGCCTGTGACGGAATGTTGGCTTGTGTCGATAAGAGCTTGCAGCATACGGCGTTCTGGAGAGAACCAGAAACCGTTATAAATCAACTCAGCATAGCGTGGCATGATGCTGTCTTTAAGGTGAGCAGCTTCCCGGTCAAGTGTAATGCTTTCCATTGCCCGGTGAGCGGCAAGCAGAATGGTTCCACCTGGTGTTTCGTAAATACCACGGGATTTCATACCAACAAATCGGTTCTCAACGATATCTAACCGACCAATTCCGTTGTCACGTCCAAGTTCATTCAGACGAGCCAGAAGAGTGGCGGGGCTCATAGCAACGCCATTAATTGCTACAGGGTCCCCTTCGACGAAATCAATGCTAATTTCAGTTGCTTTATCTGGAGCCGCTTCTGGAGAAATTGTGCGTTGGAAGACAATTTCATCAGGGGCTTCTGCTGGGTTTTCCAGAATTTTTCCTTCAGAAGAGGAATGCAGAAGGTTCGCATCCACAGAGAAGGGAGCTTCTCCACGTTTATCTTTGGTTACTGGGATCTGATTTTCTTCAGCAAAGGCCAAAAGTTTAGTGCGGGAGGTCAAATCCCATTCACGCCACGGAGCGATGACCTTTACATCAGGCTTTAAAGCATAATAGCTGAGCTCAAAGCGGACCTGATCATTCCCTTTTCCTGTGGCACCGTGTGCAACGGCATCTGCTCCAACAGCTTCAGCAATTTCAATCTGACGCTTGGAGATTAGGGGACGAGCAATAGAGGTTCCAAGAAGATATTGGCCTTCGTAAACAGTGTTCGCCCGGAACATTGGGAAGACATAGTCTTTAACGAAAGTTTCGCGTAGATCATCGACAAAGATCTCCTTAACGCCAAACATTTCTGCTTTTTTACGGGCAGGCTCTAATTCTTCACCTTGGCCCAGATCCGCTGTGAAAGTTACCACTTCACAGTTATATGTTTTTTGCAGCCATCGCAGGATGACCGAAGTGTCTAGGCCGCCAGAATAGGCCAGCACAACTTTCTTGACATCCTGATGGGTGCTCATGTGTTTGTATCCTTAAAAGTTAGAGAACGATTATTGGTATAAAAAAAGGGACTTGTAGCATTCCCTTTCAAAGAAAGGAAAGTCTGCTCTTATAGACTTTTACGCTGGCGCTCGCTTTCGGTTTTGAGTTGTCCGCATGCAGCCAGAATATCTCGCCCTCGTGGTGTACGAATAGGTGAAGAAAACCCAGCGTCCATAACAATTTTGGCAAACTTTGCGAGTTGCTCTTTTGTGGATGGACGGAAGTCAGAACCAGGCCAAGGATTGAAGGGGATAAGGTTCACTTTGGCGGGCAAATCTTTAATCAACCGGACGAGTTCGCGTGCATCGGCTTCGCTATCATTCACATCACGAAGCATAATGTACTCAAAGGTAATGCGCCGAGAGTTGGAAGCAGCCGGGTAACGCTTACAGGCCGCCATCAGTTCTTCGATAGGGTACTTACGGTTGAGAGGGACAATCTTATCCCGTAGCTCATTGGTGACAGCATGGAGGGAGATGGCAAGGTTAATGCCAAGTTCATCTCCACAGCGATCCATCATAGGAACAACGCCTGAGGTAGAGAGGGTAATTCTGCGCCGGGAGAGGGCAATACCATCACCATCCATGATGATGCGCATGGCCTTGGCAACGTTCTCATAATTATAGAGAGGTTCGCCCATGCCCATCAACACGATTGTGGAGAGAAGGCGAGGAGTATCCCCCGTGGGGCTTGGCCATTCGTTATAGCTGTCACGTGCGGCCATGAATTGCCCGACAATTTCAGCCGATCCTAAATTGCGAACGAGCTTTTGCGTTCCCGTATGGCAAAAGGTACAGGAAAGCGTGCAGCCCACTTGTGATGAAATACACACCGCCCCACGGTCTTCGCGACGATCGGGGATATAAACGGTTTCTGCTTCCTGATCATCCCGGAAGCGGAAAAGGAATTTGCGTGTTTCGTCGACGGATGTTTGTTCCAGTGTTGTGCTGGGGCGGCCGACAATGAAATGTTCTGCAAGCTTTGTTTGAAGAGGCTTGGCAATTGTGCTCATCTTCGAGAAGTCAGTGGCCCCTTGATGATAAATCCAGTGCCAAAGTTGTTTGGCCCGGAAAGGCTTCTCTCCAATGTCAACCAGAAGTTCTGTCAGCTCTTCACGGGATAGGCCGACAAGATCACGCCGGCCATCAGCCAGCTTGGCTTCCGGAGGAGCAAATAACGCGGATTTCGCGTGGATACGCTCACGTTCTTGAGTATTAAGCGAATCAGCTTCAATTGAGTTGATACGTGGGGGAGTGTCGGGATGTTTGAGCACGGTCATGGCGCGCGGAGCCATAGCACGGAGAAGGATCACATTTCCAAGGAAAATTAAGTGATGGTAGGATTATTATGAAAATATATTGGATTTTATAATAATCATCTATTTTTGAGGGTAATTTTATGAGCGATCAAAAACTGATACCGCCTTTTGATTTAGAAGCAGCACAAGCAAAGGTAAGAGCCGCTGAAGATTTATGGAATCAGCAAGTCCCGCAGCAGATTGCTCAAGCCTATACGCAGGATAGCCGCTGGAGGAACAGGAGCCATTTTTTACAGGGCCATTCTGCAATAATTCATTTTTTGATGCAAAAGTGGGAGCAGGAAAAATCGTATAAACTTATTAAAGAGCTATGGTCGTTTCAGGATCATCGTATCGCAGTGCGTTTTGCTTATGAATGGCACGACGTAAACGGGCGTTGGTGGCGATCTTATGGGAATGAAAACTGGCAATTTAATGCGGAAGGTCTCATGGAGGAACGCCATGCAAGTATTAACGATGTGTCAATAGAATCAAGAGACCGCCTCTTTTTATGGCAAGGGCATGTGAGACCGAGTGACCATCCGGGGTTAACGGATCTAGGATTATAACACTTTAGTTTTTACGCCGGGCGGCAATCAGGAATTCACGGTTGCCTTCAGGCCCTGTGATGGGGCTTGGCTCAATACCTAATACTTCCCAATCTGGGAGAGCGGAAAACCATTCCTGAATTTCATGGCAGACGCGTTCATGGACTGCCGCATCTCTAACCACGCCTTTCGCGCCAACCTCGGATCGACCGGCTTCGAACTGGGGCTTAATCAACGCAATTACCCAAGCCCTTGGGGATGTTAGTGCGAGGGCTGCGGGTAGAACTGTTTTTAAACTAATAAAGCTGGCATCACAGACAACGATATCAGCTAATTCAGGAATTTGCTCTGCCGTTAGGGCGCGTGCATTTGTCTTTTCCATAACCACGACGCGTTCATCTGAGCGTATTTTCCAAGCAAGCTGCCCGTGCCCTACATCAACAGCATATACTTTGCGTGCACCGTGGGTGAGTAATACGTCTGTAAATCCGCCCGTAGAGGCACCTACGTCGATAGCAATTCGATCTGTTGGATCAAGCTGAAAATGCTCAATCCCATGGATCAGTTTTAACCCCCCGCGAGATACCCAAGGATGATCTTGGCCTTTTAGAGATAGGGGAGCGTCTTCTTTTAATTGATCACCAGCTTTTGCAATTTTACGATCACCAGAAAAAGCTAAGCCCGCCATAATGAGGGCCTGAGCGCGTGTTCGGCTTTCAACCAGCCCCCGATCAACGAGGAGCTGGTCTGCGCGGCGTTTTGCCATGAAAAAGTTACTTCTGAGAAGATTGGCTAAGGGCAGCCTTCGCTGTTTTTACAATATGAGGAGCCGTTAGGCCGGCTTCATCATACTGAACCTCAGGCGTGTTGTGGTCGATGTATTTATCAGGGAAAGCCATGGGGCGGAACTTTACCTGATCCAGCAATCCTGTATCTGCTAAGTGCTGCACAACAAGACTGCTGAAGCCCCCAATGGCACCTTCTTCCAACGTGATAAAGACTTCATGCTGTTGAGCCAGCTTTTCGACTAGATCTGTATCGATTGGTTTGGCAAAGCGTGCATCTGCAACAGTAACAGGGATGCCTTGTGCTGTGAGTTGACCTGCTGCACGAAGTGCTTCTTGCAGGCGAGGGCCTAAAGAGAGAATAGCAACGCCTTCTTTTTCTTTTGAAGGAGATTGCGGTTCTTGAACGATACGTCCTTTTCCAATTTCAAGAACTTCGCCTGCTTCTGGTAGTTCTAGGCCAATGCCGCTTCCACGAGGGTAGCGGAAGGCAATAGGGCCGGCGTCATACTCACACGCTGTTGCAGTGGCGTGAAGAAGCTCAACTTCATCTGCAGGGGCCATAACAACCATGTTGGGAAGGCAACAGAGGTAGTTCAGGTCAAACGAACCAGCGTGCGTTGCTCCGTCGGCTCCGACTAGCCCTGCACGATCAATGGCAAAACGGACCGGAAGGTTTTGTAAAGCAACGTCATGTACAACTTGGTCATAAGCGCGTTGTAAAAAGGTTGAGTAAATAGCGCAAATGGGGCGCAGACCTTCAGAGGCAATGCCTGCTGCAAAGGTAACCGCATGTTGCTCTGCAATCCCAACGTCAAAGAAGCGATCAGGATAAGTTTTTGCGAAATCGTGTAAACCTGTCCCAGACGGCATAGCTGCTGTAATGGTAACAAGTTTATCATCTGTTTTTGCGCGTCTCATTAATTCACGGCCAAAAACAGATGTGTAGCTTGCTGGGCCAGCAGGTGCTTTTTTCTGCTCACCTGTAGCGACATTAAACTTGCTTACAGCATGATATTTGTCACCAGCAGATTCCGCAGGCTTATAGCCACGGCCTTTTTCTGTGATGATGTGAAGGAGGATAGGGCCTTGATCTTCTGCGTCTCTAAGGTTGCGTAAGATAGGCACTAGCTGGTTCATATCATGGCCATCGACGGGACCTATATAATAAAAACCAAGCTCTTCAAAGAGAGTGCCACCCGTAATCATGCTACGAGCATATTCTTCAGCGCGCTTAGCGGTCCGTTCAAATTTGCCGGGTAGACGTTTGGCAAACTTACCAGCTAAGTCTCTAAGATTGAAGAATTGGCGAGATGTCATCAGCCTAGAAAGATAGTTGGACATAGAGCCAACCGGTGGAGCAATTGACATTTCATTGTCATTTAAAACAACAATCAGTCGGTTTGCTCCAGGGCCTGCTACCGCAGCATTGTTCATAGCTTCGTAGGCCATGCCTGCGGAGATCGAACCATCACCAATAACGGCGATTACGTTACGTTCATGATAGCTAGGGTCTTCTTCAGCGCGCAGATGGTGCGCGACGGCCATTCCTAAGCCTGCCGAGATAGATGTAGAGGAGTGAGCAGCACCAAACGGGTCATATTCACTTTCTGAGCGGCGGGTAAAGCCAGATAGTCCGTGAGGTTGCCGTAATGTACGAATACGATCACGACGGCCCGTTAGAATTTTGTGAGGATAAGCCTGATGGCCAACATCCCAGATAATCCGGTCATCGGGAGTGTTAAAAACGGCATGAAGAGCAACAGTAAGCTCAACCACTCCTAGAGAAGCACCAAGGTGTCCTCCCGTTGTGGAAACAGCGTCAACAGTTTCGGATCTGAGTTCGTGAGCGAGTTGTTTCAGCTGATCTACGGAAAGATTTCGCATATCAGAGGGAAGAGTGACGCGGTCCAGAATTGGATATTGACCGTATGTAGGGATTTTTGAATTTGAGTCACTCATGAAATTAGTTCCTGCGCTCCACAACGTAATCGGCAAGCGCTCTGAGGGTGTTGGCTTTTTCATTAAAAGAGGAAAGTGCGTCGCGCGCTTGTTCACTTAAGCGACGCGCTTCGGCTTTAGCGCCATCAATGCCGAGTAATGATACATAAGTTGATTTGCCGTTGGCTTCATCTTTTCCAGCTGTTTTACCAAGTTCTTCGGCACTCGCTGTTGAGTCGAGAACATCATCGGCTACTTGGAATGCAGTGCCTAGGTTGTTTCCATAGGAGATAATAGCGTCACGGCGTTCATCTGTTACTCCTGCGAGAATGGCGCCTGCCTCTGCGGAGTAGCGGATAAGAGCTCCTGTTTTCATAGCATGGAGGCGACGAACTTCATTAAGAGGGAGTGCACGACCTTCCCCTTGAATATCAATCACTTGTCCACCAACCATTCCTGCTGAGCCAGAAGCTTTAGCAAGGGCGAGAGCTAAATTAGCTCTGATAAGCGGATCTGAATGAGTCTCAGGATCGAGCAGGACTTCGAACGCACTCGTTTGAAGCGCATCACCGGCCAGAATGGCGATGGCTTCATTAAATTGACGGTGTGTTGAAGGGCGTCCACGACGGAGATCATCATCATCCATTGATGGCAAGTCATCATGGACGAGGGAGTATGCATGCAGGAATTCAACAGAAGCAGCGACGCGGAGCGCTGATTGTCTGGAAGCACCAAAGAGAGAGGCGACTTCTACGGCAAGAAAACCACGAAGGCGTTTGCCTCCTCCTAGAGCTGCATAACGCATGGCTTCGAGGAGAATGGCATCATCTCCGGGAACCATTGGCAAAAGGGAATCAATGGTTTGTTCTATGTCGGAGCACGCGTGCGAAAGGGACTCTTTTAGAGCAGAAGAATGATTATTGGGGCTCATTGAGCTTTTTCTCCGCTAGAATCAAGAGGTTCTGTCCCTATCGTTTCATCATCTTTTTGTACGATTGCACGCACACGCATTTCCGCTTCCCCAAGTTTGGCATCACAATGCTTACGCAATGCAGCTCCTCGCTCATAAGCTGAGATGGCATCTTCCAATTTCATTTGCCCACCTTCTAAGCCCCGAACGATTTGCTCGAGTTCAGAAAGAGCATCTTCGAAAGACATGGCTTCAATTGGTTTAGGCATAGAGGCGTCTCAAGATACTTAGGGAATAACGTAACCAACGGATTGGATTACAGGGAGACTAAACCTTTTTCCACCCCCCAATGGAAAGAAACTCTTAATTTTTTCAAAAGAGTGGGGGTTATTTTTTGCGAATAATAAAAGAAAAGACACCAGAATTTTCGGTAAAAGCGATTAGAGAGTGGCCTGTTTCCCGACAAAAAGATTGGAAATCTGCGACAGAAGCACGGTCAGTCGTTAAAACACGAAGCCGATCACCAGATTCTATATCACGTAAAGCACGATTTGTTTTTAAAACAGGAATAGGACAGATTAGCCCTTTCAAGTCGAGAAAAGTCTCTTTTAAGTCACTCATTGCGTTATGAAAGAAGTTTTTTAAACATAAGCTAATTATAGGACTGTAGAATTATTTTGTCGCTATAATTTTTTGGTAAGACGGTTATTGAGCTGACCAAAAAATGTGGTGTTCCCTGTATGGGATAGATTAAAACCGCGATGTAACCAAATCTTGCCGCCGAGAGAGGCCCAGCGATGGCAGAAAGCAAAGTCTTCTGACAGGTATGTTTGAGTTGTAGGGTGAATGATGCAATCAAATAAAGCGAAAGCTTTGGCGTGTGTCGCGGCCGTATGCCCTGTCTGTTTCGCATCAATTCTAGAGTATTGTGTTTGGGGATAGGCGACAATTAATTTTTGAATAGCGTCTCGTGATAACAGCATAAAGCCTGTTCCAATATAGGGAACTTCTACCACATGGTTGGTTGAGGCATTTTCATGATTGAGGCTGTTATTATCACCCACGTACCGTAAACTGGCTGTTTGAGCGGGTTCACCTTGTTGGATACGGTGAGTTGTCTCATCATCCCAGTAATGGTTTTTGAGAGGATATGCTCCACCGATGATGGGTTTTTGTGCTGCAAGAAGCGCAAGAATATCGGAGAACTCGAAACCAATATCACTATCTATGAAGAGAATATGGCTTGCGTCTGTCATTGTCATGAACTGATGCAGGAGAGTATTGCGTGCTCGTGTGATAAGAGCATCACTCCCTAGTGTCGATAAGGTCAGCTTAATGTTGTGTTGAGATGCTTCGGCCATACAGGCAATCAGAGAATGCATGTATGGCAAAGTGACAGAGCTGTTAAAACAAGGAGTAGCAATAAAGATATGGGGTGCAGAGGTCATGTTGTGAGTATGACCTATTAAAGTAAAAGAAAGATTAAAAATTAATGCTCAATATGCATTTGAAGGAACATATAAAAAAGGAAAAGAAGATCAAGGCTGATGACGATAATGCTTAATTTTTTGAACTCCCGCAAGGCAATAGCCAGTCCCGTATAAAGGAATAAACCGCAAGATAAACTCAACATAAAGTTTCCGGTTACACTGGCGATGAGGAGCATCGTGAGGGGAGGGAGCGCATCTGAGTTTTTGGGAGAAATGAGGTGTAAATTGTTGAGCATACTTAACCCAACGATTACGAGTACAGGCGCTGTTGCGACGGCGGGGACGGCTGTAATGATAGGCCAAAATATTGCTGTGATGGCAAAAAGGATTGCGACAACGCATGAACTAAGCCCGGTACGTCCCCCAGCCTCAACCCCGACAAGGCTTTCAATATAGGCTGATACAGTACACGTGCCTAAGCAAGCACCGATAATGCTGGCAGTCCCATCAGAGGCAAACGCTCTATAATCGAGAGTGAGTTTATCTGAGGAATCGGCCAGATTCGCTCGGTTAGTGATCCCGATAAGTGTCGATGACGCATCAAAAAAATCACTAATAAGAAAATAGAGTGTAATTGGAACAAGAAGGCCTAAATGTGAAAAAAAACCTTGAAAATCAAAGGGAAGAAATAAATGGCTTGGGTAGTGAGGCCAGTCCATCATGGAGTTTGGCACGGTTGTAATATAAGCGTGATTTTTAGTGATAAATAACCCTGCGAATGTGATGGATATAAGTGTTAAAAATAATCCTGCAGGTACTCTAAGAACGATCAGAATGGCACAGAGAATGATGCCTGCCAAACTGAGAATAACACGTGGGTCATGCAAAGAACCAAAAGAAAGCCCATCAGGAGAAGGCGTTGCAATTCCGCCTGTTATAAGGCCAATTCGTGCGATGAATGCGCCTAGAGCAACCTGAATGCCCAGAATAATTGTGGGCGGGAAACCTTGAATAATTTTCTGACGGATAGAACTTAAGGATAAAGAGGTAAACAAAATCCCACTAAAGAAAACAACAGTAAAAGCGGTGCGTGGATTAACATGTGCTTGTTGAACGACAACTTGTGAAAATAATACGTTGCTGCTCATTGCAGGGGCGAGGGCAATCGGCAGGCGAGCCCAAAGAGCCATCAGTAATGTGCCTGCAACGGCTCCTGCAATTGTTGTCATCACCATATCATGACGGTCTAACCCTGCAGCTGATAGGATGGCAGGATTAACGGCAACGATATAAGCCATGGAGCCGAATACAGTTAATCCGGCTATAATTTCACGAAAGAAAGTAGACCCGCGGGCGGAAATACTAAACCAGCGGTCGAGAGCAGATAACAACGATCGGGCACTCCGACGGGAAAGAATATTTTTTCTCAGCTATAGTCTAAAAAGGCTTTCCCGCCATACCAGAAGATGCGTTTTTTTTAGTGGTGATGTAACTTTTTTGACCAAAGGTGACGAATTTGAGACGGTGAAAGATGTGTAGCATGATTGTTATCTGCTCCAGGGGTTCCGCTCATGTGGGTTGTGTTGTTCCCAGCAGGGATACCGGCAGCAGGGTGAACATTCGCTTCCGTTATGGCCCGTTCACAAGAAGAGCCTTTCCCAACTCCTAATTGAATTGTTGGGATAAGAGCGGCTGGAGGGAAAAGGATACCTAATCCAATAGCAGCAGCTGTACGGCCAATAATTTCTGCTCCTGGCAAAACAGTAGGATTTGCGATAGGGCCTGTAATATTAATAGCGCCCGGTAAGGATAAAATTTGAGGGTGGACCGAACGTGTTGTGACGGAATAATCGATTGTATCGTTTCGAAAGTTTACGCTCCCTTTACCCGTTGTGCGTGTTGTGTCTGTTTGAATGAGCAGGGAATGAGTATTTAAAATTCCACGCTGCAAAGGCATGTCAGCTACGAGGCAGGAAAGTTCGGATCGGTTAGGGATGTTCAATGCAGAAAGAACGGCAGATCCCAATTTCAGGCCTAATAGATCTGGCAGAAGTGCTGTAACATTCCCGCCTTGATCTAGCACGAGAGTGATACCACCGTCACCATTTGCCACGAGGCTGGCGACCGAGTTTCCTCTTGAGGTAAGGGTAACGTGTCCACCAATAACACCATGGCCTTTAAACATCGCCGTTGATGGCATGATGCGCGAGAGAGGGAATTGAGAGACGTTTAGCCGGAAATGGGTATTGAATTCTTGATGTGTTGTGGGCTGAAACGTGGCTTGAGATGTAATTTTACCCGCCCCCACGGCAAAATTAAGATGATCTAGGTTGATGGATCCGTCTTTAATTTCAAAAGCGGTATCAATGTTATCCAAAGGTAAGCTTTTATTTTGAATATGATCTCCATGATATGTGAGATGAGCATTGATACTATTTAATTTGGGAACGTTAATTTTTTGATCCGGCAAAATATTTTTGCTGGGAGGAACAGCTTTGGTGTTTTTACTTGGTTTTGCACCAATGAAGCCGGCAAGATCATCTAAATTAACAAGGTGTGAATGTAGGTTTGCATTTACAAATGGCGGCTTTAAATCGGGTTTGACACTAATATTGCCGTTAAGATCTGATGAGCCTAACCGACCTACAAAGTTTTGAAATAAAATAGCATTGCTGGAATAACCAAGGTTTCCCGTAATGCTATAAGACGGCGTATGAGGAATAGGGATGCCAGTTAGGGCATATAGGAGGGCCATATCTGGGCCGGCCATATGCAAGGCAAGTTTGGTGCCTTTGAAATGTAAAGGGTCATCCACAGTCCCTTTTAAGGTTATATAAGTGGGGCCATTAGAAAGCCGTCCATCAATAGGGTATGGTTTATCAGGATGAGTGAGTGAGAGAAGGGCTCCCCCGACTATATGTCCTGTAATGGGCTGACGAGCATAGAGCCCCTTTGCGTCAACGACTAAACTACCATCGTTTGATTTTTGGGGAGGAGTGGTGTGAATAAACACATGCATATCTGTTTTCAGCTTGGCTAAAGCTAAACGGATATCTGCATTTTGTATTTCAATGTTGCCAATGTCAGGCAGGGATGACGTTGAAGAAGATGAACTCTTTTGACTGGAGGCGTGATCGCTTCCAAAGGAGTAGTTATTTTGGCCATTGAGACGGGAAACAATGTCTGCTTTTGGTGTATCCAGTCGAATGTCGGTGAGAGAAAGACCTTTTCCTGTTAAATACCGCCAGACGTCAACGCTTACCGTGATGGAGCGAGCTGAAGCAAAATCGGTTTTCTCACTTTCAAATTCTTTAGGCTGAGCGACTTTCAGATCATCAACTGTGATAGCAGTTCGCAATCCTAAGGAAACATGTAAATGAGAAATACTGACATCTCGCCCTAGAGCGGCAGAGGCTTTTCGGTTAATGAGGGGAACGAACCAATCCCATTGCCAGACAAGAATGAGAATAAAGAGCGCAATACTGAAAATACCGAATATTTTTATAATAATTTTACGAGTGCGGTGTGTACGTTTGGGAGGAAGAGAGGCACTCACGCTTTAAAACTCCGTATAAAAATATCTTATGGAAGGTCTAAGATAAAAGAGATCTGTAGGTATAAAAAAATAATACGAAATTATGTTAGAGCAGTTGCTAAATGAGGAAATATTTAAGTGAATTTAATAGAGCATAAAAATGAAGCGTTAACTCGCTTAAGAGTTACAACCAGAGCTGCACATGAACGTGTTGATGAGGCGTTTTCTCATTATAATTTAGAGAGTAAAATATCATATATTAGCTTTTTGAAAGCTCATGCTAAAGTATTACCATTGGTTGAAAACTGGCTTAAATCTTTTCAGAATTTACCTGAATGGGAAGGTCGATCTGAGTTATTACGGCACGATCTTGCTTCCTTACAATCAGATTTCCCTCCGACTTTGGGGTGGGCGCGTCGCACAGAAGAAGGGGCGGCGCTTGGTGGGTTATATGTTATTGATGGTTCGCGTTTAGGAGCAAAGTTTTTATCATCTCGCTTGGGAGCCGGATTTCCTTCGTCCTACCTGTCTGCGCCTCAAAAAAAAGGAAGCTGGTCAAGGCTTTTGTCTGAAATTCAAACGCAGATGGTCGATAAAGGTGAGGCGTTTCAGGATGATGTTATAGCAGGCGCACGTGCTGTTTTTGAGCTGTTTTATGAATCTGCTTTATCTGAGATGGAATAAGCTGGTTGTAATCCGACAGGAATGAGACCTGGGAAAAGTGCTGTGAGACGTTTGAGATCTTCTTGAGGAAGAGTAGCAATAGCATATCCGAGTGCCGTTGCATTTGGAGCAAGAGAGCGCTCTATCCCGCGTAATAAAGAAGACAGGGTGTGACCGCCCTGTATAAAAGGAATAAAAGGGGTGAGTCTATTTGACAGGTCATCAGATGTATTTAGGACATGGAAGATAATATCGTTATTATTAAATTGAATATTTTTTCCTGTAATGGCGCAAATTATTTCTTGTTCTTTTACGAGAACTTTCACAGGGATAATATTAAGAAGCGACGGGATCTGATCAAAGTGAATATACGTAGACGGGATAATGTCTTTTGACAGAATGATACTGAAATGCGGACTAGGACTATTATTCTCCAGCGCTAATATGAGTTTATGGGAGTTCGACGGTGTGTCAGACGTAATATTAGGTGAAATCAGCTCGTTTTTGTTTGCATCCCAAAGGAGATCATAAGGGGTTTCGAGTGAGAAAAACTGGAAGCTGGGAGGAGCCGTATTAGGACCGTCATCATTAAAGATAAGCGGAGAAAGCCCTAAAGCGTGTAAAGCATTTTCGTCTTGGTCTTTACTGATTTGATGCAGGCGCCAGTATAAATCGGCTAAATTGGCTTGAGTAATGGTTGCTCCAACGTTGCGGGCTGTCTTCAACCAACGGTGTGGCGTGACATCGTGAATATCATTACGGTCAAAGTGCTTCCAGGCTTCTGCTGGAGCGGCATCTGTGCAGTGTTGAAAGAAGCTTGTCTTATCACCGGCCGCAAAGTGTAAGATACGCGCATGCGACCAGTCTGCTGGTTGGTCTATATGCGTAAATGGGTCTGGAAAGGGAGGGGTATTTTGCACCGTAGGGTTAATGAAATAACGCGCAATACGATGGTCATGATGCTCTAATGGAGCGTGATACGTAAATGTTTCAATAGGAGAGAGAGGGGACGGGGTTATCTGTCCATTTGATCCAAAAAGGCACCAATTAATAGGGATAATATTATTTTCTTTATGTGGTTCTAAAAATGTTTCAAGTGTAAGATCATTGCTAAAATCTAGATACTCATCGCTGGCAAGAAAAATCATCCAATCGAATTCATTTTTCCCTGTCTCTACGGCCTCTTTTTGGAAAAATAATTGTCGCTCTGTAATATTCTCTATGTTGGGATTGGAGCGAAAAAGGCGCAGATCATAAAAAGGTTTTGCATTTAACAGGATGTCCCACGTTCCATCCGTAGAGTGATCATCACAAATGATAAGAGTTGAGAAGCCGAGTGCAATATGATGGGCCAGCCACCATCCTATATTGTTGGCGTTATTACGAACAAATAAGAGGGCGGCTGTTTTCATCATAAAAGATTAATCCATCTTTAGCGCAGCGAGGAATGCACTTTGCGGAATCTCTACCTTACCAAATTGGCGCATACGCTTCTTACCTTCTTTTTGTTTATCAAGAAGTTTCCGCTTACGTGAAATATCACCACCGTAACATTTGGCCGTAACATCTTTTGAAAGTGCGCCAATTGTTTCTCGCGCTATAACTTTTGAACCAATGGCAGCTTGAATAGCAATTTTAAAGAGCTGTTTAGGGATCAAATCTTTCAGTTTGCTACAAATAGAACGGCCACGTGTTTCAGCTACACTGCGGTGAGCGACGAAAGCAAGAGCATCGACAGGTTCATGGTTGACGAGAATGGAAATACGAACGAGGTCGCTTTCCTCATACCCATCGACTTGATAGTCAAATGATGCATAGCCTCGTGTGAGAGACTTTAACCGATCATAAAAATCGAAAACAACTTCATTTAAAGGAAGGCGATAAACGGCCATAGCACGGTTGCCGACATATGTAAGATCAACCTGCACACCACGACGCTCAGAACAAAGCGTTAAAACAGCTCCAAGATACTCATCTTGAACCATGATCGTGGCTTTAATCCAAGGTTCTTCAATTTTAGCGATTTGAGCAGTTTCTGGCATATCCGCTGGGTTATGCAGTTCTTCTTCTTCGCCGTTTGTGAGCGTCATACGGTACACAACAGAAGGTGCTGTTGCGATAAGATCCAGATTAAATTCGCGGGAGAGACGCTCTTGAATAATTTCAAGGTGCAATAGGCCTAAGAAACCGCAACGGAATCCAAAACCAAGGGCGGCTGAACTCTCAGCTTCAAAGTGGAACGATGCGTCATTGAGACGAAGCTTCCCTAAACTATCACGAAGCTTGTCAAAATCATCAGCATCAATAGGGAAGAGTCCGCACCAGACAACAGGAATGGATGGTTTAAATCCTGGAAGGGCTTTTTCAGCAGGTTTCCGATCAAGTGTGACGGTATCGCCGACAGCAACGTCCGCAACAGTTTTGATAGCGGCGTTGATGTAGCCCATTTCGCCCGGGCCTAGCTCATCAACGGAAGTCATTTTTGGTAAAAAGACACCAACTTGATCAACATGGTAGGTTGATCCAGTTTGCATCATCCGGATACGATCTCCACGCTTAACAGTTCCGTTCATCACGCGGATAAGAATAATCACCCCGAGATATGGGTCATACCAGCTATCAACGAGAAGAGCTTGAAGAGGAGCGTCTCTTTCACCTTTAGGAGCAGGGAGGCGTTGAACCAGTGCCTCAAGAACGCCCTCAATATTTAAGCCCGTTTTTGCGCTGATCTCTACAGCATCATCGGCAGGAATGCCGACGACATCTTCAATCTGAGCTCTTACACGTTCTGGTTCAGCCGCGGGGAGATCAATCTTGTTTAAAACAGGAACAATTTCATGGTTGGCATCAATGGCCTGATAAACGTTCGCTAATGTCTGTGCTTCTACCCCTTGAGATGCATCGACCACCAGCAAAGAGCCTTCACACGCAGCCAGAGAACGGCTGACTTCATAAGCGAAGTCAACATGGCCTGGCGTATCCATAAGGTTCAAGACATATACTTTGCCATCTTTGGCTGGGTAAGTGAGGCGAACGGTCTGGGCTTTAATCGTGATCCCGCGCTCTTGCTCAAGCTCCATAGAATCGAGAACTTGAGCTTTCATTTCACGCTCGGTTAAAGCTCCACAGGCTTGTATGAGCCTATCAGCGAGCGTGGATTTTCCGTGATCAATATGAGCAATGATCGAGAAATTGCGAATAAGAGAGAGCGGGGTATTGGTCATGTGTGACTACATACGAGATTATTATGAGAATGTCAGCATATCTGCGTATCGCAGAGATGATTTTAGAAAAAATAAGCCAAGAATTCTATCGGTCCGTTAACCGAAATTCGATTCGACGGTTACGCGCATAAGCCTCTGGAGTGTTAGCGGTTTCAAGAGGCTGATAATCTGCAAAACCTGTTGCCGCGAGCCTTTTGGGATCGACCCCTTGGGAAATAAGAAGCTTTACAACGGTAATGGCCCGCTCAGACGAAAGCTCCCAATTGCTAGAAAAAGCCGTGTGTATAGGTTGTTTATCCGCATGGCCATCAACTCGTAAAATCCAGGGAACATCCTGAGGAATGGTTTGCGCTACTTGTTTAAATGTCTTGGCTAGGGTGGTGATTTCATTCTTACCTTCAGGGGTGAGATCAGCACTCCCTTGAGGAAAAAGAATTTCAGATTGAAAGATAAATCGATCACCAACGATATTGACGCCTTTTTGGTTTTTCAAAATGTCTCGAAGGCGGCCAAAAAACTCAGAGCGATAGCGTTGAAGTTGGTTAACTTTGTTGGCAAGTGCAATATTAAGTTTGTTACCCAAATCTTGGATTTGCGTATCTTTTGTTTGCTCATTCTTTTTTTCAAGCTCCAAAGCATTGCTAATCGCTTGTAATTGCTTGGTTAGTTCTTGGATTTGGTTTTGTAGATCAGAGATTTTATTATTTTGATCTTGGTTTTTACTATCGGATGCAGCAAGCGCCTGATCTTTAGATTGAACTTGCCCATTAAGAGAAGATATCTGTTCCGAAAGAGCTTTTAACAGGCTTTCATTATGTTGTTTTTCTTGCGTTAAATTTGAAACACTTGAAGAAAGAGCCCGGTTTTTATCTTCTGTCATCGATAAGGTATGAGACAGCTCGGCAATCTGTTTTTGTAGTGTATCCATAGCTTTCTCTCGCCGAGCTAAAGAAATGGATAAAAATTGTTGCCCAATCACAAAGACTAATAAAACAAACGTAACGACCATGAGTAGTGTCGACAGTGCGTCCACATATCCGGGCCACGCATCAAGGCTATTATGGGAGTGACGTTTGCGGCGGGCCATGGCGAAGCCTTATTGTCCGTTAGAAGATGCAGTGTTGGATGAGGCGGCGATGGTTCGAGCAAGCAGTCGTAAGTCATTTCTGATCTCACCTGTTGTCTGAGCACGGCCCTTTTGCACATCTTCCACAAGCCGTGCCAAATAGCTTTCAATACGAAGAAGAGATGTTCCCTGTGAGCCCGGTTGTCCAGAATCAGTCATTTGTGAAAGAAGTTGCGCAAGCGTTTTTTGTGTTTCGACCGATCCTGCCATGATCTGTTGATTGTTTTGCATCAGATCAGTCAGGCTACGGAGGCGTTCTTGCAATGTATCCAGAAGTTGAACTTCTCTAACTCGGGCTTCTTCACTTCGTGAAACAGCATTTTGGAGTGTTTCCAGATTTTCAGCCGTTTGTTCCAATAAAGCTTGTACATACGCTGGAATGGGGGCGCCATCATGATCAATAGCCATTCCTGCGCTGACACGCGTAAGCCCTGCAAGCCATTCTTCGAGTTCGTTAAAGAAGCGTGTTTGAGCTTGTCCGGCGGTTAGATCTAAAAACCCAAGGACCAATGCTCCTGCCAGCCCGAACATGGAGCCTGAAAAGGCTGTAGACATTCCGGCTAAGGGGCCAGCAAGACCTGTTTTTAACTGATTAAACATCAGATCCAGATCACCATTACCTGCCGACATCCCACCGATGACGGAGGCAATGGAACTTACGGTAAGAAGCAGCCCATAAAATGTCCCCAGCAGTCCAAGAAATATAAGAAGTTGGGTCATATACCGGGAAATTTCCCGGCTTTCATCAAGCCGTGAGGACAAGCTGTCCAGCATGGCTTGAGTGGTTTGAGGCGAAAGAGATAAACGGTCTGTACGGTTGCGGGCTGCCAACATGCTTGCCATTGGGGCAAGCAAGCGTGGCGGTTTTGGGGTGCTTAGACCGGGGCGAGATTGTTTGAGCGTTTCAACCCATTTGACTTCAGGCATGAGCCGCTGAACAACGCGTAGATTCCAAATAATTCCAAGGCATAAGACACCAATAATAACCACATCGAGTTTAGGATTGGCATTAAAGGCGTGAAGAAGTGTTGTAGCCATAGAGGCTGCAATAAGAGCAACGGCTGCTAAAAAGACACCCATACGAAGTAGGAATGTGGTGGGACGTGTCACAGCGTTATACCTTGGGATATTATGGAGAGGAATGCTCAGGAGCTGAGGGAGAAGGATTGCTTTCGGTAAAGACTTCTACTCGATCAGGAGGGTTGGTATCCCCTGGCGTTGGCCGTCCCATAGCGCGAGGATAAATGCGCGTGGTGGCAATGCCACTTTGAATAAGAATAGAGCGAAGGGCTAAAGCGCGGGCAAGCGCAATTCTACGAGGCATGGAGATATCATCCCCCGGCAGCGTAGCATAAGCGACAAGGATAATACGCTTTTCAGGTTCTTCTTTTAAGGTGGCCCCATAATTTTGGATGGCTTTTATAGCTGCGTCGTTGAAGTCTGAACTTTCGGATGAAAAAGTAACACGCAGCTTGTCATCTGGAATCTGAATGACATGCGTTTGAGCATTCGCAACAGCTTTAATATTTTCGGGCGGTACGGGAGGGTGGATCTGTACCGGCACAAATGGCGGTGGGATGACAACAGGAGGCGGTGGAGCCTGTGGGACAGAAGGAATAGGTTGTCTTTTTTGAGACGATGGTGAGTTGTGCTGCTCTTTAGCGGGCGTCGGTGTTGAATGTGACGCATGAGGCGTGGCTGAGCCTGAATGATGCGTCGTTTTATGTGACGTCGAAGTATGAGATTTTTTTGATGTAGTATGCTTAGCCGGCTCGGTAGAGGTCCCTTTGGGCAGATTATCGAGGTTGCTGCTCACTTGAGCAAGCGCAGGAGCGGCTGAGAAGCAGGTTAATAGAGCTGCAAGGGAGAGGGGGTAAAGGATCTGCTGTGTCATTGTAAGAACGATCCTATCCAAAAGATTGGTCCTCTCGCAATGGGCAAGAGGACATAATCTGTTAATTATTCGCGGTTAAGAGCTTCGTGAACAAGAGAACGAAGAGGAGAGTGAAGGTTTGCATTACCTGCGACAACGTTAACGTCATCTGGTAGGTCGTGGATTTCCTTACCGTCCGGATCTGTGGCGTGTCCGCCAGCTTCTCGAACGATAACCAAACCTGCGGCACAATCCCATGGTTTGATGCCAAATTCCCAATAACCTTCATATCGCCCTGCGGCAACCCAAGCCAAGTCAAGAGCTGCGGCGCCAAAGCGGCGTATCCCTGCGACTTGCGGCATAAGAGCGCCAAGCACGCGTGCAAAAGGCATGCGTTGATGGCTCGGTACTTTTGCAAAAGGAATGCCGGTAGCGAAAACGGCTTCGTTCATATTGCGGCGAGCAGAAACGCGGAGGCGACGTTCATTTAAGAAGGCGCCAATGCCTTTTTCGGCCCAGAACATTTCATTGGAGACAGGGTTATAAACAAGGCCGGAAACCAGTTCGACAGAACCATCGGTATGGCGGCGTTGCAATCCAATTGAAATGGCCCAGTGTGGAATGCCGTGGAGGAAGTTGCTGGTGCCATCTAATGGATCAACAATCCATCGCCAAGTCCAGTTTTCTCCACCGGAGCTTCCACTTTCTTCCATGAGGAAGGCATATCCAGGACGTGCTCGAGCGAGTTCTTCACGAATGATAGATTCAGCACGCATATCAGCCTGAGAGACGAAGTCCCCCGGGCCTTTAATGCTAACCTGAAGTTGTTCGACCTCTGTAAAATCACGCAAAAGGCGGCGAGCCGCCTTTTGTGCAGCATTTTGCATAACGGCCATATGCGGGGAAAGGCGCATTACTTAGTCCTTGGCGCGTTCGACATAAGAAGCATCTTCGGTCCGAACGACGATGCGTTCACCAGCTTCAATAAAAGGAGGAACAAGTGTTTTAACACCGTTGGAAAGCAGTGCAGGCTTATAGGAAGAAGAAGCTGTTTGGCCTTTAACAACGGGGTCAGCTTCTGCAATTTCAAGTGTTACTTGAGGTGGAAGAGAAACACCAACAGCATCACCTTCAACCAATTTCACACTTAATTCCATATTGTCTTGCAGGAATGGAAGCTGGTCACCAAGGATATCTGAAGGCAGAATAACCTGTTCGAATGTTTCAGGGTCCATCAGAACGATGTTATCGCCATCCATGTAAGAATAGGTGTAGTCTTTATCTTCTGTGATCAGGCGTTCAACGCTGTCTGCTGTTCTCCAGCGTTCATTGGTTTTGTTCCCAGTCTTAAGGTCACGCATTTCAACCTGAATGAACGCACCACCTTTCCCGGGAGTAATGATCTGTTGTTTTAGAACGGTCCAACGACGGCCATCATGTTCAAGAACTTGGCCTGCGCGAATAAGATTGGCTTGTTGTTTCATTTAGGGCTTCCTGATTTAAAAAATAAAGAACAGTGTGTGATGTCTTAATGGGTTTCTAGCGCTGCTAAGGGGATTTCGGCAAGCTAGACAAAGTCAGAAATATCTCCTTTTGGGGATTTGACTCTGTTTTTTTCATGGTTCTGTTTGGGTAAAAGATAGTCAGGACCGATGGGCACTTTCCCCTTGCCCCCAGGGATATCTAAAACGTAAGTGGGCCAAGCGAGCCCTGTTACTCTTCCTCTGAGGTTGGCTAAGAGAGCTTTTCCTTCTTCAATCGGAACATGGAAATGGCTTGTTCCGGGAGCAGCATCAAGATGATGCAAATAATAAGGTTTTATACGTATTTTTACAAGAGTTCTAAGAAGGGTCTCTAGGTCTTGGATTGTATCATTCACGCCGCGTAAGAGAACGGATTGTGAGAGAACCGGAATGGCGCGTGCGAGAATGGAGCGGATCGCTGTTTGTGCGTGAGGGGTGATTTCTCGTGCGTGATTTATGTGAGCAACGACCCACATAGAGCGATCTGTTTCAAGAGCATCCAGAAGTTCTGGAGTTATGCGTTCAGGAGAAGCGACAGGCACACGTGAGTGGATACGAATCGTTTCAATATGGGGAATGGCTGATAAGGTTTGTACGATATGCGATAAACGCCGTGGTGCGAGCATCAGAGGGTCGCCACCGGTAAGGATAATTTCCCGGATGGCGTTATGAGATCGGATCCAATCAAAGGCACTTTGAAGTTCAGCTTCTGTGAGAAGGCCGCCATCTGGTCCGACATGCTCGCGGCGGAAACAAAAACGGCAATAAAGCGGGCAAATAAGAAGCGGCTTTAAGAGTGCCCGATCTTCATATCGGTGCACAATTCCTTTAACGGGTGAGAGGGCTTCATCTCCGATAGGGTCAATGGTCTCGTGAGGTTGTGTCTCGAGTTCATAAACACTTGGGATAACCTGTTTTCCGATCGGATCATCCGGTGTGGATATCAGATCATGAAAGGCGGGTGGGATAGCAGTGGCATAATGTTTACTCACAGCTTCAAGGTGATCACGCGATGATGCTGGGACTAAGCCTGCGTCAATAAGATCTGACGTTGTGCGTAAGACGTGTCGCTTTATCGTGTTTTTAGCCGTATCCTGCATACAGACGCTCTAACGCTGGTATGCCTTTTAAGGCAACAGGATGTTTTGATTTATATGGCTCAGATATCGTTTGATACAAAATTAATTGCTGATCGCCTGCCGCTTTTGCAGCAACGCGCTCATATGATGCGAGCAACGCGTTCATTTTTTGATCAGCGTGGGTACACAGAGGTTGAGACCCCCTATGCTGTGAGCACGCCGGGGGAAGAAGTACATCTTCGGTGCTTTAAGACGGAACTGGAAACACCGGATGGCCGTCATGAACCCCGGTTTTTACATACCAGCCCAGAATTTGCGATGAAACGCATTGTAGCTGCAACGAAATTGCCAATTTATCAGTTGGCCCGGGTGTGGCGCAACGGAGAGGCAAGCAATACTCATGCGCCAGAATTTACAATGCTGGAGTGGTATGCGCCTTATGTAAATCTTGATGGTTTGATGGAAGAAACAGAGGCGTTTGTTAAGGCATTGCTTCCTGAACGTGTTTATCGAGAGGGGCAGTGGATTAGTTTGGATGCTCCTTTTGAACGCGTAACCGTACAAGATGCATTTTTGCGTTATGTGGGATTGGATATCCTTGCAACAGATGGGGATGCCGATGTGCTCGCGAAGCAGGCTGGAATCAGATTAAGAACAGGTGAAACATGGGAGGAGCTGTTTTTTCGTCTCTTATTAGAGCGTATTGAGCCGCGTATTGGACGAGAGAAGCCAACTTTTTTAACGCACTGGCCGGTTGAACAGGCTGCGTTATCAAAGAAAGATCCAACTGATTCTCGTGTGGCGCTTCGTTTTGAACTTTATATTGGTGGAATAGAGTTAGCGAATGCGTTTGAAGAATTAACAGATTCTCAAGAACAAAAAGAGCGTTTTGAAAAAGATCGCGCGCATCGATTAAGGATCCATTCTGATCAGGATTGGCCCTTAGACGAAGCTTTTTTGAAATCTTTAGAGGCACTCCCTCCATGCTCTGGCATCGCTTTGGGGTTTGACCGCTTGGTGATGTTGGCCACAGGAGCGCCATCAATTCGAGATGTTTTGTGGTTACTTTAAGCAATAAGAGATTTACAAAAGAATAATCTATTGGTGATAGTAATTTGCTCTATCTTCGTTTGGAGAGTTGATTGGTGACATTTTTAAAGCATCAGATGACGTTAGCAAAGAAGACGCAGTTGTTGTTTCTAATGTCTTTTTTGACATTGTCTGCATGTGACATTCCGACCGTGCAGCAAAAGCAAGTTCTCAATTCGATGGTTGGGAAAAGTGAGGTCGATATTGTGCGCGAGTTTGGAGTTCCTTCAAAAAGCTATCAAGCGCAAGGACACTCTTTCTTAGCATATATTGATAACGAAACTCAGTATTCTCCGGGTAGCATCGGGATGGGGTATGGTTGGGATAGTTACGGCTGGGGCGGTGGTCCTGGTTGGGGCTGGGGAGGAGGTCCCGGCTGGGGCTGGGGTGGTGGCCCCGGTATGGGATGGAGTGGCGGAATTCCTCCCACATACTATAATACAAGCTGTCAAACTACTTTTGAGCTTGTGAATGATCGTGTAATTGGGTGGACTATGAGAGGGAATGGGTGCTGAATGCATTCCCTTTAGGTCAAAGAACACATCTTATTTTATTTAGGGCGGTAAAACGAAACATGCCTCAGCGATTCGCTTTTTCATCTTCTTTCCGGAATGTGATGTCTAGTAAACATCTTAGATTGGGAAGCGGGCTCTTGTTGGGGCTTGCGTTAGCCGCCTGCCATAAGTCAGATTGGCACGGGACGGACTGGTCACATAATTATCAAGATAGTTTTGAGACGCATAGCAGTACAAAAATGCGGTATATGCCAGATACGGTGACTCAAGCTTATACGCCGTCTAAAAACGGTGAACCGAACACGATTGTTGCTTATCATCGTCCACCAAGTCCTTCTTACGAAGATCGTCCATTAGATGAAAATATTGGTGCATCTGTTGAGTTGGCAGATTATTTTGCGGCATTAAAATATACTGGTTTGGTGCCGTGGATTACAGGCCCTGGCCCGATTACCGTTTTTGCTATTCCGAATAAAGCCATGGAAGATATGTCTGCTCGGTGGCGCGGTGGCTTGATGACGCCAGCAATGAAAGGGCAACTTACTTCTATTCTTGGTTATACAATCGTTTCAGGAAAATGGGATGAAAAAGCCCTTAGAAAAGCGATTGCTCGTAGAAAGGGACAGGGAGTAGGGCTAAAAACCCTGTACGGAACGGTTTTGAGTGTTCATGAAGACCCACAGACAGGCGAGTTGTTTTTAAATAACCCTGCGGGTCAAGTATCGAAGCTTTGGGGGCATTCGTTCCCTCAATCGAATGGTGTTCTATATTTCACTCAAGGTGCATTGTTACCTATCTCTCACGTGAAATAATTAGGTGGCGGAAAGGATATGGGACAGTTTATCTGTATCTTTTCCGTCAAACTCTAATGCAAAAGATAGAAAGTCAGCTTGGGCAGTTTTTGCATTGATTGCATCTTTCGTTGACGTGATTGCCTCGGCAACTGTGGGGAGCTCCATTACACTTCCCCACCATTTGATTAAATCCAAATTATTTAACCCAAAAGAAATATAGTCGGCTCCAGATTCCCCCGCCTGCATAGCTTCATCGCGTGTATGGCAAAAACAACCGAGTTGTATATTTTCCGGGGTTGTTTTGCGAAGATGCTGTATATTTTGAGCAAGAGACGAATGGAGGCCGTCAAGGCTTTTATAAATGTAGGGCGGAATGGATGGGCTTTTATTTTCACCAATATCAAGAATTAAGGCGACATCATTTTGGTGAAGAATATCTCGTAATTGAAAGAAATGATCCTCCGTTAGTGGCGTTGAAAAAGACAATCTTAAGGCAGAGACATTTGGAGATGAGAGAAGAGGAGGTAAAAATTTTAACGCATCTTTAATTTCATAATGGAGCGGTAAAGTTGGATATAGGTCAAATGCTGTCATGGTCGTGAGGAGGCTTTCTTGAATGAGGACGGACAAGTAGACGTTTGAGGGCTGATCGGTTGGGAAGGAGGTCGTGATGTTAAGATTCGTGTTCGAAAATTATGATCTGTTTGTAAAGATCTAATCTGTTTTGAGGCAGCGAAGCAAACGACGAAACCGATTCCTTCACTGAGAGCGATATGGGCTAGGGCTGCAGAAGAGCCGCAGTCGAGGATGGAGTGGTGTTTATGCTCCTGCGTAACGGATAGCCACCATGGAATACCAAAGCTTGCTCCCGCATTAAGAGGAGAGATGAGTAAGAATTCTGAGTGAGTTATATTATTATAAAGCCATATTTTTTCAGACAAATTCGAAATACAGAAAATCTGTCTTGGATTATTTCTTGACGCAAAGAGATGTTCCGGTCTTTGCTGTTGAATATTATGCGTTAGGGAAGTATTGGCTTTTTCGTCAGTGTATAATGACATGGGAGACGTAGGCGCTTTGAATAAAGATGTAGGGCTGGTGTCTGATAATAAAACGATAGATCGTCTTGAGGAAGCCTTAATTCGGGTTACTGTTGCGTTACAGAAGCAGGAAGCCAAGAAGAAACAAGATGTAGCAAACGAAGTTGTTTCTTTGCCAGAAATTTCAGCGCTTGCCGCAGGAATTGATGCTTTGTGTGTTCGTATCCGTAACGTGGTTGAACCACAGGAAAGGTAATTCGATGGGGCAAGTTTCCATACGGTTAAATGGGTATGTTTATAATGTAGGCTGCCAAGACGGAGAGGAGCACCATTTATACGCTATGGTGCGTCAGGTTGAAGGTTGGCTGCAAAAGGCCCGTAACTTTGGCGGGGTTACGAGCGAATCTAAAACGCTGGTGATGGCAGCTTTGCTCATGGCAGATGAAATCTATGAGTTGAAAAATAAACCACTTTCAGATGAAGTGATGAAGACCGTTGAAACGGCTCAAAAAGCGTTGCAAGCCTCTGCTAAAAATAATGACAGACTGTCAAATCTAGCGAACAAAGCTGAACTTTTAGCGCAACAAATTGAGAGTGAAAATTAATCATATTGATTAACGTGCGCGCTTTGCTAATATGAAGATGGAGCTGCCTGGTGCGTCAGGTATATCAACCCCCGGGCCGATAAGCATTCCTTAGGGAGCTGGCTCTGTCGTGGCCGTGGTCATGTTAACCGGCGCCCACCTGCACTTGCAGGTCTAGGAGGGCTGAACAAACCAACGGCTTTGGTGGCTCCATTTTATTGATTTGTTAAATGATACTTTCCCCAAAAAAAGATTTACGAAAAGTTATGGCCGTTAAGAGAAAGCAAATGTTTTCTCTTGAGAGCGAGCAAGCTTTATTACAGCGGCTTATTCAATCGTTGTTGGTGTATGATTTCCAGATTATTGCAGCAGTTTGGCCTCTTCCAGAAGAAATTGATTTGCGTTGGTTGATTTCTCAATTGGAAGAGATGGGAAAAATTGTCGTTTTGCCTGAAACCCCCAAGAAGGGCTTTCCGCTGATTTTCAGGCAATGGACCAAAAATTCAAAAATGTTAGATGGTCTGTATGGAACGCAATACCCAGAAGGGCGTGTGATGCAACCGGATGTCGTATTAGTTCCGTTTTTGGCGTTTGACCGCAAAGGGTATCGTTTGGGTTACGGAGGCGGTTATTACGACCGGACTTTGACACAATCGAATGTTATGACAGTAGGCTACGGTTTTTCTTTTCAGGAAGTAAATAGTGTGCCGATAGACGAATACGATATTCCTCTATCGGTAATTATTACAGAACGGGAAACGATACAGGTTAAATAATAGACGTAATGGTTTGTTGAAAGGTTCCAGATTGAGAATTCTGTTTTTAGGCGATATTGT